>JAHDQI010000305.1 GCA_018433925.1 Phycisphaerae bacterium | reverse complement strand
CATCGACCCGTGCATCCCGCCGGACTGGAAAGACTTTCGCGCCCGCCGGCGCTTCCGCGGCGGCCTCTACGAGATCGAAGTGAGCAACCCCGGGGCGGTCAGCAAAGGCGTGCGGAGCATCACGCTGGACGGAAAACCCGTCGAAGGGCAGGTCCTGCCGATCTGTCCGCCCGGCAAAACTGTACATGTAAACGTGATCATGGGACAATAAAGGAGTATGCGGATGAAGACGCAGGACAACCGGACGATTGTACGAAACCTCGCCGTCGCGGCGGTGCTCGGCGGCCTGTTTTTCGGCTCACGATCGCGCGCGCAGACGGCTTTGCCGCCGCTGCGGGCCGATGGGAATGTCATCAAAGACCCGGCCGGCAATGTCGTGGTTCTCCGCGGCATCTCCATGATTGATATCGGCGGCACCGAAAAACACTTCGGCGGCGCCCTCCGCATGTTGGACCGCATTACGAATAAGCAGGACCCGCAGGGCAACTCTCCCGGCTGGTATCCGACGGTCATCCGCATGCCGATTTACCCGGCCGACGAGGCCGATTACAAAAGCCCCTTTACCTTTGATCCGGACAGCGACGCCTTTTACGAAAAGCTGCTGCGGCCGATGGTCGATTACTGCGCCTCGAAGCAGCTCTACGCCATCGTGGACTGGCACTATATCGGCAACACCTTCGATCACGTCGAAACGACCTGTCAGTTCTGGGAATACATGGCCCCCAGATTCGCCGGCGACAGCCATGTGATTTTTGAATTGTTCAACGAGCCGATCAACAGCGTCGGCACCGACGAGGAATGCTGGCTGAGCGTCCGCCGGGATATGCAGACCTGGATTGACATCATCCGCAAACACGCCCCCAATAATCTGCTGCTCGTGGCCGGGGCCAGTTATTCGCAGATCATCGGCCCGGCCGCCGACCATCCGGTCAGCGATCCGGTCGGCGGCAATAATTTCGCGATGGTCTCGCACATGTATCCCATGCACTGGCTCAACGACAACGCCGAATGGTACAGAAATCACATCACCCGCTGCCTGGAGGTCTGGCCGGTGTTTATGAGCGAGTGGGGATTCAGCCGGTCCTTTCGGCGCGGCCCGCAGCACCAGGGCACCATCGACAATTATGCCCGGCCGCTGATGGCATGGATCGAGGCCCGCCAAATCAGCAGCACCGCCTGGGCGGCCAGTTATGACTGGCACCCGATGATGTTCCGCCCGGACTGGAAACTGCGCTGCGGGGATTATGAAATGGGATGCTTCCTGAAAGATTATCTCTATCAAAAACGAAATGACGACCTGCCCTCCGCCCTCGGCGGCGGTCTCAGGAGTGACGGCCGCAGCGGCTGCGGAACTGCGCAATCAGATTAAGCATCTGGTCGGCCTGGGCCCGCACGGCCGCGTCGGGATGCGTCACGCGGGCGTTCCACTTGCGGTATTCGGCCGTCAGTTTCTGGTGAATCTCCGGTTCGGTCATCTCCTCCGTCAGGCCCAGCAGGGCGCGGGGGTCCTCCATGTGGCCGACGCGTCCGGTCAGGTATTTCTGGCTCAGGGCCTGAAAACGCTCTTTTGGAATTTCCAGTTTTTCGGCCAGGGCGAGGAGCCGGCCGAGCAGGTCTTTGGGAATATCGCTGCACGCGGCGGCGATGGTCAGACACAATTCGACGGCGATGTACCGGTCAGCCGGTTCGGCCCAGCCCAGCAGGTCATCGCAGGCCTGGTCCACCCGCTCCTCCGGCGAGCCGCTGAATGAATCCAAAAGCGTTTCGGCGGACTGTCCGGCCCCGAAAGACTGCTGCGAAAGCCACTGATCGAGAATCGTTTTGGCCTCCGGATTGCTCCGCGTCCATTCCCAGACGCAGGAGGCAAGCTGCAGGATCGCCGCCTGTTTGGTAGAGCGCTGCTGACGGATTTCTTCGTAGCCGCGCGATTCGCAGTCCACCTGAACCTGTCCCCGGGCCGAGGCCAGCGGTTTGCCGGTTTCGGTTTCGACGACCGAAAGGACGCATTCAAGCAGGCAGGGACCGCGGCGGGGAAACACGAGGTCCGACGTTCGAATTTCAATCGCCGTAACCCAGTCCGTCAGCGCGGAGACGCGGGCGGGCAGCGTGCCGTTATGGATTTTGGTTTCGTTGGCGCTGCTGCCCTCGGCGGACCATTCCGGCCGCCGGCAGAGGACCGGCTTGGGGCCGCTGTTTCCTTCGCTGACATCGGTCAGGCAAATAAGCAGATCGGTATCGCAGCGCTCGCGCGGGGCGCGAATGACGCCCTGGATCTGGATGGCGAGCACATCGCTGTAGCCGCTGCCGGTGTCCTCTTCGAGTTTGAGGATTCGGCACGAAAAATAATCCGGGTCAACAGAGGGAATCCAGCGGGCCAGCAGGCGGCGCAGCGGAACCGGGCCGATGGCCACCACGGCCGTCACCGTAGTTAATACTGCGATCAGGATGCCGAGGGTGGTGCCCGTCATTTATTGAACCTGGAATTTTTCAAGCTCGTCGGTTTTCTGCTGCACGGTTTGTTCAGAGGACTGCCCTTCTTCATTCATGGCCAGGTCCACTTCAAGAACGCGGCCGGATTCCTCATCCTGAAAACAGCAATGCATCCGCTGGTTGAGGTCGTAGCTGTAGCGGACCTGGATCGGCCGGTTGGCGGGCCGGTCCGGCGGCAGTTCAAAGACTTCCGTGGCGATCTTGTTGACAAAATCCGGGTCGTCGTCTTCGCCCTGGGTAATGGTCACCTGCAGTTCGGTCTGCCCTTCCGACATGGTATAAAAGGTCTGCGTGGACTGGCAGGGAAGCGGGGTGTTCTTTTTCAGGAGGATGCTGTTGCGAATGACGTGTTTGCCCGTTTGTTCGTCAATCGGGGCGCACAGCGTTCCGTAACTGTGATTGCAGACGTCTTTGAGCTTGATATCCTTCAGCCCGGCGGCGATGCCCGACTCGACCTGGTCCGGCCGGTCGCGCAACTGGGTCAGCCCGGCGTGAATCGCCGCGCCCAGCGCCACGCATTCATCGACATTGACGGCCACGCGGGGCGCTTTGCCGAATTTTTCAGTCAGGCGGTTCTGGATGAACGGAATGCGCGTGCTTCCGCCGACCAGAAGGACCTGGTCGATCTGGTCGCCGGTGCAGCCGGCCTCTTCCAGGCTGACATCGATCAGCATTTCCGTCCGCCCGATGAGCGATTCGATGGCCTCTTCAAAATCCTGCCGTGTGATTTCCACGCGGGCGCTGCCGGCCGAACCGTACAGCAGTTTTTTGGCCACGTTTCGGCGAGAGAGCGTCTTCTTGACGTCCTCGGCCTCGTCTTCGTATTTGGCCCGCTCCTGTTCATTGCCGATCAGTTTCTGACCGGTCTGTTTCTCATAGGTCTGCTCGAAGATTTCGAGAATCTTCTGGTCAAAATCCACGCCGCCGAGGGCATGATCGCCCTGGCTGCAGATGATCTTGATCGTCTGGCCTTCCACGTCCATGATGGTCACGTCAAACGTGCCGCCGCCGAGGTCATAGACCAGCACGCGACCGCTGATGTTCTGCGTGGTCGCGTAGTACAGGGCCGCGGCGACCGGTTCGTTGACAATGCCGACCACGTTCAGGCCGGCCATTTTTCCGGCGTCCATCGTGGCCTTGCGGCGCACCTCGTCAAAGTGAGCCGGCACGGAGATGACCACGTCCTCAATGGCCGAATGTTCGATCTCTCCGTCCTGCTTGAGTTTCTTGAGGATCAGGCCGGAGATTTCCTCCGGCGTCCAGGCCTTGTTGTCGATTTGCTTGCGCCACTGCGAATCGCCCATGTGCCGTTTGATCCAGCGGATCGAGCGCTCCGGGTTTAACTGCCGGCAGTTGACGGCCTCGATGCCGACCCGAACCGTGGCGTCCTGGTCCTCATCAAAGTACACCGCCGACGGCGTGATGCGTTCCCCTTCGCTGTTTGGAACAATCTCAGGACGGCCGATTTTATTTAAAATCGCAAGGGCCGAAAACGTCGTTCCTAAATCAATTCCTGCAATGATAGCCATAGTTCCTGTCCTTTTGACTGGGTCTCAATGTACTTACGCATACAATTTTACCTGTGCGCATCGAACAATTTTTACTTCCTCATCACTGATCAGATATTGGTAGCCGGAGCGAACGATTTCGGCGATTTTGCCGGTCTTCTCCGGGTCGGTGTTTTTCTTTCGGTCTTTGACCGCTTCGGCGTATTTTTCCAGGCCCCGGTAGTCCCGGCCGAGCTCCGGTTCATACGGTTCTACCCCGCTCGATTCCAGCGCGAAGATCAGTTCATCGCGAATATCCTCCAGCGGGGAGGTGTCCTTCTTTTCCGTCTCCATCAGCCGGACGCGGTCGTCGATATTGTCGATGCAGCGGATAATCCGCAGGCAGAATCGCTTGATCAGCATCCAGTCGTAGCCGTCCTGAAACTTTTTCGCCTGCGACTGCTGCTCGGCGGCAAATTCCCGGATGGCGGTCATCTGTTCGGTCAGTTCGGTCAGTTCCCGGGCCACCGGTTCCGGCGTCATCAGCGAAGACAGCAGCGGATCGGTTTCCGCCTTCATCGTCTCGGTCAGCAGGGCCGTTGCCGCAAGGGCCTGCGAAGCGGCCTCCGTTTCGGCCGGCGCTGTCTCTGCGGGGGCGTCGGGGTCCGGGTCCGGCGGCTTCGATTCCCCGGCCGCGGGTCTCTGCGGCGGCTTCTGCCGGGAAGGATTCGGCCCGGCCTGGCCAGAGGGGGCCGTGTCGGATTTGTCTTTTTTCTTTTTCTTTGTGAACAGATGCACTTCGTTGTCGGCGGTTTCCTCGGCCGACGAAGCGTCGCCGCCGTCTTCCGATTCGGAAGAAGCCCTGGCTTCTTTCGCCTCGGCCCTCTTTTGCCTGCAGCGGACAAGAATCTTCTTTCGGATCAGCAGGCCGGTTCCGATGCAAAAACCGATCCCCCCTGTGACAATCAGAATCGATGAGCAGATGCTGAGGATTTCCTGGTATTCAATCTGTTTGCGATACTCCTCCACCCGCGTGTGCCATCCGGGCCCGTAGAGAATGTCGCCCAGTTCATCCGGAAAAGCCCCGTCGGACAGAAGTTCCGGAAGATCGGCCATCAGCCGCTCTTCCTGGTTCTTCAGCAGTTTGCTCTGGATTTCCGGGCCGCCGTACGGACCGGTCCCCCACGGGTTTTCCAGTTTGTCCTGGGTGGTCAGCCGGCTCCATTCCCCGTACATATCGAGGAACTCCTCCTTTTGCTGGCGGCTGATGCTTTTGAAGGTTTCAGACCGGTTTTGCTGGATTTGGTCCTGGGTCAGCACGATAAACCAGCCGGTTACTCCCGGCAGCAGCGCCAGCAGCGCCCAGGTATACCAGTTTTTAATCGTTCCGCTGTTTGCGTTTTGTTCTTTTTGATCCATGGAAGCGCACTGGATTTTAACGGCTCGTTTTCAGGACGCCCTGCACGGGGCAGGGGATCGGCCTGTTGTCTTTCCTGCGCGAACACAATCGTCGTCTGCAAGAACCTCTGTTCATTTCGGGTCCTTCATTAAAACATAAAGTACACAATCCTATCGGTCAAACCCGCCGGCAGACTAAGCGGAGAATCGCCCTGTTTTTTGGGCTTTTGAGGTTTTGGAAAGACGGGCCGACAGGCGAGATTTTATCGGACAAAATCACTTTTTCGAAACCGGATGCGTGCGGATTTGAGCCGGCTTGCCGAACGGGGCAGCCGGCACGTCCGATAAAGACAGAATGATTACTCGACTTGCGGAAGGGAGGCCAGCGTGCGGCGGGCCGATTCGGCCCAGGCGCTTTGCGGATAGGTCTCCGCGTACCGGCTCAGCAGCGAGCGGGCCTCCGTCAAATGGGTCAGTTTGTCGCGGTCTTCCTGTTTCATTTCTTTCCACTGCTGGACGTTGACCATGCCCAGCTCATACAGCGCCTGGACGCTGCCGTCCCGGTCGGGATAGGAATCCATGATTTCCTGCATTGCCCTGGCCCGGAGCTGCAGATCGGGGTTCAGCTTGGCCCGCGCCAGCAGTACATTGTCCCGCAGCGGATCTTCCGGAGACATCGGCGCCAGCAGCTCATCAAGCTGACGCGCATAATTGCGGCTGTAGGGATTGAGAACGGCAAACCGGGCCAGCCGCTGTTTTTCCTCCGGACCGGTCCCCTGGTTGGCCGCAGACAGCAGCCCTTTGAGGGCCGCCAGCCGCAGACGAAGAGACTGTAATTTATAACGCGTCATCGCGGTACCGGCCGGCGGCTGAAAGGCCGTCATCAGACCCGCGGACGAGGGCGGGGCGGCCTCGTCCGCAGCCAGATGCTGATCGAGCAGCGCCTGGCCAACCTCGCACAGGCCCAGGGCCTCTTTGAACCGTTCGTTGCCCGCCTCCTGCACGGCGATGCGCCACCGGGCCTCCAGCGACTCCGGACTGTTCGGAAAACGAAACAGAAGATCCTGCCAGATATGAAAGTTTTCATAAAACGGGTAATCATGATAAAACCGGAGCATCTCGGTCTGACCGAAATATCTTGCGTCCGGGTGATATTCATGGATCATCGCCTTGAAATACAGGGCAATGGGAACCCGCCGGCTGGAGGAGCGGTTTTCGATAAACGTATTGTACTGGGCCAGCAGTTCCCGGCTCCGGGCGTGGTATTTCAGCTCATCGGGAAGATTTTTCTGAAACCAGTGCGGCCAGCGGTTGTAGTACAGCAGGTTCTCAATCTCCGCCTTGAGTTTTTTGCGAAGTTCGATTTTGTCGGTCGGATAAAAATAACCGGCCATTTCGCTGTACATGATTTCGTCGTTCAAAATGGCGTCGATTTCACGGGTCAGCGAACGATCGTAAAACTCGACCTGTTCCTCCGGGTTGTTGCGCGCCACATAAAGCTGATAATCCAGCTCATCAAACCCGACCGTCAGGTGAAAGGTCAGGTAGGCCAGCACGCCGATCAGCAGGGTAATGCTCCAGATCAGCCCCGGCCGGTACCGCGTAAAAGGGCCGATCCCGATGCTCAGCCCGGCAATCAGCAGGCCGGTCAGCCATGCGTAAATCCACGGGGCATACGAAATGCCCCAGCGAATCGGATCGCTGCTCTGGCTGCCCCCGAAAACAGCCCAGTACACCATCGCCGGACTCATGCACAAGGCCAGGGCAATGATCCGCGAGCGAAATCGCAAAGGCCGGCAGGCCACCGCCAGGCAGCCCGCAAGCAAAAACAGCCCCAGCGCCGGAAGCCGGGCGACCAAAATAACCGACAGGATCATCGGAATGCTGTACCGAAAACTCAGCAGCTGCGCCGTCAGAAGGGGAGTGACCGCCAGAACGCCCATCACGGCCCCAAGAACCGTGATTTGCCAGGGATATTCATAAATACTCAGCGGATGGGTGACCACCCGGCCCAGGTCCCACGCCTGCGGACGAAAAATCTGCATCAGATCCAGAACCAGCGCCTGCCCGCTGATCAGCCGGATCCAGAAAAAGCACACCCCGATATACACCGCCAGAGAAAGCCCCCAGCAGCTATGCACATTGGCATGGCTGTAATGCAGGGTCGGCCCGATCGTCATAAAGGATTTCGCCGGCCCGGACGGCTTGTTGTTATTCAGTTCAGCCATTTGGCAAAACACCGGCCCAACAAACCGGTGTAAAAATATCGTGAATCTTTCAGATTGCTCATTATTCTACCGGCTTGCGGCAGGGAGTACAAGATTTGTTTAATAAATAAAAGAGGTTGTGTGTCCGAAAATTCGCCCCGCGGCCGGGACATTATCCCCGTATCATGTCGGCAATAATCATCAGGCGGCTGATGTTGTCCCGCTCGGCCTCGCCCAGTTTGCCATAGATATATTTGATGGTTTCCTGCAGGTCCGGAATGACGACGTGCTCAAGCACATTGACCCGACGGCGGGTGCTTTGCAGTTCGGTAGCCAGAAGCTGGGCCTGTTTTTCCTTGCCGGCCAGTTCAATCAGCGTATCGAACGCCCGCTCCAGCGCCCGCAGCGCCACATCCAGTTCGCCGCTGGTCGTCGCGAAGCCGTAGCAGACAATGTCGCCCTCGATTTTTTTGGTCAGCTCCGGCACCTTGACGCTCATGATGCTGGCAAACCGGATCGCTAAGCTGAATTTTTTGGTGGGGATCTCCAGCGCCGCCTTCAGGTTCTCCGGCCCCATGGTCGAGCGGGCCATCATAAATCGCCGAGTCGTTTCCAGCAGTTCCTTTTCCACCTGTTGCCGCAGATCGCGAAGCGTTCTGGAGATAATGACAAGCTGCCGGGAGAGCTCATCCCGTTTTTCACTGAGCAGACGATGGCCCCGCACGGCCAGGGCTACCCGCCGCCGAAGGTTCAGCAGTGTCATACGTGTGGCGCTTATATTTTGCTGCATACGATCCGTTTACTCCTGCGGCTTCTCTGGGGCTTCGGTTTCTTCCGGGTTCGCTTCCGTGTTTTCCGCTTCCTGATCTTCCGCTTCCGCCGCGTCCGATTCCGGCTCCTGACCGTCTTTTTTCTTGCGGAATTTCGGCATGTATTTCTCAATCAGCTCTTCATCGATTCGCTTCAGTTCGGCGTTGTCAAACATGCTCAGCAGTTCCCAGCCGAGGTCCAGCGTCTGCATAATGGTCCGGTTATCATAATAACCCTGCGAGATATACCGGTTCTCGAACTCATTGGCGAATTTCATATACTTCTGATCCTCGGCCGACAGCGCCGCCTCCCCCAGGATCGTAGCCAGTTCCTGCGCCTCCTTGCCCCGCGCATAGGCCGCGTAAAGCTGGTTGTACAAGTCCGCGTGATCCTCGCGCGTTTTGTCCGCCCCGATGCCCTTGTCTTTCAGTCGCGACAAACTCGGCAGCACATCGACCGGCGGGGCGATGCCCTTGCGGTGCAGCGGCCGGCTCATGATAATCTGCCCCTCGGTAATATACCCCGTCAGGTCCGGAACCGGGTGCGTCTTGTCGTCCTCCGGCATCGTCAGCACCGGAACCATCGTAATCGATCCCTTCTTGCCCTTCACGCGACCGGCCCGTTCATAAATCGTCGCCAGGTCCGTATACAGGTATCCCGGATAGCCGCGCCGGCCGGGCACTTCCTTGCGGGCGGCGCTGATCTCACGCAGCGCCTCGCAGTAGTTGGTCATATCGTTGAGGATTACCAGCACGTGCATGTCCTCTTCGAAGGCCAGGTATTCGGCCGCCGTCAGGGCCACACGCGGTGTGGCAATCCGCTCAATCGCCGGATCGTTAGCCAGGTTGATAAACAGCACCGCACGCTCGATCGCGCCGGTTTCCGTCAGGTCGTTGATGAAAAACTGGGCCGCCTCAAACGTAATCCCCATCGCCGCGAACACCACCGCGAACGCCTCGCCCTTGCCCAGCACCGTGGACTGCCGGGCAAGCTGAGCGGTAATATCGTCGTGCGGCAGACCCGACCCCGAAAAGATCGGCAGCTTCTGGCCCCGCACCAGCGGATTGAGCCCGTCAATCGTGCTGATGCCCGTCTGGATAAACTCGTTCGGATAGTCGCGGGCATACGGATTGATCGGGTTGCCGTTGATGTTCAGCCGCATCTTCGGCAGGATCCGCGGACCGTCGTCTTTCGGCTGCCCGGTGCCGCTGAAGACCCGGCCGAGAATATCCGGCGAGACCGCCAGCTCCATGGGCTTTCCCAGGAACCGCACGGTCGTATCCCTGATGTTGATTCCCTCGGTCCCTTCAAAAACCTGTACGAGCACCTTGTCCTTTTCCACCTGCAGGATCTGGCCGTGACGGACCGACCCGTCGCCCATCTCAATATCCACAATCTCCCCGTACTTGGCCTGATCGACCCCCTCCACGAGCATCAGGGGGCCTGCGATCTCCGAGACGGTCTTGTATTCTTTCAGCATATCCGGCTCCTGTTTTTTTACGGCCCGGCTTCCGGGCAAATGCGCCAACCTACGATTCGCTGGCTACGGTTGAATAAAGTTCCTTAACCTGTTTGTCGATGGTCACCTCGATGCCGCGGATCTTTTCGGCTTCCGCGTAATCGAGATACTTGGCCCGGGCGATTTCTTCCCGAACGGGCAGGGCGAACAGATCCCCCGTTTCCACGCCGTTTTCAATCGCCGCCAGACCCTGCTTATGAAAATGCAGAATCAGCTTGAGCAGGTCGTACTGTTTTTCGATCGGCGTATAGGTATCCACCTTGTGGAAGGCGTTCTGGTGCAAAAAGTCCTCGCGGATGCTCTTGGATGTCTCCAGGGTCATTCGGTCGGCGGCGCTGATGGACTCGGCCCCCACCAGACGAACGATTTCAATCAGTTGCGACTCCTGCTCCAGCAGCGTCATCGCCTGCTGGGTCATCGCGGCAAATTCCTGTCCCTGCTCCTTGTTTTCAAACGTCTCCGAGAGGTATTGCTTATAAAAGGAATAACTGGTCAGCCAGTCAATCGCGGGAAAATGCCGCTGCTGGGCCAGCCGGGCCAGCAGGGACCAGAACACCTTGACCACGTGCAGCGTCGCCTGCACCACCGAGTCCGACAGGTCGCCGCCGGGCGGACTGACCGCCCCGATGATCGACAGGGCGCCTTCCCGCTCCGGGGCGCCGCTGCAAACCACGCGGCCGGCCCGTTCATAAAACGAGGCGATCCGGGCGCCCAGGTAGGCCGGGTACCCCTCTTCGGCGGGCATTTCCTCCAGCCGGGTCGAGATCTCACGCATCGCCTCGGCCCAGCGGCTGGTGCTGTCGGCCATCATACCCACCGAAAGACCCATGTCGCGGAAGTATTCGGCAATCGTAATGCCCGTATACACGGACGCCTCGCGGGCCGCCACCGGCATATCCGAGGTGTTGGCCAGCAGGACCACCCGTTTCATCAGCGGCTCGCCGCTGTGCGGATCAGTCAGTTCCGGAAACTCCTTCAGCACGTCAGTCATCTCGTTGCCGCGCTCGCCGCAGCCGACGTACACCACGATGTCGGCATCCACCCACTTGGCAAGCTGGTGCTGCACCACGGTCTTGCCCGTGCCGAACGGACCAGGTACGCAGGCCGTCCCGCCCTTGGCAATGGGGAAGAACGCGTCAATCACCCGCTGGCCGGTCAGCAGCACCCGGTTGGGGTTCAGCCGACGGGTCACCGGACGCGGCCGGCGAACCGGCCATTTCTGCATCAGCGTCAGCGTATGCTCGCCGCCCTTTGTCTTGACCGTCCCGATCGGGTCCGTGACGGTATACTCGCCCGCCTTGAGCCCCTCAACCGTTCCCGAAACCCCCGGCGGAACCATAATCTTGTGCAACACCAGCGTGGATTCCTGAACCTGCCCGACCACCGTTCCCGGATGTACCTCGGTCCCGTTGTCCACGGACGGCTCAAAAGTCCATTTCTTGTCGCGCGGCAGGCCGGGGATATCGCTGCCCCGCTTAATAAAACTGCCCTGTGCCTCGACCAGGGCGCTGAGCGGCCGCTGAATCCCGTCATAAATATTGGAGATCAGGCCCGGACCCAGTTCCACGCTCAGCGGAGCGCCCGTATTGACCACCTTTTCGCCGGGGCCGATCCCGACCGTATCTTCGTACACCTGGATGCTGGCGCGGTCGCCGTGCAGTTCCACGATCTCGCCGATCAGGTTTTCCTCGCCGACGCGCACCACGTCATACATGTGCGCCCCGGTCATCCCTTCGGCGACCACCACGGGGCCGGCCACTTTTACGATTTTCCCGATTTTTTCTTCCGCCATGGTTTATTTGCCTGCTTTCTAAAGGGTTCCCATCCTGTCGATTTATGCTTTTAAAATATTGATTCCCGTTGCCATTTTGATCATGCGCCCGAGCGATTCGGTCGCCACGCCCGTCGGCTCGGCCGTAAACGGAACCACTACAATGCACGGGGCCGTCTTCTTCAGCGTCGTATCAAACACCGGCTGGGCCTGCGGCGCGATATTCTCGGCCACGACCACCAGCGAATACTTCTGTTTCAAAATTTCCTCTGCGGTTTTCTGCACCGCCTCGGCCGCCGGCTCCACCGCGAAGGAGTCCAGCCCCATCGCCGCGAACGGCATCACGAAATCCGCGTTTCCAAAAACCGCTACTTTGCCTTCCATATCCTGTCCTGTTAAAAGCCCGCCCCGAAGGGCGGTCCGCGTTTTACCTTTGGATACTCGTTATCCCATCCACGTCCCCAGCCGGTCCAGCAGAAGCGACCCGGCCAGTCCGTTTTTCCGGCCGACCAGCAGCATCCGCACCGTGCGGATTTCCGCCTCTTTCATCAGCAGGTAGGCCATCACCGGCTGCGGGCCGGACGCCAGCGTCCGTGTGGTTTTCAAAAAGCCCATCAGGAAATCCTCGCAGCCCCGCTCCAGGTTCAGGAACGACTGCCGGTCCTTGAAGTAGCGAACGCCGTTGTCTATCAGGTCATAATAAGGCGTCGCGTAAAACAGCGGCGCCAGCGAATCATAATTGTGATCCAGCCCCTGGACAAACTTGTCCGTTTCCACGAATCCTCCCGCCAAAAAATGGAACGGTTCCTCCCGCTCGGCGAATTTCAGACGCATCAGGGTGCGGAGATTATGCAGATCAATGCGAAGGCGGTTCAGCGATACACAAAAAACGCTCCCGGCCCGCATGCTCTGCTCAATCCGCCAGTGCGCCTCCACCCGGTCAATCGCGTAATCGATCTGACGAATATCCTTGTTTTCATAATACCCCAGCACCGCCGCCTCTACGGCTTCCTGCAGGTAATCCGGAAACCGCTCATACAGTTCCTGCTCAAAAATCTCCTCGAACTCCTCCGCGGGGATGGCCCCCTCCGTGCTGTAATCGGTCCCAAGCGGTTTGTCGGTCACCACGCGCCGAACCGCCAGCCGCATGTTGGTAAAGTCCTCCCGGGCGCGAAACATCCGCACGATGGCCTCGTCCTGCATCAGGTCCACGAACAGACGGCGGACCTCGCTGCGCCGCTCCAGCAGCATCGCCTCGATCTGGCCGCTGTCGGATTTCGGAGACAGGCTGTATTCGGTCCCGCTGAGCATCTCCGCGGCCGCCTCAAACCGGTCGGCCCCGGCCAGCTCCGCCAGCAGGGCCCGGTCCGGCATCTGCGTTTCCAGAACGCGCACCTTCCCGGTGGCAAAGGCATATCGCCAGTCCTCCGGACCAATCGGCGGATCACTGAAAAAGTCAATAACGGCCGGCTGCGGATAATTCATTCTGTGAATAAGTCCTCAATCAGTTCGGCTTCCATGCGTTCGCGAACCTGGGCGATCAGCACGTCCGTCGAGCCGTTGATCTGCACTCGACCCCGGCGGAGGAGAAAACCGCCTTCAATGTCCGCCTTTTCGCCGGACAGGCGAAGATTGCCCTTGAAGCCGGGACCCAGTTTCTTGTTGACCTGCTTGATCAGATCGTGACCGATCCGGGTTTCCTGGCGGCCCGTGATCACTTCCTCGTCGCCGGTGGACGTTGCCTCGATCATCCGCCGGCTCATCAGGTCCTGGTACTCCCCGTCCGGCAGCGAGTTAATCCGCTCGCGGGCCTTCTCAAACACCTTGTTGAGCAGGTCCACCTTGGCGGCCAGTTTCTTTTTCTGCAGGTCCATACGGGCGGACGCCAGCATACGGGCCTGCTTGTCCTCAGCGGCTTCCTGGGCCAGGGCCTCGGTCTGTTTGGCGTATTCGTCCATCTCCGCCTGCAGTGCCTGTTGACGGGCCTCGATTTTCGACCGCGCTTCTGACAGAAGACTCTCGGCCTGCCCGCGGGCTTCCGAAAGAATTTTTTCGACTACCTGTTCGGCTTTCATACGCTTGATTCCTGCTTAAGGGGACCGCCTTGAATTATGCTCCCGCCGGTGGATTGATGCTCAGCAGAATCAGCAGCGAAATCAGAAATCCCAGCACGGCATACACTTCCACCATCGCTGCGTACAGCACGCCCGCCTTGACCGCCATCTCCGGCCGCTTGGCCGTCATCAGGATGCCTCCGGCGCAGGTCTTGCCCTGGTGAATCGCGCTGAGCATTCCCGCGAAGGCAATCGGCAGACACGCCGCCAGAATCGCCAGGGCGCTGGACAGATCCACGCCCGCCTCGAACGCGGCGATCTTCTGCATCGCGAAAAACGCGATCACAAAGCCGTAAAAGCCCTGCGTGCCCGGCAGCACCACCTGCAGAAACAACTGCCCGTAACGCTCCGGTTTTTCGCTCAGCACGCCGGCGGCGCTGCGCCCGGCAATGCCGATGCCCACGGCCGAACCAATCCCCGCCATCAGGGCCGCCAGCGCCACTCCCAGATAGGCCAATCCCAGTGATACCTGTTCCATCTTTGTCAACCTTTCCTTATGGATACCGCTTCAAAAATTTTATTTTTTGACCGAAATATGCTTATATTGTTTACGCAGCGGGACAAAATCCTTGCCCCCGCCGGCCAGAAACTTCGTGAAAAACTCCACAAACTGAAGCCGCATGCTGTGTACAAAGGAACTCAGCGCCGAGTTGGCCACGTTGAACAGATGCCCGCCGACAAAGATCATCCCGCCGACCAGCCAGCCCACGTAGGCAATGTCCATCGTCTGCTTGGCAATCACGTTAATCGCCATTCCGAAACCGGCCGTGCTGATCCCCAGTGCCATCAGCCGAATATAACTGAGTACGTCGCCTACGTAGAAAACCGTGCTGAAGAGGTTATAGCCGCCCATGCCGAGCCGATAGACCAGCGCGCCTTCCCGCTCGCTGAACAAAACGATCATCAGCGCCGGAACCAGCGCAGTCAACCCGGCCGCCGTTCCCAGCCACCCCAGCGACTCCGGAAACAGCCCCGCCTTGCTCAGGCCGAAAACAGTAAGACTGTTGAGCCAGATCAGCCAGCTTAAATGATCAAACACCGCCGATGCGTACTCTTTTTGACGCAGTTTATGCACAAAAGCGATCAACACGCCGGTGATGATCTGCAAATACCCCAATCCCAGCGAAATCGCGAAAAAGTGCATCGGTTTTTCCAGCGGATCAAACCACATTATCGACTGTCGATAGGAATCCAGTTGCGGCAGAAAAATCTGCACCGCGTCTCCGCACCAGCCGCCCGTCAGCGCCCCGGCGACAATCGTTGTCACCGAGCAGAAAAGCATCATCAGGACAAACTTCCTGTCCCCTTTCAGTTTCCTGAGCAGCCACCACATAAAACCCATCATAATCAGCCCGTAGGCCGCGTCCGTCATGCAGATTCCGAAAAACAATGCGAAAAACGGAGCCAAAAAAACCGTCGGGTCCACATCCGTCGACGCCGGCATCCCGTACAGCCGCGTAATCGACTCAAACGGGCGCACGGCCGGACCGTTATCAATCTCCACCGGCGGCTCTTCTCCCTCGACGGGAATCAAAATCGTCACATCACACGCCTCAAACCCCCCGACAATCGCCTCCACCTGCTTATAGTCCTTCCGCCTTGTCCAGCCCTCCAGAAACACGGTTTGCTCTGTGGCCGGGGCGCTGTGCTGAGCGATCTTGCGATCCAGCAGGTTGGCGTAATAATCATATAAAATCTTCAAATCCAAACGCTGCTCGGCCAGTTCGGCCGCATGCTCCGTACTTTCCTTCAGATCCCGATCCAGGGCCTGAAGCTGCTCCTGATACTGCGCGATCAGGTCCGGGATCGTCCCCTGCATGTCCTCTAAATGCACCGGATCAAACTCGGCGCTGCGCAAAAGCTTCTGCACCGCCCCCGCCTCCTCCGGCAGACAAAGAATCACGCAGGCCTTTTGTGTATCAGTTCGCCCCACTACCTCCATCGCGGCCGGAAGGGGCTCCAGCGACCGGGTGACCTCATCCAGTGTCTGATGGGGCAGCATCCCGATGAACCGCGCCATGCTCGACAATCCAAACAGCTCTTCCACCCGGCAGCCCAGCTCCCCCCACGGCAGCAGCCGATCCAGCCGCTCGGTCACCTGTTCCAGCTCCGCCGCCAGCCGATCCAGCCGTTTCTGCGTTTGTTCAGTACGCTCCAGAAGATCCATCGCCTCCCGCCCGCTGATGACCGTCGCGTACCGCTGCGAGTCAATTTCAACAAGCGGCGAAAACAAACTTGTCGGGGCCGGTCCCTGCGCATGGGCTTCCAGAAACGCGGCCGCCTTCTCCAGACGGCCGACCGTCTCCTCCAGATCCCGCGGGCGACGATATTCGCTCTGCAGCTCCGGCCATTCCTTGCTGACCATCGCACGCTCGGCGTCCAAGAGCTGCACAAGACCCGCCTCCTGCAAAGCTTCCAGGAGTTCCGCGGCCTGGCTGCGGTGAGCCACAATCATGATTTTTTCCATACGGGCTATAGACATAGCGGGGTCCCGTCAATTGATGTCAAAGGGCTCAGGACTGAATCTGCGACACAATGTTCGATACGCACCCGTCCATCCGGCTTTCCGCATGCCGGACAAGGGCCTCAATCTCCTGCATTCCTTCACGAAGAAGGGCCTCGACCTGCTCTTGCCCGGCCTGCTCCCCCTCCGAGACGGCCCGATCAATCGCCTCTCGACGCGCCTGCTGGGCCTGCTTGCGCATTGCCTCTTCCTTTTGTTTGGCCTGTTCGGAAAGTTCCGCCGCTTCCTGTCGCGCCGCCTCCACAAGCTGGCGGGCCTCTTCCTCGGCCTTTTTAATCCGCTGAACCAGTTCCATTGCACATCCTGTTTTTAGAGCCACATGTTTTACTTGACGGATCGCCTATCATAGCCGAACCCGCTCGCATGACAAGAAAAAACTCAAAGGATTCCCGTTTTTGAAAAAAAGAAAGGACGCTCCGCCACGGCCGTTACGAGGCCGCCGCCTCGATCAAGCCCCTCTGCTCCATTGCCAGAAGAAGCTGCTCGGCGATTTGTTCCTTCTTAAAGATCGAATTATCAAAAACCAGACCAAAGGCCGGCTCGCGCGGATTCTTCTCATCGTACAGCTTCCGAACATATTCGCGGTGCTTCTCTATTTCTACAATCTTCGCTGAAGCCGCTGTCTTATCTATCTTGTCGCGGATGCTGATCCTCGCGATTCTCCATTCTCTCGGCGCCTCGACGCGCACACTCAGCCCATTATCAATGTCGGCCGTGGCCGCAGCGCCGCCCTGTCCGATAATAATCGAATACCCTTCAAAAGCGACAGTCCGTACCATCAATGTAATTTTATTGCGGATCTCATAGCCGTCCGGGATGCTGCTTTTTTTCAGCCCGCGAAGGAAGTCCTTAAACAAACTGGGCTTAGAGAGACGCTCCCGCTCGATGATCTCCTGGCTGAGCCCCGTATCGTCGGCCAGTTGACGCAGCAGTTCCTTATAATACATCTTCCAACGGCCCTGCCCGTCCCGTTCGTTCAGTTTTTCGAGCATATACTGCCCCAGCTCATGGCCCTGGCAGCCGTACTGCCGCGAAATCGTCAGATAAGGCCCCGGATCCTGCTTACGGCTGATATCATCCAGGTGATCTCGAAGGTAGGCCGATAAGGTCGGTTTGCTCATGGATTTCCATCCTTAAAACAAGGTCTTTTCCGTCAGACGGTCCGGCTTAAATCCCGTCAGCATAGAAACATAACGCCCCTCGCCTCGGCTGTCAACCGCAAATCAGTGCCGCATCGATAGAGGACCGAAAAATACTGTTTTTACCAGACAAAAGCGTTTATAATCCCCGCAGGGGGCGGCATATTGACCGGTTTTGATAATCAGATAAGGAATAGGAATTGAATAAGTACGCAAGAGATGTCACCGGCAGTCCCATCAAAATGCTGTTGGTACGGATGACCCTGCCCAGCATCGTTGGAATGCTCGGATTGACCATTTTCAACATTGCCGACACCTATTTTATAGGAAAGCTCGGCACCGTGGAACTGGCGGCCATCTCCTTTACCTTCCCTCTCGTTCTGTTCTTCGGCAGTCTGTCGCTCGGCCTGGGCATCGGCATCATGGCGCTCTTTTCGCGCGCCGTCGGCACGCGCAACATCCGCGAGGAAAAACGACTGGCCACTGCCGGCCTGATGCTGGCGATGGTCCTGTCTTCTCTGATTGCGATCGTCGGCTTTTTTACGATCCGGCCCGTCTTTCATCTCCTCGGAGCCGGCGAGGACCTCATGCCCCATATCCTTGCCTACATGCGTGTCTGGTATCTCGGATCCGTCTTTCTGGTCTTCCCCATGATCGGGGACCACATCCTCCGGGGCCTGGGCGATACCAAAACCCCCTCCCTGGTCATGCTGGCCTGCGCCGTCAGCAATATCCTGCTCGACCCGCTGCTGATTTTCGGACTCGGCCCCTTTCCCGCGATGGGCGTCATGGGGGCCGCCGTGGCAACCGTCTTTTCCCGGATGATCGGCACAGGCGTAACCCTCTGGATTCAGATTCATCGCGAACACCTGATCTCCTTCCGCGGCCTGACCCTCCGCGATCTGCTGGCCGAATGGAAGGCCATCCTCTACCTCGGCCTGCCCAATTCCGTCGTCAAGATGATCCTGCCGCTGGCCATCGGGATCTTTACCGCCATCCTGGCCCGCTACGGCCATGAAACCGTCGCCGCCTACGGCGTGGCGACCAGGATCGAGGGCTTCCTCCTCTCGGCCGTCCATGCCCTCGGCATTACCGCGGCCGTCTTCGTCGGCCAGAATCTCGGCGCACAAAGACCCCCGCGAGTCAGGCAGGGCGTCTATTGGCTCAATGTCTATTCGGTCCTTTACGGCCTGGCCGTATATGCCCTCGTTGCCCTGACCGGAAAATATCTCGGGGCCTTCTTTTCCGATTCCTCCCAGGTCCAAAACAAGGTACGGATGTACCTGCTGATCGTGCCCGTCGGATACGGCTTTTTTGCGATGGCCCAGATCGCCTCTTCCATCCTGAATGTCCTCCGCAAACCCCTCTATGCCGCCGCGATTTCCATTATCCAGGTATTTGCAGTCAGCGTGCCGATGGCCCTTCTCCTTGCGCCCCTCTGGCAGGCAGAGGGCGTCTTTGTCGCCATCTCCCTGTCCCATGTCGCCGCCGGCATCCTGGCCCTCGGACTTATGCGAAACCGACTCAACCCCGCCCTCAAAGCAATGAACCAAACCACCCCGCCGCACCAGTACCCTGCCCCATAAATTGAGGTCAGATACACCTTAAAGCTTTTCCTAAGTATGATGCCTGTCTTGTTTTTCATCCAGCATTGGCCACCTCTTCAGTTTTCCTGAGGATTTTTATAATTTCCTCATTGGGTTGTATCTTTCTCTCTACCATTCTACGACCCACTTCTTGTCCTAATCTGACTTTGAGGTATTCGAACCGGACTCCAATGAATTTTTCATAGACTAATTTTTTTAGTTGATTCTCAATAGGTTTGTCTTGCTCGATATCCTGTAAACGTATTTCTTGATCTGATTCTCCTCCGTTGGTTGTCAACTCTTTTTTACAGAGTTCATTGATGACGTCAATGAGAATTTCAACTGGCAAATATTCTTCGAAATTTCCTTTGCTAAGGGCGTGTACCATTTTTACATTAGGCATTTGTTCTAAGTCGATTTTGTTAACTTCATTAGCCATATTCTTGTCTACAACAATGATACACGACAAATTATATGCTTTTAGTATTCTTGCATGCATTAACATCTTTTTGTAATCAGATCCGCCAGCGTTTATTATTGATATACCCAAACTCCTTGGTTTAATCCCGATAGTTTGAAATAGATGGGGATACGCATATAACTCAGTATCACCTTCAACGATGAGCGAACAATTTCCCCCTCCGCTTAGTAATGCATCAGAAACTTTTATTCCAACAAGCTCTCTTAGTTCTCCAGGATCATCCATATCAAAATATGAAGTTTCGGTTGCTCCGTCACCTCTTCTTCTCAATATAATATTATCTTCTAATCTTCCCAGATCTAAAAAGACAGGAGAATGAGTGGTACATATCACTTGGGCATGTTGGCTAAAGTCCTGCATGGCCCATCTCATTTCACGCTGTGCGCGTGGATGTAAGCTGTTTTCAGGCTCTTCAATAGCTAAAATGAAATTAGGTGTTTGGTATTTTGCATAGACTCTGAATAACGCAAGTATGAAGTTGCTTTGTATGCCTGCCCCTCGGTTTTCGATCGGGATTCCTTCCACCCTTTCATCGCTCATATCAATAGGGATTTCAACGCCTTTAATAATGTCTATTATTATGTCATGATTTAGTCGAAGGTTTGTATTGTTTAGTTGTTCAATGAGCGCATCTTGGAGATCTTTTATTCTTTCTGCAACTCCGCCTTTTATGGCCCCGCATAATTCATCTTTGAATTTTGCAGCTTGTTCTCCCGCTATTTGTTTGATTAAGGGTCTGAAT
>JAHDQI010000122.1 GCA_018433925.1 Phycisphaerae bacterium | reverse complement strand
TTCCCAGGGGATCCTATAGCGATTATATCAAACCTCTTGAATTAGATGCCGCCGGGATCATGGTTCCGCATGTGATGAATCTTAAAGATGCAGAGGATGTCATCCGGAAAACACGATTTCATCCTGTGGGGCGAAGGCCGATTGACGGCGGGAATGCCGACAGTGCCTATTGCATGGTCAATCTGAACGATTACATCAGGACGGCCAATGAGCAGCGGTTTGTTATTCTGCAGATCGAAGATCCGGAACCCCTGGACGATCTTGAGAAAATTGCTGCCCTTCAGGGAATTGATATGCTTTTTTTTGGCCCCGGTGATTTTAGCCAGGGAATCGGTGCACCGGGGCAGGGGGGGCATTCAAAGATTGACAAGACACGCAGGCGAATTGCAGAGGTCTGCAAGGCCAGCGGAATATTTGCCGGAACCGTCCGGGGGCCCCATGAGGTACAGAAAATGGCAGACATGGGATATCGATTTTTAAATGTAGGCGCTGATGTAAGCGGATTGGGAGACTATTTTAAGACCCTTGTGGCAGCCTTTAAAAACATTAATATCTGAGTTCGGGGTACGATAGTGGATTACGCATCGAAATTCGAATGTAAGAGATTTGAGCGTGAGGGGGGACGTGCGCAGGCTTAAAAAGGGTCTGATGATTCCATCGGGAAAAGGGAATAGACCATAGCGGTGGACAAGAAATTGATGTCGAACTTCCAAACACAAAAACGTGGGCTCCCAAAGAGATCCCGGATCCGGCGAGGAGTATATGGGATTCTTTTGGCGGGAGGAATATTATGGATGATTGAGTATAACTCTACAAAAACTAATTCCAACAATGCGTTACAGCAGCAGGCGGTAGAAGTTTTGCGAACCGTACTTGACCGGGAAGATCGCTGGACGAAGGTGCATGCGGCTGAATTTTTGCTGGCCACTGATGTTTATATCCGTCACGTTCAGCGGGTTTTTGAGAAAGAACTTTTGACCCAAGAGGATGAACCGAAGTATCGAATTGGTATTTGGCGGGTTTTGGCGCAAGCCGCCCCGGATCTCAAGACCCGGCAAAAGTGGATAAGCAGAATTTGTGAAGCCTTTATGGATGTACAGGGTGCCGATAGAATCCACGCGGCTGAAACG
>JAHDQI010000359.1 GCA_018433925.1 Phycisphaerae bacterium | reverse complement strand
CTTTGTTCGTTGATTCAATGGTCATATCGCCGCCGCTGGTCAGGTTTGCGGAAGTAATGACGGAATCGTTGGCCAAAATTCTCATGCCGGTAGCGCTTTGCAGGTCCTCATAAATCTTGATGGCTGTACCGCTCAGGTTGATATCTCCCCCGGTTGAAGAATCGGTTCCTTCGGCGGTCGTGGAAGATCCTGCCTGGATGATGACATCCTTTACGGCACTCATCGCGACCGTTCCCCCCGGGCCGGCGGGATTGTCGGCATTGATAATTCCGTACTGTTTGACATGGCCTTTGGTGCCGCTGACCGAAAGACTGAGCGAGGAAAGTCCCTCCACGGCCTGGACAAACGTATCGCCTGCGGCCAGAATGATTTGGCCGCCCGGATTTGTGATCTGCCCATCCGGACCATTGATGACATCTCCGGAACTGACCGGAACACCGGGTTCGGGCAGGGCCGCCGGACGAACGATGATCTCGCTGTTCTCGGAGCCGAGAAAAATGTCCGTGCCGCTGGCCAGAATGACTGTTCCGCCCGGGCTGTGAATCGTTCCCGAGTTGAACACATGGCTGCCGATCAGGGCGACATGCCCGGCCGTAATACTGCCGTAGTTTTCCACTTTTCCCGTCCCGCCGGCGAAGGCGTAATGCCCGTTCATGAAATCCAGATCGTCTATATTCAGTCCGGATGCAGTAAATCCCGCGGCGGTGATCTCCGCGTTGGGTCCGAAGACGATTCCGCTGGGATCGACCACAAAGATATAACCCTGATTGCCGATCAGCCGTCCGTCAAAAAAGGTGCCGCCGTCCCCGGTGACGCGATTGAGTACGGCAAATCGGCTCAGCCCGTTCTGAAACTCCAGAACGTCGCCGAACTCGGTGTTAAAGTCGGTCCATTGTATCACGGCGCTGGCGTCCATTCCCGTATTGACCGTGGTATTGGTTCCGCTGGTGGAAACCCGCGAGTCGGAAGAGGTCAGTGCCTGAAGCCCTCGCGGAGTGATCGTCGCGATCAGAAACGCCTCAATCGTCAGAATGCAAATCCCTGAATGAAAGATGTTTCGAGTTTTCATATGTCCCCTCACTTTCATAAAAAATTTGGTTTCACGGAGTTTATTACCATCGAATCAGGAACCCGGCATGGAGCCGCCCCTTGCCCTGGCGTGTGTCGTCCGTGGCAATGAGCGGATAGCCGTGATAGACGGTTCCTGTAAAATGATCTCCCAGTTCGAGAATTAATCCCGTGCCGATCGAAAGCAGTTCCTGGTCGCGGTGTTCGGCAGGCAGCGGATCCTCCACCTGCGCCAGTCCGTAATCGACAAACAGCAGGGGGGCCAGTTTCCGAAGAAACGGTTTTGGATCGGCCGGATCGGGTTTTCGGCCCGCGTAGGCCTCCGTCTGCTCTTTGCGGACCAGATCGTATTCATACTGCAGCGAAGTCAAGACCCCGCTGTCTGCGATAATTTCATATTCATCATATCCCCGAACGGTGTACATGCCTCCGAACGAAGTCATCCGGCCCGGCGGCAGGCGGTCATCGGCCACGAGCCATTTCAGTGTGCCGCTGAGGCGATGTACCTTGTTTTCATCGAGGTATTGGCTGTGGCGGCTGTATATATCCAGCAGCGAAAAATCGCGTTCGGCCCCGGTTCGTGCCAGGCCGAATTCTGACTGGACGGAGCCGTCGAGGGCTTCATACCGGGTAAACCCAAACAGGAAATTGCGTCGGTCTTCCCGCAGATAAAGTTCCGCTCCGTAGCCGCCCAGTGTCCAGTGCAGATTCGTGGACAGAAATTCCGGAAAGAGGGAGGGGGTTACCCGGCTTTCTTCGTGGCTGATGGTTCCGGTCAAATCAAGGAACCAGTCTCCGGACTGTAACAGATTATACCTGGCTGTGCCTCCGTAAAAGCTGCCTCGGCCGAGAAAGCTGATTCCGCCGCTTTCGATCGAGTCAAACTCGTTGTATCCGGCGAAGAGCGTGAGCCGCAGCCCCGGTCCGGCCAACGGGAAATCATAACTGCCATATACAGCATATTCCTCATCCCAGTGGGAGTCGGGAGAGGTCTGATAAATGGTCGTCAGCCGGTCGTCAAAGCCCAGCAGATTCGTATTAATCAGTCCCGCCCGCGGCTTCCACTTCAGATTGTCTGTTCCCGAGTTGTCAACCTGAATGAAAAAGTGCCATGGATTGGCTTCGTAAACATTGTACGATAAGGACAGACTGTTGGGTTCGGCTCCCTGGGAAACGAGGGCGGAAATATACCGATCCGGATTGAGATTCATTTGTTTAATGTAGCGATCCAGCTTTTTTCGATTGGCTGTTTGTCCGGCTTGAACGGGCGACCAGCCGAGCAGGACCTCTTCACGAAGATAGGATTTTTCGGACGGCTGATTAGTGACATCAAAATACGACGCGTTTGTTTCGATGACCTTTGTTTCGAGGATTCGAATCGGCAGTATTCCTGATGCCAGCGCTTTACCCGGCTCAAAGGCGTCGGTCGGAACATACACATAAATCCCCGCAAATCCGCGTCGCTGATAGCGAGAGAGAAGGTATTGAGTCAAGCCCTGGATGGTGCGGGCGCTGATCGGCTGGGTTGTGCCCGGCTGCTCAATCAACTTCTGTATCGGCCGAAAATCATAGAGAAAGACCGATTCAATCTCTTTGGCCGCTGAGGCGTTGTAAACCGGCGGCAGAGAACGCAAGAGTTCTGTGTTCGAAAGCAGTGTGTTGCCTTCGAGGTGAAGCTGACGAATCATAAACTCCACGGTGTTGTCTTCCGGCAGACGCGAAATCAAGTCCGCGGGTGCAACGACGGTTTCGGCTTCCCTTCGCTGCGGGGTTTCTTCCTGAGCCGCCATCTCGTCGAGCGCCTGTTGTTCCGGATTTTTGGAGACCGGCAGTTGACCGGCCATGGAAACGATTACCGGAAGTACCAGAAAACAGGCCATCGGCAGAAGTAATCCGCATAAAAGACGTTCCCTCGTGAGCATCATGGTTTGGCTTCTCCTAATTCAATTCAATAATATCCATACAGCCGTATTAGACACAATCCGGACACAATTTGGATACAATAAAACTTCGCCTCTTTCCAAACCCCTCTCACGATACGTCATGGCAGATGTGTAACAAAATCCTTTATAGGTGACTTAATTATACGGTTTTAGGGGAAATATACCAAAACAAAAATCCGGAAATTTAGACTGTTTTTTTAGGCCTAAGACTTTATGAATCATAGACTTGAAAAAAAGGAAATTATGGGACTTTGAAGGTTGGGATTGTAAAAAAAATGCAGGGCCTCTTCGCTGTCCGGCAAGGTCTGAAGATGCCCAATAATGAACATTGACGAAACGGCGATTTTGGACTATTTTAACCTCTTTAAGGCATTCAGAAAAAAACCTTTTGGAAAGGTAAACCGTTGAAACGAACACATCATTGCGGACAGCTCCGTCTGGAGCATGTGGATGAGGAAGTAACGCTTTGCGGCTGGGTTAACTCGTATCGGGATCACGGCAACCTCGTTTTTATCGATTTGCGTGACCGGAGCGGGCTGATTCAGGTTGTTTTTGATCCGGAATACAATCTGGAAAGTCATCGTCTGGCCCGGTCTCTGCGATGCGAATGGGTTATCGCCTGCCGGGGGAAAGTGCGGCCGAGAGGGCAGGGGCTGGAAAATCCAAAGCTGGCGACCGGCCAGATTGAGGTGATTGTCGAACAACTGGATCTGCTCAATACTGCTAAAACACCGCCGTTTGAGACGGACAGCGCCGATCAGGTAAACGAGGAGATTCGGCTTTCTTACCGATATATTGATCTGCGCCGCAAGTCGATGCAGAACCGGCTGAAGGTGCGGCATCAGGTCACGAAGATTACACGCGATTATTTTGACGAGCAGGGATTCTGGGAAATTGAAACCCCGATGCTCGGTAAAAGCACACCGGAAGGGGCACGCGATTTTCTGGTTCCGAGCCGGTTGTATAAAGGCAATTTTTACGCGCTGCCCCAGTCGCCACAGCTTTTCAAGCAGATTTTGATGGTTTCCGGGTGTGAACGGTATTTTCAGATTGTCCGCTGTTTCCGTGATGAAGACCCGCGGGCAGATCGGCAAGCGGAGTTTACCCAGATTGACGTAGAAATGAGCTTTGTGGATGCGGATGATGTCATGACGGTCAATGAACGTCTGATTGCCCGGATTTTTAAAAAGATTCTGGGTGTCGAGGTTCCGCTGCCGGTGCCGCGAATGACCTATGCGCAGGCAATGGACGAATACGGGATCGATCGACCGGACCTGCGATTTGATATGAAGCTGAAAGACCTGAGCGATCTTGTCAAAGACAGCTCGTTCAAGGTGTTTACCTCCGTGGTTGAAAAGGGGGGAGTGGTTAAGGGCTTTTGTGCTCCGGGGGGCGGGCGATATTCCCGCAGCGATATTGAAAAAACCATGACTGAATTCGTCGCGGACTTTGGAGCCAGGGGACTGGCCTGGTTCAAGGTGGGCGCCGCAGAAGGGGGCGGAGGGCTGGAACTGAAAAGCAGCATTGCCAAGTTTTTTACGCCTTCGCAGCAGCAACAGATTCTGTCCCGGTTTAATGCCGCTGAGGATGATTTGATTTTAATGGTTGCCGATCAAGTCGAAACAGCCAACAAGGCGCTGGCTCCGCTGCGGGTCCGGCTGGGCAAAGAACTCGGCCTGGTTCGAGAAGGCGACTATCGATTTATCTGGGTTATTGATTTTCCGTTGTTTGAGTGGAATGAGGGCGACAAACGGTTTGATTCGCTGCATCATCCGTTTACTTCACCGGTCCCGGAGGATCTTGAAAAACTGGATACGGACCCGGGGCATATCCGCTCTCAGGCCTACGACCTGGTTGTTAACGGCTCTGAGATCGGCGGCGGATCTGTTCGTATTCATAATCCCTTGACTCAGGCCAAGGTCTTTGACTTGCTGAAGATTACGAGACAGCAGGCCCGGGATCGGTTTGGTTTCTTTTTGAAGGCCCTCGAATACGGCGCTCCTCCCCACGGAGGCATCGCCTTCGGGCTGGATCGGCTGGTGATGCTGCTGACCGGAACGGACAACATCCGGGATGTCATCGCCTTTCCCAAAACCCAGCGGGGACAGTGCCTGCTGACGGATGCCCCCAGCGAAGTGGACGCCAGTCAACTGGAAGAACTGAATCTGCGTGTTCAGAAACATCTTCATCAACTGGAACAGGAACCCTAACCAGCCATGCGGCGGAAGGGACGAATGAGTCACTTCTTTACCAAACTGCTCCGGGCCGCGGGTTGGGGACTTCGGGTATTCCATCGAAAGCCCCTGTCTCTGGCGGAAAAGTGCCGTCTTTTGTTCGGCGGAGCGATGCTGTTCAGTTTGGCTTTGGCTCTCTCTATTCCCTATTTCTGGATGAATAAACTGATTCAGAAGAATAGTCTTGATGCCGGAAGAGCCGTTGCGGAGTCGGCGTTTGAGCGGCATTTTCAACGAATCTCCTCCCGGGAAGGGGGGTTGCCTCCTTTGACGGAGTCGGGACGCCTGAGCGAACCCAATGATATTGTGGTTCGCTGGCTGCGGATCGATCAGGATAGCTCCTATTCGGAAAAACTAACCGAGTCGCAGCATCAAAAGCTGATTCAGATTCAACAGGATGATCAGCTTCAGGACATGGCCTGGATAGAGACGGGAAACAACCAGTATTTGCGTCTCGTACGGGCCGGGGAAAGCTGCCTGCAATGCCATAAAGCGGATGGCTCGGCGGCGGCATTTAATAAAAATCAGCAGGTGGGAGTTCTGGTTATCCAAACCTCGCCGCGCGACCTGGGCCGGACAGCCCTGATGAATCGGCTTTGTGTCCTTGTTGCCGGGCTGATTGCCGCGACCGGGGCGGTTATCGCTTTTTATTCGATTACGCAGCGCGTGATTCTGCGGCCCATACGCCAGCTTCGCGGCCTGGTCAATAATGTTGCGGAGGGCAATCTTGAAATTCGCAGCGCCATTAAAACCGGCGATGAATTTGAACGGCTCTCAGAGGCCTTTAACAACATGCTTGATCATCTTCTTGATTCGCAGAAGAAGCTCCAGACGGCTAACCAGCAGCTCGATGCGAAGATCGCGCAGCTTTCGGATAAGAACATCGAGCTGTATCGAGCCAACAAGCTCAAAAGCGAGTTTCTGGCGAATATGTCGCATGAGTTTCGCACACCGCTGAACGCGATTCTCGGCTTTGCGCAGCTTTTGTATGAAAAACCGGGCGCTGAGGCCGACAAATGCCGGCGCTGGGCGGAAAATATCATGACCAGCGGCCGGTCTCTGCTCACGATGATTAATGACCTGCTGGATCTGGCCAAGGCCGAAGCGGGAAAGATGATTCTGCGTATCGATAAAACCAGTATTGCGGAACTATGCGAAGGGCTGGCGGCGTTCTTTTCTCCGTTGACTGAGCAAAAACGACTGAAAGTGCGTCTTCAGCTTGAAGAAAACCTTCCCCTGGTTCAGACGGATGCCGGGAAGGTGCAGCAGATTTTGTATAATTTACTCAGCAATGCGGTCAAGTTTACCCCGGAAAACGGCCGGATACAGATCATCGCCATGCGGCCGGATGATACCAATGTCCGCATTACGGTATCCGATACCGGTCCGGGAATCTCAAAGGAAAATCAGGATAAGATTTTTGATAAATTCCGCCAGATCGACGGTTCCCTGACTCGCAGGGAGCCGGGCAGCGGGCTGGGGCTGGCGATCTGCAAACAACTGGCCGAACTGCTGGCCGGATCGATTCATCTGGAAAGCGAACCGGATAAGGGAGCGGCTTTTTCACTGACGATCCCGATTTCCCTGCCGCAGGGTACTGAGGGAAATCAGACGGAATTGTAATTGTTATCTGCCCATGGTGGATTCGCTTTTCATGGCATCCTGAAAGCTCTTGATGTCGTTGGCCCACTTCTGGGCTTCCTGAAGGTCGATCTGCCCCCGTTTGACGAGGATGGCCAGGTGGCTTTCAAAGGTAATCATCCGCTCGTCGGTTTGGTTCTTGGTTTTGACCTGCATCTGGGAATAGATTTGTTCCATCTTCCCCTTGCGGATGAGGTTGGCCACGGCGTAATTGCTGTTCAAAATCTCCATGACGGCCACACGGCCCTTGCCGTCTTTGCGGGGGATCAGTTTCTGACTGATGATATATTGCAGGCCCAGCGAGAGCTGATTGCGGACTTCCTCCTGCCGGTCGCTCGGGAAGAAATCCAGAATCCGGGTGATGGTACCGGCCACATCCCGGGTATGCAGGGTGGAAAAAACCAGGTGTCCTGTTTCCGCGGCGGTCAATACAAGGGAGACGGTTTCGGCATCCCGCATTTCCCCCACGAAGATCACATCCGGGTCCTCCCGCATCATGGCGCGCAGTCCTTTGGAAAAGCGGTTGACATCCCGGCCGATTTCCCGCTGGGAGATCATGGAGTTTTTCTGGCTGAAAATGTATTCAATCGGATCCTCAAGCGTGATGATTCGGCAGGCCCGGTCTTCGTTGATCCGCTCAATCAGGGAGGCAATCGTGGTACTCTTGCCGGCCCCGGTGATCCCGGTAAAAAGGATCAACCCATGTTGCCGTCGGATGATGTCTTTCCAGACCGTACTCGGAAAACCAACGTTCTCCGGTTTGGGAATCTCGGTTCCCAGCGCCCGGATAGCAACGGCCAGGCCGTCATTGTCGAGAAAGGCATTGAGCCGAAACTGAAGCGTCCCGTATCGGTACGAGCAGTCTACGGCAGTTTCCCGACCAAGCGTTTCAATATTTTTTTCTCCGAGAAGGGGAAAGATCAACTGCTCGGCAATCTCTTCAGTTACGATACCGCCTTTGAGTTTGACCAGGTCCCCGTCGATCCGATAGCAGGGGGCCGTGCCGATTTTAATGTGCAGATCGGAGACGCGCATTGCCCCCATTTTTTCAAAATACGCCAGCATATCGTGAATGCTTAGAAAATTTCCTTCGCCGGCCGGATAAACCTTGGCATCTGGCGGATATTTCATGTCTTTTAAGTCCATAAGCTTCCTGATGATGTATTTTCCATTTTTGTACCCATTGTGGGGCATTTTATTCCTTAAAAGATCAAAAGAAAAGACAAAGTTGGTGCATTTCAGTTTAAATAATTAATCTTATTTCCAATAACAGATATATCGTACCCTGTAAGACGGATAACTCAAAAAAAATAAATATTTTTCTTGATTTTTTTGAGAAAACCTCTATATTACTTTTTGGATGAGAGGATGTTTGTTTGGTTTCTTACAGGATCTGGAGGAAAGAGAAAGTAGAAACCGTTTATTGGAACTTTAGGTGAGGAGTGCTGGGTGATGAAAAAAACATTTCTCTTTCTCATGGCAGCGAGTGTCTGTCTATTCTTTTCCATTGATTCTTTTGCCGCTTTGCATTTTAAGATTACCTGTGACGATCCCATTCTTTCCGTGGGTGAACAAACAACGATTAATATTCATATCATGGATCCGGATGCCGGCGATGATTATGGGGTGATTCTGTGGCAGTTTGATATGTGGCCGGATATGGACGGGATAGCGAAGGTGGTTTCCTGGGCAGTCGAACCCTGGTTTGCTTATGAAAGCGGATACGGACCGGAATCCCTGAATCTTCCGACTTCCGGCAATGTAAACGCTTTTTACGCGATGGCGTCCGACTTAGACCAAGTCTCCAATATCGGCACAGGAGACTATACCCGAATCGCTTCGATTACAATCGAGGGCCTTACAGAAGGCCAGTTCCAGTACGACCTCGGAAATCGGACAACCCTTGGATTTTACGGCGTTCTCAGGGGCAGTATGGAACCGCAGCAAGGGTATTTTGACACTGACAATTCCGTTTCCGAATACCGGGTTGTTCCGGAACCGTCCACCCTTGTTATGCTTGGCGTAATGGGACTCTTTTTGGTCAAAAGCCGCAAGAGCGGCAGATTATAAAAAAACTGAACGTTTCCTCGCTGGATCGTTAAAGTTTGTTTTACCCTTCGGAAGGATTCGTTCGGGGAAAGAGCAAATCCCTAATTCGTAAGGATATGTGATGCAAGGACGAGGAGGAATGCGAGGGGGGGCGGAAAATCCGCATAGAGTGATTGTGTCTTTATGGGTCCTGTTTTTTTTCTTTTATACCCCTGTTTTGGCCGACCTCGGTCCTTCCGATGTTCTGCTTCTGGTCAATGCGCGGAGCCATACAAGCCGTTATATTGCAAAGATGTACAGGGAGTATTATCCGGAGATCGAGGATTGGCAGGTGCTCGAATTGGATGGGCTGCCGGATTGCAGCGGCCCTGAAGCTACGGCGGCCGACGAAATCATCACGCGCGACCAGTACAATACCCTGATTGCGGATCCTTTGCGGTCTTATCTTTCGGTCCTGGGCATTGAAACGACTGTAACAGTGATTATTACGACGGCCGGCCTTCCCTATCGAATCGAAGACTGTACCTATCCGGACGTCATTTATCCGGCCGGGTCAAATTATAACCGAGTCAGTCAATCGTGCAGTATGGTTACAGCGGCCTCCGTGGAGTCGGAGCTGACCTGTCTGTGGACCAGCGATTATGGCCCCAACCCCTTTGGTCTGCCGAATCGAATGGTCAACCCCTATCACGGCTATCGGGCCAGTTCCATTGGGTTATTTGAACGTGTTGCCCCGGGCATCAAAACATTTCAATGGAATCATGCGGTAACCGTAACGGGCACCGCTCCTCGCATGGAAGGACAGATGCTCTATGTCTGGCCGCCCAATTACGGCACGGTAAATCGCTCTTTTCATGCGGGGGATATTTATTTGACATGCCGTCTTGACGGACCGAAAAGACAGGGGCAAACCGCCGTCTTCGCGGTGCGTAAAATGCTCGAACGGGCACGACGGGCATCCTCTCCCGAATTCGGGATTAATCCCTCTGTGACGGCGGCCGTTTTTGATGATGCCCCCACAAAGTCGGAGGACCAGAATCGTGTCTTTAACCTCGATGGATCGATGAATTTCTATTGGTATGAACCCGGAACGGTACAGCCCCCCGATGCGAGGACCATTCTGAATATGGATGATTATGTAGAGGCGTTTAAGATCTTATCCGGTGGGGCGTCGGTTGGCGAACATCAAATCAGCAGGGGATTCATGGATACCGGCTATGGGTTGACGGCCTTGCTGGACCGGCGGGCTGGGATGCGTACAACACAGCAGGATTTAGAGGCAGGTGAGCAGGTTGTTTTTTTCAGTTGTTATGGAAGAAACGGGGATGAGGGAGATACGGGAAATTACTGGCTTAAAGATGGGCAGCCCCTGTTGATGCTATCCAATGGGGCCGTCTTTACATCCATAGAAAGTTTCAATGCCGTGACTCTTTTTTCTGATGTCGCAACGGCTCCGGTCAGTCAATGCAAAATTGTGGATTTTCTCGAAGCGGGAGGAACCGGAGCGATAGGCCATGCCTTTGAACCTCTGTCATCGGCAGCGATCGATACGACTTTTTTGGCCTATAACCTTTTGGCTGACGGAGATGGAGACGGATTTGCGGATCTGACCTTTGTTGAGGCGGCCTTTACCGGAATTCCTTTTTTGAGCTGGTCGGAGGTTGTCCTTGGGGATCCCCTGATGCGGATTGCTTATGGGGCCGGAGAAACGGAAAGCTGGAAACCCCTGCCGGGTGACGTGGATCGTAATAACCGAGTCAATAGTTGGGATATTTATTTAATAAAATATTACTTAAATGGGTCATTAAGAGATGGGGCAAGTCAGGAATCAAGAGAAAAATATAATGATCTTTGTGATATTAACAACGATCTGGTTGTCAATTCCTGGGACTTATACCTCGTTAAGATGTATTTTGGAAGTATTCGATGAATAGAAGAAGTCATATGCGATCTAATAAAGACAGAAATTTCAAGGCCTTTATGGTCCTATAATTTTTTGTAAAATAATCTTTTTTTTCTTGACGGTCCTATATTTTAGAGATATTTTGGTACTATCTTTCGTGGAGGAAAGATAGAGCCGGCTTATGAAAAATACGGAGGATAGTGAGATGAGAAAGAATGCGGGTGTATTAGCGTTAACATTTCTTTTGTTGTGTTTATCCTCAGCGGGGTTCAGCGGTGTAGTTTCAGTTCAGAATATTGCCTTTGCTGTTCCGGGGACATGGTATTACATCGCTGACGGGGGCGTGAGTCGTTTTGAAATGTCATCGACTGGAACGGCCAATATCCAAAGCTACGGTGTTTTAGATCCCACAATTTACGATTATGCTGTGGATAATGTTGTATTGACGATTTCGGCTTGTCCGCTCGTTCCGCCGGATCGAAGCAGCGGAGGCCGGGCGATGGCTGATTTCGAGGACGGAGGGATCCTAACCTTTACAGGCGATTTGAGGGAGAGGAACGGAACCGAAATTCTTTATTCGGGGACGATTCTTCAGGCAGAGCTGGCGGCTCTTTCCGGCAGTACTTTTGCCTTAGAGGAAACCACGGCTTCTTCAAGTCAGGTTTCGGGAACGGTCGGATTAGTGGGCATGGGGGGGTTGTCTTCCGGAATCACGGCAAGCAACGGGGATCTTTTTGTGATTGGTGATATGGCGATGAAACTCCAGTTTCTTACGATTGGGGTTACGAGTTTTCAGAATTCCTTAATGTCGCAGGCGCCAAGCGTGCATATTACAGGGACCATTCCGGAGCCGGCCAGCGTTTTGCTTCTTGCGTTCGGCGGAATTGGAATGATTTTTCGAAAACGATAGAAGAAGAGTTTACGGACTATATATTTAAACTGGAAACGGAGATCAAGAATTGGAGAGGAAGGGAAGATGAAAAGTTTAATTGTTGGTGTGCTGATCGCGTTGCTTTGTGTATCGTCGGGCTTTGCGGCGCTTGAGGTGGTGGAAGTGCAGCTTTTACAGGATGTGGGGTGTGTGGCGGAGTATAATGCATCTACTCAGGTTCTCAAATGGTACGGCGGTGCCAGTGGTATTTTGATGACAGATGATCCCTCGAAGTGGGACCTGTTTTCAGAAGTGGAGATCGAAGCGGAATTGCAGGGGCTTACGG
>JAHDQI010000185.1 GCA_018433925.1 Phycisphaerae bacterium | reverse complement strand
TTTCGGGCCGATCTCTATTATCGGCTCAATGTGGTTAACCTCCAGGTTCCGCCCCTCCGCCAGCGGCCCGAAGACATCCTGCCCCTGGCCCGGCATTTCCTCGGAAACCTCAGCCGCTTTTACGAAGAGCCCGAAAAAATTCTCTCCCCCGAAGCCGAACGCGTCCTGCTCCGCTATCGATGGCCCGGCAACGTACGCGAAATGGCCAACGCCATGGAACGAAGCTATGTGCTCAGCAAGGAAACCGTTATCCAGCCGGCCGCCCTGCCCCCCGAAATCCTCCTCGGTGAATTGTCACGAGCCGATTCCCCCCTGCCTACCCTTGAGGAGGCCAATCAGCGGCTGGTCACCGAAGCCCTCCGGATCACCCGCGGCCGAAAGATCGAAGCCGCCAAAATCCTCGGCATCGAACGAAGACGATTAAACCGGCTCCTGCAGAAACTCGACATCCAGCCCGCGCGATTCAAAAAATAAACCCCCTCTCGCAGGAACCAATAATTACTGTTTATTGTTCTTGCAAAGGCAGCCGATTCGGGTATAATCACCCTGAAAGTGAAAACGGCGCAGGAGTCGCCGATAGTTCGAAAACCCCTGGTTTCACTGTGTATTCATCATATTGAATCCGCGTTTTTCGAATTCCCGATGGGAAAATGCGGATTTTGTGAATTTTTGAATCCCCCCTCAGGACACGCATCCGGACTGAATCGATATTCAGATCCGATACAATGGTCTTTTTACAGGAATATCAGAATGCCTTTTAAAACAATGAGTCTTTCAGACCCGCTGGTGCAGGGAATCCTCGCATCCGGCTACACAGCCCCAACCGAAATCCAGTCCCGAGCGATCCCCCTTGTCACCGCCGGAAAAGACATCATCGCCTGCGCCCAGACCGGCACCGGCAAAACCGCCGCCTTCGTTCTGCCCATTCTGGATCGTCTTCAGCGACAGGGAAACACAAAAAAGAAAGTCATCAAAGCCCTCATTTTAACCCCCACCCGCGAATTGACAGTCCAAATCGACAAAGCCGTCAGCGGTTACGGCCGCTTTCTGCCGGTGCGAACCGCCGCTGTCTACGGCGGCGTCAAGATCCACGGACAGCTCAAGGCCCTAAACCGCGGCGTGGATATCGTGATTGCCACCCCCGGCCGACTGATCGACCACATGCAGAGAAAATCCATCGATTTTAGCCACATCGAAGTCCTCGTCCTCGATGAGGCAGACCGCATGCTCGATATGGGTTTTATCCGCGATGTCAAAAAAATCATCGCCGCCCTGCCCGAAAAACGGCAAACCCTGCTTTTTTCAGCCACCATCTCGCGCGAAGTGCAAACCCTCTCGGCCGACATCATGAAAACCCCTGAAAAAATCCAGATCGGAAGGCAGAATCCCGTCGAAACAGTCACGCAGCATATCTATCCCGTCCAGAAAGAACGAAAAATGGACCTTCTCCTGCACCTGCTCAGGCAGCAGCAGATGACCAGCGTCCTGGTCTTCTCAAGAACCAAACACGGGGCGGACAAAATCCGTCGCCGATTAAAAAATGCCGACATCGCCTCCGTGGCCATCCATTCCGGCCGTACCCAGGCCCAGCGGCTCCAGGCAATGGACGGTTTTCGAAGCGGGCAATTCCAGGTCATGGTCGCCACCGACATCGCCGCAAGGGGAATCAACATCCTCGGCATCTCACACGTCGTCAACTATGATGTCCCCGCCTATGCCGAAGACTACATCCATCGCATCGGGCGAACCGGACGAGCCGCCGCCACCGGCGATGCCGTCACCTTCGTCTGTCCCGATGAAATGAAATACCTCCGAAAAATCGAATCCTTTATCGGGAAAAAATTCACCCTCGCCGCCGTCCGGGACCTCACAACCTCCCAGGCGCCTGCCCCCAAATCCGATCCCAACCCCGGACACAAACGACCCATGAAAAATAAGAAAAGAAAATTTTACCGGAACAACCCCAAACGCCCCGCCCGAAAAAAAACCGGCGCCCTGTAAACACGTTCGTCCAACGCCGCGCCCTTTTTTTTCGAAGGGTGGATTCTGAAACCATTATCGCCTCAGGCGAAAAATCCACCTGAATCAGGCGCCCGGTGTTTGGGGAGTAGTATACCTTAGAGGTCTCCCTTGCCATCCGGGCGACAGGTTCTCACGTTCCCCACGAGCGCCTGCGGCCAGGTCACGCCATGCTTTACGCCGGATGCCGCACGGGCCGCAGACAGGTAACGCCCACACTGATCACCGTATAAATATGAATACGGCTTTCGACATCAAGTTGGGGGAACGACGCCTCTCCGCATGGTTCACTTGCATTCGTCTCCCGGCCGCTCATCTGACACGGTCCTGCCGTGCCTTTTCCATGACTGCTCACCACAACGGCTCTTAACCAATGCAGCGTCATGGCGATTTGTCGCCTGTCACTGCCGACCGACGACGGAGAGCCAAATCTCCATCACCC
>JAHDQI010000309.1 GCA_018433925.1 Phycisphaerae bacterium | reverse complement strand
CTGGCCGACAATCACCTCGCCGAATCCTTCCCAGTTCTTCGGCGGGATCCATTCGAGATACGGTCCGGGCACGGCAAAACACGATCCGTGCAGATCCACGGTTATCACCGGCCGGTCCGGGTCATCCGAGGGAATCGAAAGCTGTGCGTCGTACGAACCGATAGCGGCCGGATCAAACGTTACATCGATTTGCGTTGAGCCGCCGACCGGCAGGGGGATCGGCAGCGAGTCCGTCTTGCTGAACTGGGCCGCGCCGTCGCCGGCCAGGGAAGCGGCCCCGACATTCAGGGGCAGATTGCCGACATTGCGGACCGTTACCGGCAACGTGGAACTGCCGCCTTCGTTGGAAATAAAGGACAGCGAAAGCGGCTCAACCTCAATCGCCTTGCTCGGCAGCGTATCCGTGATATACATCAGGGATACCGTGTAGTAATCATCATGATGGGAATAACTGATGTGTATGCCGGCCGCATCGACCGCGATGGAGGGATGGATCAGGTGCGTGTAATCAAGGTTTTCAGCAATCATTTCAGGGTCCCAGTTGCCCGACAGGTTGGCGGCATAGTTCAGGCAACGAACTCCGTCGTAACAGAGATGCACATGATCGGCCGGATCGATCGCCATGGATAATTGTGTGCGCCGTCCGCTCATTTCGTCCACAACTTCATCATTCCAGTACCCGGAAGCATTCGTATAGTGATGGAGTGTCGTTTCTGTGTAGTGGACGTCCAGATACACAATATGGATCTTGTCCGAGGAGTCAACCGCAATCCGGGCATATCCCTCATTGCCGGACAGCGGAAGAGTTTGTTTTACGGACCAGGCGCCGGCGGTGTTGCTGAGATACTTAATTTGTGTTTCTGCGGCGGTATCCGCTACGTAAACCGCATGAGCGTTTCCGAGGGAATCCATGGCGATGGAACCGGAAGTTCCCCAGTCGGCCTCCTGAAACAGGATTTCGTTTTGCCACGTTCCCCCCGCATTCGTGGAATAATCCAGGTGGTAATTAATTTGCGTGCAGATATCCGGAATGCTGCCGGTAGGGTAGCAGACATAGCTCTGCTGGAATTCGTAGAGGTGAAGGATGTGGAGGTCGTCATTTTGATCGAGGGCAAGGCAGGCGGTCTTTCCGGATTGGGGGTCCAGTTGTTGTTCAACAAATTCGCCGGAACTGTTTTCGCTGTACAGCAGACTTTTCATCGAATAGGAGCAGTTCGGATACACGATATGCAGGGTATCACTCGAATCAATGGCCAGCGCCCGATCGCTGTCTACCTTTCCTACTGAGGTCACCTCTTCCGTTTCCCTGGTCCCGGTGGAATTCTTTGCGATAAAGACTCCGGACAGATCGGTATTGGGGGAATATTTGCTGGTGTATGCGATCACCGCGTCGCCGCTCGAATCGATCGCCAGGGAACTTTTTTGTCCGATCAAGAGGGTACGCTCCAGGGATTCAAATTGCCAGGAACCGGCGCTGTTGTGAGCATACAGAATCTGTGCGCCGTTTCCTTTCACAAGAAGGGTATGCAGAGTGCCGTCTTCGGCGGCGGCGGCGCTACAGGAAATAATGGAGTTGTCCCCGACCAATTCACGGGTGGTCGAGCCGAATGTCCCGTATGCATGATAGAGCTGGGCGGTGTTATCTTCCGTTTCCATGCTGTAAAAAAGATGAACCTGGTCCGCTGTATCAAGCGTGATGGAATTTGCCCGAATCGACCGATCGTCCGTCTCTTCAATCACTTCATACGCCCAGGCGCCGCCTGTATGGATCCAGTGACTGAGTTGCATGTCATTGTTGGAATTGGAGACATCGACGAGGCACGAAAGATGAAATGTCCCATCGGATGCGGTGGCCGCGGATACCTGTTCGACTTCGGCAGTCAACATCGGCTCCGGGTTGTAAATCAATGCATGCGTCCAGGAAGATCCATCGCGTACTGCCGACATCAAATTTCCTTCCCAAAGATAAAAAATAGCCGGCCGTTCGAGCGCATCCAGTGCAACCTGGGGGTTTGCCCTGCGGTAAGAATCCACCAGATGTACCGCGCTGCGGTTCCAGCTGCCTGCCGCATTCGTGATGTATTCCACGGCATAATCAACATAATTGATGCTCCTCCGGCAGTACGCAATATGGGCATGATCCGACGAATCCAGCACGATGGATGGAGTCCAGATCGGTTTGCTGTCCGTATCCAGAATATAAATATGCCAGAGGCCGGCTGTCTTTACGGCATATCGCAGTTCGTAATAATCACTTCCTTTGGAGATCGCATAAGCCACATGCGGCCGGTTCAATGAATCCGTTGTCACAGAAGCATACTCGACATCCTGAGACGTGTTCGGATCTGCGATTTCCTTAGTCCAGCCGCTGCCGTTGTTAAACAAATACTGAAGTTGGTAACTTGTTTGCGGCGTATATATCGAGTAAACGGCGTGGATACAGTCGTTGCTGTCAAGCGTTATGGATTGGGCAGACGAAGCCTTCCAATACCGGATTTCTGTCTCGGCCACCCCCTGCGTTGTCCAGCGTCCCGCCCGGCAGGGAACGGCTGAGAATAGGAAGATAATCAAAGTGAAAAAGAAAACCCGTGGTAGAGAGTTTGATTCTTTCATGATCCCGCCTCCACATTTCGCAGAATAAAGCATTTGTGTGTATTATATATTATTTATCGTCTCATTACAATCTTTTTTTCTCTTGTTGATCTCTCCGATATGCAGTTCCAATCCTTTGATTTTCTTTTTGGGATTGAGCCATGCGAAATAGGCCGGGCGGGCGTTGAGTCGGCAGAGGGCAAATTGGGTTCGCTCAGTGCCGGCAGGCATATTACGTCGCCGGCCATAAGCGCCAAGAAATTGATGGATGTGCTTTTCTATGAAGGAGTTAAGTTCGGCGGGAAGGGATACGATCCGTTCCTGGACGGCCGCGGCGTCGATCCATAAATCCCTGTCAATGCCGGCGGCCTCCAGTCCGCGAGCCAGGGCCAGTGCCTGCGGCCGGGGGGGCAGATCAAACCGCCTCATGCCTGCCCGCTCAAAAAAGCCGCTCAAACGCCCCATAACCGCGGTTGTTTCGATCATGGCGACATCCAGCTTTGGCATGGTTTCGGCCACCAGTCGGCTTGCCAGACCCAGCCCGCGGTATCGCGGGTCAATGATAACCCGGCTGATCCGCCGGACATGCTTGTTAAGGCGGCATAATCGGGTTTTTTGGTCGTTTCCGGAGAAGAATCCGTCAGCGGCCTGCCGACGTCCGCGGCTGTTTAAGACCGGCATGGAATAGGTGATAATACCGATGGGACTTTGGTCCTCCAACGAATTTCTAACTATTTTCCAGGCCTTGACATACGGTTGATTCGGGAGTTTTCGATAGTGGTATTGTGCCAGACTTTGGATGTCAGATGCGGAGGCCTGACTGATACAACAATCATCAAAAATGCTTATTGTTTTATTAGTATTCATGTTTTATGGGACCTTTTCTTTTCAGGATTTTCTTTAAAAACAAAAAAATGGTAAATGCCTCCGAGGTTTTTGGCCGATAGGTAAATATACTGATATATAATTAGTTGTATTTCCATATTCTATTTAGTATTTTTTACTTAGGTAGTTTTCTGATATTTGGCAACGTCAGACTGTGCTTGCACCCTTGATTTCCAACCGAAAAGTCCTGAAAACAAAAAGAAGGAAGCCGTGTGTTTATGAAGCATTGCGACTTTTATGAAAACTGCGAGCTGTTTTCCGCTGACCAGAGTATCCACATGCCCAAACTGTTCAGTATGTTTCGGGAGCGGTACTGCCTGGGCGGCCATGATCAGTGCGCCCGATATCATGTTACGAGATATGCCGGAAAACAGTATGTGCCCTCTTTTATGCTTCCCACCCAGATGGAATGGGCCGAAATGATTGTCAAAGAGCTAAAAGACGAACAGGCAAACGCCGGAATTCGCCAAACCTCCTCATCACTTACCACCTTATAAGTTTGCCCTCGCCTGCGTATGTCCGCCTGTGAACCGCCCGGTTCACAGGCGGCATACTTTTTGCGCCTGCGGTCTGCCGGCGGGATTGGTTTTTTTGACGAACGATCTCGGTATTGCCGGCCAGATCTTTTTTGATGACCAGGTCTGGCCGCAGCGCCGCGGCTGCTTCCGAGTGGCACGAGGCGGCGAAAAAGAGCAGCCGATTTTCACAAACCATCCGGCGGATTTGATAAGCCAGTGTGCCGGCCGTGATCGGATCCAGCGAGCCTCCGAAATCATCGGCGAAGAGGCATTGTTTTCCGCTCAGCAGGGCCCGGGCCAGGCGGTATCGATATTGCTGTCCTTCACTGAGCCGTCCGGGCCGGTTGAGTATCGCGAAGACATCGCCCAGTCCGGTTTTGCATAAAATTCGCAGGGCCTCGGAAACGGACCCTTCAACGCAGTCAATCACACGGACGTTTTCTGCCAGCGGGACATCCGAAAGCCAAAGTCGCCGGCGGGCATCGGCGGCCTCGTAAAATTGGCGCAGGAGTGTGCTTTTGCCCGCCCCGGAGGGGCCGGTGATCAAGCCAATCTGTCCCGGGCGTATGGGCAGGCCGCCGGGGGCCGCCGGGGCCGGCCGGTGAAGATCCCGCCGGTCCAGTCCGAACAAACACATGACTTCCATGGCCCGTTTTGAAAAGGTTGCATCGGCAGCGGCTTCTTTTGAAGGGGTGTGTTGGTTCATGGACATGGCTCCTTTGGGGCGGCCGGAAAAGGGATGGAGGCGACGGGTTTCGGCCGGTGCGCGGCCACGAGAGCTTTTAATCGGCGAAGGATGCGATCGACCTGGTAGAGGGACAGGCCGCGGCGGCGAGCGATTTCTCGGCGGCTCAGGCCGGCGGCAAACCAGTCTCGCGCGATCTTCAGTTCGAGGGGCGTTAATTCGGATCGATGCCGCAGACAGAGCGGATAGTCCGGGCGGGTTAGCTGGTTGGTAAGCTTGCGCACCCGCCGTGTTACGGAGGAGGTTCGCAGGCCCCGCAGGCCCGCGATTTGACGACAGGTAGAGCCCCGCAGATAAACCAGTTCGAGAAGAAGCCGGTCCGGTTCGTCGAGCCAGGACAGGCGGCGGCAGATCAGGTCGGCCCTGTCCCGGGCCACGGCGGGAAGGACGGCCTGTTTTTCGTATTGCTGCCGGCCGACCTCAACCCATGGTCTGCTGTTGGCGCCTGTCATGATCTATGCTCCTTTCTGCCGCCTGGCTGCCGATTGGCGTCTTGTCAGGCCGCAGTATAGAGCACAAAATATATAAATCAAATAAAAAAGTTGGAAAAATTTCTAACAAAACACAAGACCTTGTCGCGCAAGGGGTTGCGGCCATAAAAAATAGGAGATAGCCGGCCGGGGGATTCGGCGTGTCGGTAAACCGGCGCCGGTCTGTCCGGTTCCCGGAAAAGAAGGAGGGCCGGGCGGTGTTTATTCGGCCCGGAAGACGGAGTTTACGGTTCCGTACGGGTTAAAGGTGTAGGCGCCGTTATCGGCATCGTTGACCCAGGTTCCGTCCGCGATAAACTTGTATTCGTAATACCCGGCCGAGAGAGGCATCGAAACGGCAAACTCGCCGCCCTTCTGTTTTCGCATGGCCTGTGGTTTCCATTGATTGAAACTGCCGGCGATGGATACTTTGGAGACTTTTTCCGCGGGTTTGTAAACAAATCTGTATTCACCTTTTTTTTTGCCTTTGGTTACCATGCTGTCACTCCTTTAACATGGGTTTTCTGATCTTCCTGTATCAACGTTTCCGGACGGCTCGCATTCGGCCCGCGCCGAACGAAGCAGCGGATAATTTGAAATTATACCCGAAACCTGGCCAAAGAGTTCAATATTTCCAGAGATTGCACGGCAAACCATTGTTTCAGGATAAAATGTAACAAGAAAATCGTTAGTTTTTGATGATATAAACAGATAATATATATAAAATAACCACAAATAGGGTTCTCGAAAGAAAGAGCGATATTTCCTGTCAAATGAATTATAACCTCTTTATATAAAATAAGTTGTGTTTTATATATCTGGATGGGATCAGGATTTGGCCGGCGTCATAAAGAAAGTTTTTTGCGGTTTGTGAAAAAAAATCAAAAGAATTTAAAAATAATATCAATATCCGGGGTATTTTATTCGTCATACTTTATAGAGACAGGATGAACTTATAAACAAAATTCATCACCCTCCTCCGAAGCCAGATGTCGCAGGATTTCGCGAGTCTGGCTTTTTTATTTGTTCAGAGTCGAAAAAATCCCGCCTCGCCCGTTTTTAAGTCCCCCGGAAAACCGAAATAATTCTTGACAAAATAATATTCTTTTTTATGTTTGCGTATGTCGTTTTGACAACGGTGGAGGGTGCGGCCCATAGCGCCGGGAGTGAGGAGCTATGGGCCGGGCTTTTGCGCCGTTGAGATAACTTCGAACCTCTCTTTACCCGCTGATTTGGACCGAATTTCTCCCGCATAAAAAAGATTCTCTGCCGGTCGTTTTTTGACGTTGAAATCAGAAGACTCTGGGATTAGTATATTTACCGATCTGAAAATCCAGCAGAATCCGGATGTTTTTATCGGGTAAATCCGGTTTTTGTGTGAATGATTTCGACCTACGGTTATCATGAACCCGTCAGGAAAGAGGCAATGAGCCATCCGCATCATTCCATACTTGAGCTTCAGAAAGAACTGGCTTTGCTGAAGGAACAGCAGCTTGCTTTGAAAGGCCGGGCTGATGCCATGCAGCAGGAGTTGGAGGAACAGACCGGCGCCCTTCGGCGGACGGAGATCAACGAGGCCCGATTTCGCGCGATTTTTGAGAGCGCCACAGATGGGATTGTGCTGGTCGATGTCGAGAACGGAAGAATGCATCTGCCTAATCCGCACATCTGCCGCATGGTCGGATACAGCGCCGAAGAACTACAGCACATGGCGCCCGAACAGATTCACCCGGAGGAGATGACGGCTCGGCTGCATACTCTTTTGGAGGAGCTAAAGCAGCACGGCCGGCATGTGGTCGAAAATTTCCCGGTCAAACGCAAGGATGGAAGCATCTTTTACGTGGATATCACGGCTAGTTTGATCCATTTGGAGGATCGGCCATATGTCGTCGGTATTTTTCACGATATTACCGGCCGGCGAGAGGCACAGGAGGAAGTCAATCGCAGGCAGCGACAGCTCAGCTCCATTTTCCACGCGGTTCCGGTGGGAATCACCTACATCCAAAACCGGGTATTTGTGCGGGTGAATCCGATCTTATGCGACTGCCTTGGGTATTCCCAAGAGGAGCTGATCGGCCAAGAGACCTCTATTCTGTATGAAACAGAAGACAGTTACCGCCGCTGGGGGGAGATTCTTTATGCAGAAATCCACCGGACCGGCGAGGTGACGCGGGAAATTACGTTTCTTCATAAGGACGGCCACGCGATCGATTTTCTGCTGCGCGGGGTTTACCTGGATCCGCACGATCCGGACAAGGGGTCGCTCTTTGCGCTGACGGATATTACCGACCGCCGGCGGGCCGAGCGGGAAGTGGAAGAAAGCCGCCGGGCGCTGACAACCCTGCTCGGCAATCTGCGCGGCATGGCCTATCGGTGTGAGAATACCCCGAACTGGCCGATGTCCATTGTCAGCCGGGGCTGCCTGGAGATGACCGGCTACTCGGCCGAGGAGTTTATGGAGCGCCGAATTACCTGGAATGACCTCGTGTTTCCGGATGATCAGCAGTATGTCTGGGATACCGTTCAGGAAGGGGTGCGGCGGCAAGAACCGTTTACAATGGAGTATCGCATTCGGGATCGAAGCGGAGAGGAAAAATGGGTGTGGGAAAAGGGCTGCGGCATTGTTGATGAGCAGGGGCAGACGATTGCCCTCGAGGGATTTATCACGGATATTTCGGACCGGAAAGAGGCCGAACAGGCCCGGGAAAGATTGCTGAAAGAGCTGCGGGTCAAGAATGAGGAACTGGAGAGCATTGTGTTTATCGCCTCGCACGACCTGCGCAGCCCGCTGGTCAACATCGAGGGCTTTGCCGGCGAACTCAAAAAAAGCTGTTTGGAAATTCAATCCCTGCTCGACCGGATTTCCTGCCCGCCGGATGTGCACCAGCGACTTGAGCACCTCCTTGGCAGTGATATTCCTGAGTCGATTCAATTTATCTCCGCCGGAGCCGGCAAGATGGACTCGCTGCTGTCGGGGCTGTTGCGGCTCTCGCGAATTGGGACGGCGACGATTCATATCGAGCCGATCCGGATGAACGCGCTGCTGCAGGCGGTGCTGGGGGCGATGCGATACCAGGTTCGGGAGTTGGGGGTCCGGGTGGACCTCGGCGATCTGCCGGACTGCCTGGGCGATGCTGTGCAGGTCAACCAGGTCTTCAGCAACCTGATTGACAACGCGATTAAGTATCGGCATCCGGACCGGCCCGTGCAAATCAGGATTTCAGGGACCGTCGAAGGCGACAAGGCGGTGTATGCCGTTGCCGATAACGGCATTGGGATCAACCCCAATCATTTCGACAAGATTTTCGAGATTTTTCATCAATTGAATCCCGGCGGCACGCGGCGGGGAGAGGGGCTGGGCCTGACGATTATCCGGCGCATTCTCAACCGCCTGGATGGGCGGATTTGGGTCCGGTCGCAGCCGGAGGTCGGCTCCACATTTTTTGTATCGCTGCCGAAGGGCCGATAAATCTGCGCCCAACAGTGCTTTCCTGTGGATGTTATGGGTCCAAATCTTTTTTTGCAACAAGCCGAAAATTTGCCGAAAAACTCGGTTTTTATAGAATTTTTTTGCGGAAAATTCCGAAATAACAAAAGCGGATGTAAAAATGGAAAATTTTTAAAATTAATCTCCCATTTTGTGAAATATTATCTATCTTATATATGAGTCGTTTTTGTGTAATTACGACGTTTTTGATGAATCTGCGTCCAGCCGAAGAATCGACGGGGAGAAGAAAATGAGTACTCCGAAAATCGCATTATGGATGCTGGCTGTCGCAGGGATTGCGATCGTTTGTGGTGGGTGCGGCGGCAGTGATTACCGCAGCGCCTGGGCCCAAAACCGCTGCCAGCGCGTGATGGCGCAGGCCCGGATGGAGGCCGTTCATGACCTGCTGGCCAGCGGCCATGCGGACCATGCCCAAAGGGTTCTGGATCGGTACCTGCCTGATCCGGCCGGCCGAGTCGCCCCCCAACTGATGCTTGCCCTCGAAGAGGATGGAGACGACGAGAAAGAGGCCCCCACGCAGTATGCCAGCGTGACCCGCAAGCGGGATCGAAATCCCGAAGACCAGACCTGGTGAAACCGGGTCGCCGGCGGTTATCGAAAGGAAGACCCGATGCCGCCCCAAGACAGTTCCGTGTCTGCTCGGAGATATTTTTCCGAACACGGCCATGTCTATCCGCAGCTCCCTTTCTTTTTCACATCCAACCATACCCTTCATAAAAAAAGAACCGCCATCGAAATAGCGGTTCTTTATTCAGAGAGCAATTTCTAATCAGGTAGCCAAATGGATCTGCTTAGAATTTCCAGCCGATGCCGGTGCCGATGGCCCAGCCGTCGCCGGTGAACGACAATTCGGTGGTCATGTCCACGGTTTCAGTCAAGGCAAACTGGGCGCCGACGAATCCGCCGAAATTACTGTCTTCTTCCAGGTCCCCGGTTTCCTTCCAGGTCCAGCCGTCGCTGTCGGATCCGTTGTTTTCCCAGTCGCCGTCAAACATGTAGTAGAATGGGCCGCCGTAGAGCTTCCAGCCGCCCATATCCACGGTGGGGCCGAACGCGATCAACAGATCGTAGCTTTCGATATCGTAGGATTCTTTCCAGGTTACTCCGCCCACGGCTCCTTTGTAGTCCACACTGGTGTCCAGCCAGTTCATCTGGGCCGAAACGCCCCACTTGACGTTGTCCTGTTCGGTCAGTGTGACGCGAGTGCCCCATCCCCAGGCAAAGTCATTGTCAAAATTAAACCCATGCCATACGGTGTCGCCTTCCCATTGAAATTTGTGCTTGGCGTCGGCTACGCCCAGCTGGACATACACTTCCCAGGCCTGGGTGATGCCGTAGCCAAGACTGACATAATGACGCTGAATCTTAAAGTCTTCAATTTTTGCCTTGTCCACGCCCGCATCGTCCAGCGTGCCGTTGTCGTATTCGACCCACTTGGTGGACATCTTTTCCAAATCCATGTCCGAATACATATAACTGTAGCCAAGATTCCATTGACCCTCCTGCAGTTCGGCCGTGGGCGGCCCCATAAAACCGACAGCCAGCGCTCCGGTACTGATGGATGCAACGAGCACCCCCACTACGATCATTCCTTTGTTCATAGTTTCTCCTTTCAAAAAATGGTTTTGAAGTGACGATACAAAGATTCCGGAATTATCAGAATTATCATGGACCATATCAACAATAAAATAAAAAATTTATTGATTTTTTATATTTTTATACTATACTGTCCCTATCCAATATAAAAGAGAGCCAGGGAGGGCGGCAGGGAGTTTGGGCACCGGAGGGTCAAAAAGAAGAGACATTCCCGAATTTCCCTGTTTTTCCGATTCGAAGAGTCCGGAATAGTGGAAGCAAGAGGGTCTTCTTCAGGAGGGTTTGTCATGAAACGGGCACTATGGGCAAGTCTTTTTTTGTTAATGGGGGCAAGGGTCTGTGCGGAATTTCCCATCATAATGGAGGCCGGGAACCAGCAGAATCCGGCTGTTTACGGATCGATCGTCGTCTGGCAGGACGACCGCGGCGGCAATTGGGATATTGTTGGCTACGACCTGGCTGAGGAGCGGGAGTTTGTCATCTGCAATCATACATCCAACCAGACGGACCCGGATATTTATAAACAATACGTCGTCTGGAAAGATACCCGCAACGGCAATGGGGACATTTATGGGTATAACCTGGATACCCGGGCGGAGTTTGTTGTCACAACCCATGCGGCCGAGCAGGCGAATCCGGCGATTCATGAAAACAACGGCAGCGTCATCGTGGTCTATGACGATCTGCGCCAAATCGCCAACTGCAACGATATCTGGGCCAAAAACCTCAAGAGTGGAAGCGAATTTGCCGTGACCACCGCTGCGCAGGCCCAAACGGTCCCGGATATCTGCGAGCGGTACGTGGTCTGGCAGGACAACCAGAGCTTTCATTGGGATATATACGGGCGCAACCTCAACAGCGGCGGCGCGTTTGCCGTTTTTTCCGGCGCCGGCAATCAGCAATATCCGTCCATCAGCGGGACGATTGTGGTCTGGCAGGACAACAGCGGCGGCAACTGGGATATCAAAGGCAAAAATCTGTCGAACGGCGCCTCCCTGACGATTTGTACGGCCGCGGGCAACCAAACACGGCCGGCGATTTACGGCGACCTGGTGGTCTGGCAGGATGACCGCGGCGGCGACTGGGATATCGTCCTGTACCGGCTCAGCAGTCAGGAGGAAAGGGCGATCCTGGCGGCCCCGGCGGCACAGGAGATGCCCGCTGTCGGGGAGGGAATCCTGGCCTGGCAGGATCAGCGAGCGGGCGGATATGATCTGTTCGGATTTCAGCCGGAAGAGAAAGCGGAAATTGAGACGGCCGCGGAAATCGGGGAAGGCGTTTATTCGGATACGACCGCCGGGGCCCGGGGCATGGATCTGACCGAGGAGGGATATTATGATTTTCGGGATGTGTGGTATTTGTTTACGGCCGAACAGACGGGGACGCATGTGATCAGTTTGTGCGGCAGCGAATTTGATACGACACTGGCAGTCTTTGACTTGGCGCTGGTAGAGATGGCGTTTAATGATGATTACTGCGGGCTTGGGTCCCGGCTGGTATGGAAGGCCGTTGCGGGCCGTTCGTACTATATCCGTATTGCCGGATATGACGGGGCGGCGGGAGATTACCGGCTGGAGGTCGTGTCGGTCTATGAGCCGCCGGAGTCGCTGACCAAACTGCCGGGCAGTTCGTATTATCAGGGCACAGCGCCCTACACGTTCTTCCTGTATCCGGAGCCGACGGCGGGCAATCCGGAGCCGCAGCCCGAAGCCCTGCTTTCAGGCCGGATTGAATTTGCGGTCTATGATACGACGCAGTATCCGGAGGAGTCACCCGGCGCGCCCGTTGCGGGCACGGGACGCTATATTTACGCCTACCAGGTCTTTAACGGGGCGGCGGATTTTCTGGGACTGCCGCAGGAGGCGCTGAGCGGGTTTATGATCCAGGGGCCGGCGCCGTGCGAACGGGACATCAGTGCGGCCGAAGACCCGGCGGTGATTGTCTATCCGGAGCAGACGGTTTTGTGGGCCGGCAGCGAGCCGACGGAGAGCCGGCAGAACTGGGGCCTTTCGTGCTGGCGGTTTGACAACCCGATTACTCCGGGCGGATGGTCGTGGTATTTGTTCCTGCGAAGCGATTTTGATTACAGTACGGCGGAATTTATCCGGGTCAATGATTCGGTTCGAAGCGGCGCAGGCCTGCCTGTGCCTGCTGACGAGGCAGGGACGATTGCCGATTTTGATGAAGACGGGCTTGTGGATTACAGCGATTTTGCGGTCTGGACCCAGGGATACCTGGCCGAGCCGGCGCCGATTCCTGTGCGGACCGACCTGAATATTGACGGGCTGACGGATGTGGGGGATTTGGAGCTGTTTTTGGATCGCTGGATGTGGGAGGGTTTGTAAAGAGCAAACGTGCAGAGGGAACCCTCCGGGCGGTCCGGCTGGCCTTGACGGAAGGATTGTTCTTGATTTTTAAGCCCAATCCAGGTTACTGTGTCACAGGGGAAAAACCTATTGTGAGGAGTTTGGGTGATGAACGGCAAACGGATTTTTTGCGGGTTCCTTTTTGCATATCTGTCTTCCTGTCTTTGGGCCACGGCGCTGGATGACTATGTGTCCTTTACCGATCCGGCCTATGCGTGGCAGCAGGTGGGCAGCGGGTCATTCGACCTGTCTACTTTTACCACGGCTTACACGCTGGATTTGCGTTCACAGCAGTGGCGGGACGCGGCCGAAGTCGAATCGACCCAGGTGGAGTGGAAACACTGGGTTACCGTTGTGATCCCGTCTATCCTGTTAGGACAAACCAGAACCACCGCCCTGATTTTGATCAACGGCGGCAGCACGCAGGACCCGGCGCCGCCGGTTGACAGCCGATTGCGGCAACTGTCGGCCGGGACGCGCTCGATTGTCGTGGAACTGACGGCCGTGCCCAATCAGCCGATCCATTTTCTGGAGGAACCCTTTTCCCGCACCGAGGATGAGATTATCGCGTATTCCTGGGATCAGTTTCTGGCAGGCGGGGATGACTACTGGCCGGCGCAGTTGCCGATGGTCAAGTCGGTGACGGCCTGCATGGACGCGGTGCAGGCGTTTGCTGCCGCCAAAAGCAAGACGGTCAATCATTTTGTGCTGACCGGCGGTTCCAAGCGCGGCTGGACGGCGTGGCTTGCCGCGGCGGTGGACGGACGCGTCACGGCCGTGGCGCCGATTGTCATCGATTTGCTGAATATGCAGCGGTCGTTTGCGCATCACTGGGCCTGTCACGGCTTCTGGGCCGAGGCGCTGGGGCCCTATGAAGAGATGGAGATCTTCGACTGGTTCGATTCGGAAAAAACGGTAGAGCTTCTGGAGATTGTCGATCCGTATCAATATCGCGACCGGCTGACAATCCCCAAGTTTCTAACGATGGCCTCCGGAGACGATTTCTTCGTGAGCGATTCGGCGCAGTTCTACATTCACGACCTGCCCGGCGAGACGGTGATGCGGATTGTGCCCAATGCCAACCATTACCTGAACGGGCCGGGAGTGATGGACAGTGTATTTGGCGGCATGGTGCCGTTCTATGACGCGTTTTTGAACGGGGCGGCCCGGCCGACGTTTCAGTGGACGGTGCAGCCGGACGGGGCCATTATCGTGGAAACCGAAGCCGCGACGCCGCCGGATGCGGTAACCTTGTGGCAGATTACCAATCCGGCCGCGCGGGATTTTCGGCTCGTCACCACGGGGACCCACTGGACCTCTTCTTCGCTGGCCGACCAGGGGGGCGGGGTGTATATCGGGCAGGTTCCCGAACCCGCGGCGGGCTGGACGGCGTATTTTGTGGAACTGATCTTTCCCGGGCGCACGCTCGGAGGAACCGCGTTTGATTACACATTTACCACGGAGATGGCCGTTGTGCCGGAAATGCGGCCGTTTGAGACGGATTTCAGCCGCGATGGGACGACGGACCTGGCTGACCTGGCGGAGTTTACAGAGGTTTGGCTGACCAGCAACGCCTACCGGGATATCTGGCCGCGGCGCGGCGGGGATGATTGGGTGAACCTCTCGGACCTGGCCCTGTTCGGCGTGCACTGGCTCGAATAAACCCGGGCCCACAGCGATCTCAGGCCGAATTTCATTGGGGCCTTTTCTTTTCCTACAAAAACATTGCATTTCAAAATGGCTTTGGTTACGCTGTTTTCCATGTCCCTGGAGAAGGAATAAATATGGCCAACAAACCGATCAAACGTTCAAAAAAAACGGGGCTGCCGCCGGGGACCCTGATCCATATCGGCGAGAAAAAAACGGAGACGGTACGGATTACCGTGTTTGAGTACGGGCCGGACGGCGCCGCGGACCGGACCGTCAAAAGCGCCAAAGACTGTGTTATCCCGAAAGACGGCAACGCGATCCGCTGGATCAATGTGGATGGGCTGCATGATGTGCAGTGGATGGAGACCCTCGGCGCTTCTTTTGATATCCATCCCCTGATTTTGGAAGACATTCTCAATACCGGGCAGCGGCCCAAACTGGAGGAGGCCCCCGGCTATCTCTTCCTTGTGCTGCGTATGCTTCGTTTTGAGGAGGCCGCCGGTTCAATTCAATCCGAACAGGTCAGCATGATCCTCGGGCCCAACTATGTCCTTTCGTTTCAGGAGGCCCCGGGCGATGTCTTTGATGCGGTTCGGGATCGGATTCGAACGGGTCGCGGCCGGATTCGGAACATGGGGACCGATTACCTCGTTTACGCCCTGATGGACGCCGTGGTGGACGGGTATTTTGGGATTCTTGAAAAACTGGGCGAGCGGGTGGAGGTGCTTGAGCAGGAGGTGATCGGTATGCCGGACGAAAAGACGCTCCAGAAGATTTACGCCCTGAAACGGGCGCTGATTTATCTGCGCAAATCGGTCTGGCCCCTGCGCGAGGTCGTCGGCGGCCTGGTCCGGAGCGAATCCGAGCGGATCACGGACGCGACAAGCCCTTACTTTCGGGACGTGTACGATCATACGATCCAGGTGATTGACACGGTCGAGACGCTGCGGGACATGGTCTCCGGGCTGCTGGATATTTACCTGTCGAGCATCAGCAACCGGATGAATTCGGTGATGAAGGTGCTGACGATTATCGCGACGATTTTTATTCCGCTGACGTTCATTGCCGGCGTGTACGGGATGAATTTTGAGTGGATGCCGGAGTTGAGCTGGAAGTGGGCTTATCCGGCCGTGTGGGGGGTCATGGGGGCGGTCTTTGTGGGAATGCTGATTTATTTTAAGAAGAAAAAATGGCTGTAAAGGAATGGGTGGAATGATGGATTTCTTGCTGCAGGATTGTCTGGCCAATTCCAAACTCTATGCGTGGGGCGTTTTGCCGGGGCTGATCTTCATCGCCCGCGTCTCGGATGTGACAATCGGGACGATTCGTCTGATTTTTATCTCGCGCGGAATGAAATACATGGCGCCGCTGGCCGGCTTTTTCGAGGTGCTGATCTGGATTCTCGTGATCGGGCAGATTATGCAGAACCTGACGAACCCGGCCTGTTACGTGGCCTATGCCGCGGGATTTGCCACGGGTAATTATGTCGGCATTTACCTGGCCGAAAAACTGTCGCTCGGGATGGTGATTGTCCGGATTATCACACAGAAGGACGCTTCCTCGCTGCTCGAATCAATGAAAGCAAGACATTTTGGAGTGACGGTGCTGGACGGCCATGGCGCCAAAGGAAAGGTGCAGGTGATCTTTACCGTCATCAAAAAGGCCCATGTTCAGGAGGTCCAGGAGATGATCCGGCGATTTAATCCCCAGGCGTTTTATTCGATTGAAGAAGTGGGCGACGTGGCCAAGGGAGTTTTCCCAGCGCGAAGTACCTGGCGGGATTTTGCGGTACTCCGAATGTTTCGGCCGTTTCGAAAAAGCAAATAAAAGACCCCGCACGTCTTGATTCAGCCAAAAAAATGAGGCCGCAAGGGGTTGCCCTGCGGCCCGTGTGTAAACGGGGGTCTTTCGACCCCTTTAGGGTATGAATCAGTGTACAAAATAGGCAATATATTTACAAGCCATTAAGTTAAAATAGGTTATAATCAACAATCCCTGCATAGATATGATCGATATTATCGGAAATCACCTGTTTTTTTTTCCTTCTGCTTCAAATAAGGGTCCTATTTTAACATAAAGAATTGAAATCTTGTGAATTCGGTATATAATATCATAAAACAATCTTGGCATTAGTTAGGAGGAATTCCCATGAAGATGCAGGCGTTTTTGGGGGTGTTGTTTTTCTGTTTCTTGATTTCGTCCGGGGTAACGCAAACCTTTTATGTGGACGGGACTTCAGGAAATGATCTGTGGACCGGCCTGAGTCCGGTGTACGTCGGTGCTTATGAAGGCCCCAAGCAGACCCTCCTCTCGGCCGCGGAGGCAGCCAATCCCTTTGACCGAGTGATCGTCATGGATGGTCTCTACGCGGGGCAGCACAATTCCGGGCAAGCTGTATTCGATTGGATCGACAACAAGCATCTGCATGTTCAGTCCATGAATGGTCCCGAAGACTGTGAATGGGTGCTGGTTGGTGCGGTCACTTTTCAAGTGGACAGTCTTGATGATTCGTCCGCGCACATAGAGGGCTTTACGATTCGGGATCAGGGAGCCCCCGGTCCCGATATTCGCTGCCTAAACGCGAGCAATGTACGCTTTACAAACTGCACCTTCCGAGCTTTATATACAATGGCCGGGTACGGCAACCTGGAGATTACCGGAGCGGCCCATCCGACATTTGAGTCCTGTATTTTTGAAGACAACCAGAGTGTCTGCATGATCTCCCTGGATACGGACGGGACGGTGACGTTTGAAAATTGTGTGTTTCAAAGGAATACCCATACCTGTGATGAACCCCATGTGACGCTGATTGGCGCCCGCAACGAGACCGGTCTGATACTCAAAGACTGCCTCTTCCGGGACAATGCGTCCATGAGCGAATTATGCTGCTTGAGTCTTGCCGGGTTTTATACGCAGGCCAATGTATCCGGTTGTCGTTTTGAAGACAATTACGTCTACGGAGACTCCGTATGGGGGCTCAGCGGCATTTACGTGACGGAAGGCGCCCATTTGAATCTCACGGATTCCGTAATCCGGGGGAATACGGCTTATGCGCGAACCGGCTCTTGTATCGTAACCGGACTGAGCTGTAATTGGGCGGGCCTTGTGAAAGTGAAGAATTGCCGAATCCTCGAGAATGGTTTTTGGGGCCAGGAGGGATGTATATTTTATAGTTCAGGAATTCTTTTTGAGGAAGGGTATCATTTCGGCCCGGATATCACCGACGTTTCGACGCTCGAAATATCGGATTGCGAGATCTCAGGAAACCGGGGACGGGAAGGCCGCGGTTTGTTTATCCGGGATTCCGCCTGCGGAAAAATCACCGTAAAAAACAGCCGGTTCTGCAATAACCGGGGAGAGCCGGGCTCGCCGAGCGGAGGTATCTTCTTTTTGAATGCCGGCCCGACCGATTTTGTAATGGACCATTGTTTAGTGGCTCAAAATTATCCCTGTGGGATGCGTTTATACGCCCATGATTATCCGTTTCAGCCCGCCGAGATCCGGAACTGTACCGTCGCGGACAACGGACAGTGCGGCATTCTGTATGTCACAGGCACGGTCAGCAGTACGATTGTGCGGGGCCATTCAACCTCGCTGGTCGGCTCCGGGGCCGGGTGGCTTTCTGTGATGTATTCCAACATCGAGGGCGGCTGGACCGGTTCGGGAACCGGGAATATCGATGCCGATCCGTTATTTGCCGACGCTGAGAACGGCGATTACCATTTGAAATCCCTCTACGGCCGGTATGATCCGGCGATTCAGGGCTGGGTGCAGGATGCCGAACACAGCCCGTGTATTGACGCCGGCGATCCGGCTTTTCCCATCGGGGACGAGCCGCTCAATTCCGGCGGGGTGATCAACATGGGGGCTTTTGGCGGCACCGCCCAGGCCGGCAAGAGCGGCCTGTGCAGCGGCGAAATCTACGGCGATATCAACCGGGATTGTGTGGTCAATCTGGCGGATGTGGCCGTCCTTTCGGCCGCCTGGATGGAATCCACCGCCGAGCCGCTCAATCAGGAATAAGACATAACCTGCCTTGTCTTGTGAGAGTACAGGGGATATTTAAGCGTCCTCGCCGGATGAATTACGCCCGCATGTAGAGGCCGCCGTTGACGGCCAGGGACTCGCCGGTGATGAAGTTAGCGGCGTCGTTACTTGCCAAGAACAGGATTGCCTTGGCGATGTCCTCGGCCGTGCCGTTGCGGCCGAGGGGGGTTTCGGCGGCGACTTTCTTTTTTCTCTCCGGCGTGGAAAATTTCTCATGAAACCTGGTTTCGATCAGGCCGGGCACCACCGTATTGACCCGGATGCCATAGCCGCCGAATTCCTTGGCCATGGCAATCGTCATCGTATGCACAGCGCCTTTGGCCGCCGCATAGATGCCCGATCCGCCGCCGCCGCCCTGATGGCCCGCCACCGAGCCGACATTGACGATGCAACCGCGGGATTTTTTCAGAGAGTCCAGGGCATGTTTGGTCGCCAGAAACGTGCTCCGGACATTGGTGGCCAGTTCATCCTCAAAATGCTTCAGGTCCATGCCTTCGATATTCACACGCCCCAGCAGAGTCCCGGCATTATTGATCAGGACATCCAGCCCGCCGGCGGCCCGGACAAAGTCGGCAATCAGCTTCTCTACCTGCGCCTCCTCCCGCATGTCGGCTTTCAGCAGACATCCCTTTGCGTGCTTGATGACCTCGGCCAGCGTTTGTTCCCCGCCCGCCTGCGTGCGGAAATAGTGCACGCCCACAAAGCTCCCCTGCCGGGCAAAAGCCGCGGCCGTCGCCGCCCCGATCCCGCTGCTGGAGCCGGTCACCAGCACCCGTTTGTCTTTCAAATCTTCATAAATCATCATGGGCTGCTCTTAATGGACGGCCGTCGATCGGCATTCCGCCAAACAATGCCGCTTTGGTTTGCCGTTCCCTGTTTTGTTCCGTCTGCCAGTATAACGAATGCCGCGAATTCAGCAAGCAAAAGGCCGCCGCGCCTTTACCCGCCGCGATGGGTCCGGAGGCGGTTTACCGAATCTGGGGCAGGTCGGCCCAGCTTGTGGTATAGCGGGGAGTTTTGCGGGTAAAGCGGGTCTGCCAGGGTTTTTCGATGCCTTCGGCGGCCCATTGGATGCCGACGCTTCGGGTCCGGTTGATTTGGTCAAGGGTGGCCATCAGCCGCCGCGAGCGGTCGCGGTCTTTGCTGTCAAACAGACCCCTCTGCGCCCGGTCGCGCGGCACCAGTTCCAGCAGCATTACGCCGGATTTTTTGTATTCGTAGCCCGCGCGGTACAACTGTTCAACGGCCGAAACAGCCGCCGCAATCAGATCCTGGGTATCATCCGTGGCGGTATCAAAAGGAACCGCGCAATGCCGCAGGTATCGTTTGGACTTCTCCGCAAACCGGCTGGTCATAATGAAAATGCTCATCACCCCCGCCGCCAGACCTTCGGCCCGCAGTTTTTCCCCCGCCCGCGCCGCATAAAGAGAAGTGGCTTCCTGCAGCGGGACCAGCGCGGTAATCGGCCTGCCGAAACCGCGCGAAACCGTAATGCCTTTTTTGGCCGGCGGGTTTTCCTCCAGCTCGTAGCAGCGCTGACCCCGCAGCTCGGAAACGGTCCGGACGCCCTGAACCCCGAATTGGTTTTTGATCCAGTCGAGGTTGGCCCCGCGCAGGTCCAGCGCGGTATGGATGCCGGCGGCCTTCAGCTTTTTGCAAATCTGCCGCCCCACGCCCCAGACATCCCGCACCTCGATGCGGCGCAGCGCCTCCTCCAGCCAGGGCGAATCGGTCAGGTCCAGTACGCCGTCGGCTTTTCGGCTGGTTTTGGCCAGCTTGTTGGCGGCCTTGGCCAGCGTTTTGGTCGGCCCGATGCCGATGGAGACGGGAATCCCCGTCCACTGCCTGACGGTTTGCCGCATCCTGCGCCCGCAGGCCGACGGGTCTTCCGGGATGCCGGAAAGGTCCAGAAAGGCCTCGTCGATGGAATACACCTCGATATGCGGCGTAAAGTGCGACAGCGTCTCCATCACCCGGCCGGACATGTCGGCGTACAGCGTATAATTGGAGGACAGGGCAAGAACGCCATGCTTTTCGATGGTCTGGCGCACCTCGAAGAAGGGAATGCCCATGGGAATGCCGAGGGCCTTGGCTTCATTCGAGCGGGCCACCACACATCCGTCATTATTGGACAGCACCACCACGGGCCTGCCCGCCAGCTTCGGGTCAAACACCCGCTCGCACGAGGCATAAAAATTGTTGCAATCCACCAGCGCAAAAATCGGTTTTCGCATACTTGTTTTCTGAAGAATTACAGTGAGTGAATGACGTTTGTCACCACGCCCCAGACCTCAAAGTCTGTATCCTCGGAGATTTCACGGGGGGCGTAGGTCTCGTTTTCGGCTTCCAGAAAAATCTTTTTTCGTTTCATGCGGATGCGCTTGACCATCAGTTCGCCGTTCAGCGCCGCGATAATCACGTGTTTGTCCTTTGGTTCCAGCGAGCGGTCCACCACCAGCAGATCGCCGGGGTGAATCCCCGCCCCGATCATCGAATCCCCGGCCACGCGCACAAAAAAAGTCGCCGCCGGATTTTTGATCAGATGCCGGTTCAGGTCCAGCCGCCCTTCTTCATAGTCGGCCGCCGGAGAGGGAAAGCCCGCCGACACCCGCTCCAGAAACAGCGGCAGCGGCTGCCGGGTCCCGGCCTCCGGAGCATAGATTTTGTCCACTTTGGCTTCCATACACCATAGTATACCGGATTGTCGGCAAGCTGAAAAGGAATCGAATACGAAAGTGAAAATGGGGCGCATAAAAAAAAGAGGGCATTCCCGAAGGGATTACCCTCCTTCTCCCAACTTAACAGATATTGTAGCCAATGGTGCCAAGAGATGCAAGAAAGAAGTATGTTTTACGAAAAAAATATTCCATAAATCCACAAAAAAGAGAAAACACAGCAGATATCCGAGGTTAAAGTGAAATAAAAAACCGTACCTTATGATTTTTATTCTCCCCTTTATATAGGACGTTCCCGGCGGTATTTCGATATCTTCCGATAAAATGTACCTTTTGGTTTTATCAGTGCGGCATTTACGGCCAACGCTTTATTTTCTGTTTTTGATTGATTGACTCCGGAAAAATACCGACATTTGAGGGGGTATTTATCGGAGGGTTTCGTGTTCGAAGTGGGTGCCGGTGAAAGTCGAAAATGCCCTATATAGAAAGAAATTCAGAAAATACGAGCAATAAAAGATTTTTATTGTCTGATATTCTGGCGGCCTGTGCCCGGTTTCCAGACAGGCCCTCGTGTGGAGCATCGTGGATGAGATAGGGATGCGGTATGGCAGGATTTATTAAAAACACAAAATTAATACGGCCGACGATTTTTATCATCCTTTTGTTTTTGATTATGGCATCCGCCCTGCTGTTTGTCGCGGTGTTTCCGCGTGAGTTCAGATCGGCGATGCGGCCGGAAGACGCCGCGGCCAGGTCCTCCTGGTTTCGGCCGTTCAAATCGGCCACATCATTTAAGGTACTTCATGTGATGAGCTACCATTCCCCCTGGAAATGGACCGACGACCAGATTCTTGGCTTTCAGGCGGCGACAAAAGACCTGGACCTGGACTGGCGCGTGATGCAGATGGATACCAAGAGACGAAGCGAGGAGGCGTATCGAAAGCGGATTGCCGGCCGGATTAAGGAGGTCATTGATCGATGGAAACCGGATTTGGTGTTTACGGGGGATGACGATGCGCAGCGGTATGTGACGGCCGACTATGTCAACTCCGAAATCCCGTTTGTGTTCTGCGCGGTGAATGCGGACCCGGCCGACTACGGCCTTGTCGGCTCGAGCAATGTGACCGGCGTTCGGGAAGAGATGCATTATATCGCGGCTGTCAGTTTGCTCAAAAAGCTGGCCCCGTCCGTGCGGCGCATCGTGATGGTCAGCGACAACGGTCCCATGTGGCCGCCGATGATCGAGCGAATGAAAGAAACCATCGCCTCCTGCACGGAAATCGAGATCGTCGGGTATGACATCTTTGATACCTTCGAACAATTTAAAGCGGCGGTCCTCGAGTATCAGGGCCGGGTCGATGCGATCGGCTTTTTCGGCGTCTTTGAATTTCTCGGTCCCGAGGGAAAAAATGTGCCCATGGAAGAAGTCCTCCGGTGGTTCCAAGCCCACAACAAACTGCCGGATTTCAGTTTTTGGCAGGACCGCGTGGACAAAGGCACCCTCTGCGCCGTGACGGTCTCCGGCTATGCCCAGGGCTACCAGGCCGGCCTGCTGGCCCGCGAGATCCTGGTCGGCCAACAAAGCCCGGCTGACCTGCCGATGCGGGCCACCGAAAAAGGCATTCCGGTCATCAACCTCGAGGCCGCCCGGCGGCTGGGGATTCGTCCGGATGCCGATACCCTGCTGACGGCCTCCGTGGTCCGGCAAAGCGGACTGACACCCTGAGCGGGGATGCGAAATAAGAAAGCGATACAGGCAGCATGCGATTCAGTATTCGATGGAAAATTTTGATTTTGTTTGCCGGAACCCTGCTGGTGGCCGCCGCCGTCAATCTGGCCCTGATTCGCCAGGTAGTCAGAAAAGACTATAAAGCGGCGCTGGATACCGAGCTCATGGTCTACGGCAATAACCTCGCCTCGCAGCTTTCCCGGATCACCGATCTCGGAATCGGGGTCGAAGAAATCGACCAGTTTGATCATCTGTGCCGCGAGATCGCATTTAAAAATGAAAATATACTCGAAGCCATGGTCGTGGACGCGGCCGGCACCATCCTGTTCCATAACAATTCCAGTTTGCACGGCAGGCGCCTGGACAACGAGTCGATTACGGATGCCCTGCGGAACCAGACCGCCTGCGTCGTCAGTATTCGGCAGGAACCCTACAGCATGTATTACGCCGTCCTGCCTTACTCCAAGTCCGACGATCATGCGAAATACGGCATTGTGATCTCCGCGCCCGCCGAGATTATCGATGCGCGGGTCCGCAACCTGATCTGGAAGTGCAATATGATCTTCGTGATTGCCTTCGGCATCACCGCACTCCTCCTTCTGCTGGGCCTGAACACCTTTCTAACCGCCCCGCTGAGCCGAATTCTCGGTACCATTCAAACCCTCGTGCGCAGCCGCAATCTCCGGGAGCGGGTCCGGGTGCACTCCCGCGACGAAATCGGGCAGTTGGCCGGGGCCTTTAATCAAATGCTCGAGGATTTGCAGCAAAGCACCACCTCGATTGAAAACCTGAACCGGGAAGTGGAAACCCGCCGCCGGGCTGAACAGCAGGCCCAACTGGCCCGCCGCGAGGCGGAACTGGCCAGTCATGCCAAAAGCACCTTCCTGGCCAACATGAGCCATGAAATCCGCACCCCGATGAATTCCATTATCGGCTTCAGTGAACTGCTCTATGAGGAAACGGACCTGGAGGAGGATCGCAAAAAGTGTGTCAAAATGATCCTCGATAACGGCCGCTCGCTGCTCGAATTGATCAATGATATTCTCGATTTTTCAAAAATTGAGGCCGGAAAACTGGACATTGAAATCATCGAATGCTCCCCGGCCGAACTCCTGCGCGGCATCGAATCAGTCATTCGCTATCCCGTGCAGCGAAAGGGGATCCGGTTTGAAATCCTCCGGGAAAATGACCTGCCGGAGACGATTTGCACCGATCCGGTCCGCCTCAAACAATGCCTGATCAACCTGCTCAATAACGCCGTCAAGTTTACGGAGAAGGGCGATGTCCGCCTGCGCGTTTTTTCTGCATCAGACTGGCAGGACCCGGACCGGCCCACCCTGTGCTTTGAGGTCTCCGATACCGGCATCGGCATTCCGCCGGACAAGCTCGATTCCATTTTTGAGGCCTTCTCACAGGCCGACAGCAGCACCACACGAAAATACGGCGGAACGGGACTGGGCCTGACGATTACCCGCAAACTGGCCGAGGCCCTCGGCGGCCGACTGACCGTCGCCAGCGAAGTGGGAAAGGGGTCCGCCTTCTGCATCGAACTGCCCGCCGGCCAGGTCAGCGGCGCTCCGCAAACACAAAACACAGTGGTATAAATAATCCCGTGGTTTGGCCCCTTTTTGAATCGTTGATCTTTTTCCCCCTGTTTTGTATCATGCAGGATGAGTGGGTCGGGCGGTCGCCGGATTGAAAGACATCCGGAGGAAAGTCCGAGCAGGAAAGGGCACGGCGGCGGCTAACGGCCGCCCGGGGCGACCCGAGGGAAAGTGCCGCAGAAAACACACGGCCGATGGCCCTTCGGGGCACAGGCAAAGGTGAAATGGTGCGGTAAGAGCGCACCGCGCCGCTGGCAACAGCGGCGGCAGGGCAAACCCCGCCGCCTGCAAGACCAAGTATGCCGGAGCCCGGCCCGGGCAAATCCGGCGGGTAGGTTGCTTGCCTGCGGGGAAACCTTCAGGCAGAGTCGGTCGGCGACGGCCGATCCAGTGTAATGACCGCCCTCTCGAAAGAGAGACAGAACTCGGCTTACAGACCCACTCACTTTTTTTATCGAGAAGGGTCTATTCTTTAGGGGTACTTCATGAACCGCAAAGCGAAGAGGCATCTTCTGGCCGTCGGATTCATTCTTTTTGCGGGGTCGGCGGCGGCCGACCATATCTTGTGGTATGAACAGCCCGCAAGCCAATGGGTCGAGGCCCTGCCCGTCGGCAACGGCCGGCTGGGGGCAATGGTCTTCGGCGGCGCCGCAGAGGAGCGCATCCAGCTCAATGAAGAGACGGTCTGGGCCGGTCCGCCCGTGCCGCAGGCCGAACCGGGTTTTCGAGAGGCCATAGACAAGGCCCGGAAGCAATGGTTTGAAGGCAAATATGCCGAGGCCCAAAAAACCGTGCAGGCGGTCATGGGCCGGCGAATCAGCCCCCGCAGCTATCAAACACTCGGCGATCTTCACCTCACGCTCCTGACGGAGGCAGGGCCGACGGACTGCCGCCGCGAACTGAATCTCGATACGGCCGTGGCAAGAACCCGGTTTTCCATCGATGGGACGAAGTACACACGGGAGGTTTTTTCCTCGGCCGTCGAGGATGTCTTGATTGTTCGCATGACCGCCGACAAGCCCGGCGCCATTTCCCTGCGTGCCCGGCTGGACCGCCCGGGCGAACGCACCCTCCTGACGGCCGGGCCCGATACGCTTGAGATGTTCGGCCGGGCGCAGCACAGCGGCCGGCATCTCGGTGTCAAATGGCATGGCCGCGTGCGTGCGGTAGCCGAGGGCGGCCTGACCCGAATCGTCAATCAGGCGATTGTGATTGAAAACGCCGATGCGGCCACGTTCTATATCGCCGCGGCCACGGATTACAATCACAAAAATCCCGCCGACCCGCGGCCGGCCGATCGCCGTCAAACCTGCGCCAAGACCCTCGCGGCCGTCCTGAAAAAAAACATCCAACAGGTTCGGGCCGATCATATCGCCGAACACCGGCGGCTCTTTGCCCGGTGTCTTCTGGATCTGGGCGGAGGCGAAAAGAACGATCTGCCGACGGATAAACGGCTCGAGCGGGTCAAGGCCGGCGGCCTCGATCCGGCGCTGGTCGCCCTCTATTTCCAGTACGGCCGCTATCTGCTGATCAGCTCCTCACGCCCGGGCAATCTGCCCGCCAACCTGCAGGGACTCTGGTCCGACGGACTCGAGGCGCCCTGGAATGCCGATTATCACATCAACATCAATCTCCAGATGAATTACTGGCCGGCCGAGGTGACCAATCTTTCGGAATGTCACCGGCCCTTGTTTGATTTCATAGAGCGGCTGATGCCCGCCGGTCAAAAGACCGCCGCGAACGTGTACGGCTGCCGGGGCTTTGTGGCCCACCATACAACCGATCCCTGGCTGCATACTGATCCCTTCGGCAGCGCTCAATACGGTATGTGGCCGCACGGGGCCGGGTGGTGCAGCGGGCATTTGATGGAGCATTACCGCTTTACCGTCAATCGGGAATTTCTCCGCCGGAGAGCGTATCCCATTCTGAAGGAAGCGGCCCTGTTTTACCTGGACTACCTCGTAAAAGATCCGAAAACCGGACACCTTGTTTCCGGGCCGGACACCTCGCCGGAAAATACCTACCTGACACCCGACCGGAAGAAAGTCCATCTTTCTATGGGCCCTGCCATGAGTCAGCAGATCATCTGGGAGGTCTTTGCCAATACGCTGGAGGCGGCCGAGATCCTCGGCATCTCCGACGACTTCATCGCGCAGGTCAGGAACGCAAAGGACAACCTGGCCCCCACCCGCGTCGGCTCCGACGGCCGCCTGATGGAATGGGCCCGGCCCTTCGAAGAGGCCGAGCCGGGCCATCGGCATATCTCCCATCTGTTCGCCCTCCATCCGGGCCGGCAATATAATCTCTGCGACAGCCCCGAAAAAGTCGCCGCCGCCCGCGAAACCATCGCTTGCCGCCTGGCCCACGGCGGCGGGCATACCGGCTGGTCCCGCGCCTGGATCATCAGTTTCTGGGCACGATTTCACGAGCCGCAGAAGGCCCATGAAAACCTGCTGGCCCTGCTTCGCAACAGCACCCTTCCAAATCTGTTCGACACGCATCCGCCGTTTCAGATTGACGGCAACTTCGGCGGCACCGCGGGCATCGCCGAGATGCTTCTCCAGTCGCACTGCCGCACAAAACAGGCAATCCCAATCCTCGAACTGCTGCCCGCCCTGCCGCCGGACTGGAAAGACGGCGCCGTAAAAGGACTTCGCGCACGCGGCGGATTTCAAGTCGATATCGAATGGAAAAACGGCCTGCTGCATCAGGCCGTACTGCAAGCGGATGCCCAGGCCCCCTGCCGAATCCAATACGCGGGCAAGGGCATCGACCGGATCGTTGAAGCGGGATCAAAAATCATCCTTACCCAAAAGGATTTTGAATAAAAGCCCATGGAAACGCAGGTCTGCATAATCGGGGCCGGACCGGCCGGATTGACGGCGGCGATTTTCGCCGCGCAGGCCGGCGCGCGCGCGGTCCTCATAGAGCGGGGCAGCGCGGCCGGCCGCAAACTGCTCAAAACCGGCCGCGGCCGATGCAACCTCACGCACACCGGAACCATCGAGGAATTTGTCCGGATTTATGGAGAGTGCGGGCATTTCCTCAAGCCGGCGCTGTACGCCTTTTCGCCGGAAGCGGTGCGTGAGTTTTTCCGGACCCGTCAGCTTGCCGCCAAAGAAGAAAAAGACGGCTGCGTCTTTCCCATTACGGACCGGGCCTCCGATGTCTGCCGAATCCTCGTCGATACCGCCCATCGGCTGAAGACCGAGTTTGTTTACGGCCGCCGCGTGCAAGCCATCGAAAAAGAGGCCGATGGGTTTCAGATTCAGACCGACAAACAAACCCTCCGCGCAGCGTCTGTGATCATCGCGACCGGCGGCGCAAGCTGGCCGTTTACCGGCTCGACCGGCGACGGCTGGCGGCTGGCAAAAGAGTTTGGCCATACCATCACGCCGCCGCGGGCGGCCCTGTGCCCGCTGGTTACCGAACAAACCTGGCCCGGCCGCTTGCAGGGAGTCGGCATGGCGGATGTGGTGCTGCAGGCGGCCTGGGACAAAAAGAGCATCCGCCTGCGCGGGCCGCTGATGTGTACTGCCGATGGCATCGGCGGACCGGTCGTCTTTGACCTCAGCCGCCACCTGACAGAAGCGCTGGCCGAGCCGGCGTCGGCGGTGCAGATCACGGCGGATTTTCTGCCGTCAATGGACAGGCCCCGCGCCGAGGCGTGGCTGATCGCCGAGTGTGCCGCGCAGCCGCGAAAAGAGATGGCCGGTGTGCTTTCCACCCGGCTGCCCCGGCAGTTCTGTCTTTTATTGGAGGAGTTTGTCAGCCCCGGCCGCCCCGTCACAGCCGCGCACCTGACAAAAGAGCAGCGAAATCGAATGCTTGAATACATCAAGGCGATGCCGCTGACGGTCATAAAAACAGCCCCGCTCGAACAGGCCACCGTCACCCGCGGAGGCGTCAGCCGGCAGGAAATCGACTCCAAAACCATGCAGTCCCGAAACTGCCCCGGGCTGTTTTTCGCCGGCGAAGTCATCGACGCCGACGGTCCCTGCGGCGGCTACAACCTCCAGATCGCATGGTCCACCGGCGCCCTGGCCGGGGCCTCGGCCGCCCGTTTTGCCCGGGGCGAATAAGAGGCATTGCTATGGATCCCGCCGCCGGCCGCCCCAGGCGCTGGAGGGTGAAGAAATTCTTCCAAAAATCGATTTCCGCTTTTTTAATCAGACAAAATCTGTACAATCGGGTTGTCCATGAATTTAATTGATAGGGAGAGTACCGATGAAGAAGTGGTTATACGGGATCGTTTTACTTACTGTGTTATGTCTGCTCACAGGGCCTGTTCTGGCCGAAAAGAAGCCGTATTTTCCCGACATTCCGGGGTATCAAACGCTGGTCTGCGATTTCCACATGCACACCGTCTTCTCAGATGGCCAGGTTTGGCCGACGGTCCGGGTCGATGAGGCCGTTCGGGAGCGCCTTGATGCCATTGCGATCACCGATCACATCGAATACCAGCCGCACAAGAACGATATCCCCACCAATCACAACCGGCCCTATGAAATAGCCGCCGAATATATTCAGAAAAAAAAGATCGATGTGCTTCTGATCAAAGGCGCCGAGATCACACGGGATACGCCCCCCGGGCACTATAACGCCATTTTTACGGCCGACATTGACCCGCTGGATACCCCGGAATTTCTGGACGCCATCCGCAACGCCAACAAGCAGAAGGCCTTTGTATTCTGGAATCATCATACCTGGAAAGGACAGGCCCGCGGCCGCTGGGAACAGGTCCAGACTACGATGGTTGAGAACCAATGGCTGCATGGCATGGAAGTCGCCAACGGCGGAACGTATTACCCGCTGGCCCACCAGTGGTGCCTCGACAAAAACCTGACCCTGTTCGGAAACTCAGATATCCACATTCCCTCCAACTTTTATCGTTACACGGCCGGCCGACACCGTACCGTGACCCTCGTTTTCGCCCTGAAGCGGTCGGTTGAATCCATTCAGGAGGCCCTGGTTGCCGGCCGTACGGCCGTCTGGCTGAATAACCAAATCATCGGCAGACAGGACTTTCTCCGGCCTTTGTTTGAGGCGGCGGTAACGTTTGCTGCCGAGCCCGCGGACAGCGAAGGGGCCTTCATCGTCACAATCAACAATACCGCCCTGATCGATCTGGATCTGCAAAGAGAAGACACGGCTGACTCGCAGCATATATCGGTTCCGGCCAGATCGGAAATATCCGTATTGATTCATACCGATCCGGAGCAGGAGGTAGCGAGTCTGTCCTATCAGGTCCGCAATTTCCTGATGGCCCCGGATCAGGGCTTATTGGTCCGGATCCCATTGACCGAGCCGGCTTTGGTTGTAACAGCCGATTGATTTCCGGTATTCCGATTCGATCAGCGGGTCTTCATCTCTGCCCGCCCGTCTTTGAGGCCGTCCGCAGTCGCCGTCACGCGAATTGTGCCCGTCTTGCCCTCTTTCGTCCGCACAATCAGCATCGCCTTGCCGTAAAAGAGCTTGCGAGAATCTGCCTGGAACGGCTCAAACGACATCGGATCTCCGTTGCCCACCCCGGCGATCTCGCCCGGCCCTTCAATTTCAAAACGAACCAAATCATCAGCCAGCGGGCAAAGCGTACCGTTTTTATCCAGCGCCTCGACCAGAATATAGGACAGGTCTTCCCCGGAAGCGCTTAGCGCAGCCCGGTCCGGTGTCAGACGAATCTGAGCCGGCGCCCCGGCCGTACGCATCACGGCTTGCCCAATGACCTGCCCGTTCTTGTAGGCCACCGCTTTCAATTCGCCCGGCTCATAAACCACCTCGTTCCATCGCAGGCGGTAATCATACGTCGGGTCGTAATAGTCCGACTCGAAGCGCTCGGAATAAATGCCGAAGCGGCGAACACTCGCCCAGCAGTCATCCCGAAGTTCCGTAAAGACAATGCGAACATAGCGGGCCGCGGCCTCTGTGCTGTGAAAAATCTCCCGCGGACCGCCCCATCGTGGCTGATCGCTGGAGGATTTGGCAACCAGAAGCGTCCAGTCGGCGGCCTCGTCGGAAATGTGAATCTCATAGCCGTAATATTTTTCCTCTCGCTCAAATTCCAGCGCGATACAGCGGATCGGCAGCCGCTCGCCCAGGTCCGCCTGAAGCCACTGGCCGGTCTCTCCCGAAGCGGCGCACCAGCGGGTCTCGCTCTGCCCGTCAAAGGCATGAGCGGCCGTATTGGCTTTTTGATACTCTTCGCTGCTGGCGGCCACCGCCTTGCCGTCGGCCAGGTCCGCCGGTTTGGCGGGCCGCTGCCCCTTGATCCGACGGCCGAGGGATTGACCATTTAAAAAGAGCTCCGCGGAATCCCCGTTGGTATAGACAAACACCGGCACCGGCTGCCCCACGCGCTGCGGCCAGTTCCAGTGCGGAAGAATATGAACCGTCGTTTCCTCCGGCCGCCAGTAACTGCGATACAGGTAAAAGCGATCCTTCGGAATCCCGCACAAATCCACGATGCCGAAGTAAGAGCTACGGGCCTCCTGGTCAAACGGCGTCGGTTCGCCGAGGTAGTCAAATCCTGTCCAGACCATCTCCCCGGCCACAAACCGGTCCTGTTCCATCAGCGCAAATTCCACATCCGGAATATCCGACCAGGCCGCGGCGTTAAAGTCATACGAATTAACCTTCCGGTCGGCGTAATCGGTCTTCACCGTCGGCAGCGGCAGGGCATAAAATCCGCGCGTACTCAGCGCCGAGGCCGATTCACTGTAAATGATCGGCTTGTCGGGATAACGTTCCCGGAAAATCGAATACCGCCGCAGATAATTCCAACCCGTCAGATCCAGCGAATCCAGAATCGGCTCGTTGGCCGTCTGGGGAATATGGCAGCCGATCCCCACCGGGCGGGTGTTATCATATTTCAAAACAAAATCCCGCATCATGGCAACGCGTTCGGGCGATTTGCCTTCGCGGTCATGCGGCTGATTGCTGATCTCGTTGCCGATGGACCAGACCACGATGCACGGATGGTTGCGGTCGCGCCTCACAAAATTACGAATCTGCCGATGACCGTACTCCTCCAGCGGCGGCTGTCCGTTGATCCGGCCGGCCTTGTCGTCCCATTTATCAAACGCCTCGTTCCAGACCACCAGGCCCATCCGGTCACACAGGGCCAGCAGCTCCGGCGCCGGCGGATTATGACTCGTGCGAATGGAATTGACGCCCATGTCCTTCATGATCTCCAGTTGCCGCTCCATCGCACGCGGATAAAACGCCGCCCCCAGCGGGCCGTGGTCGTGGTGAAGATTAACGCCGTAAAGCGGCACGCGGCGGCCATTCAGATGAAACCCGTCATCGGCCGTAAACGAAAACGTCCGAATCCCGAAGGAGGTGGTCTCGGCGTCGAGAAGCGTGTCGCCCGCCTGCACGCTGACGCCGAGCGTATACAGGTTCGGGGCCGCGATATCCCATCGGATCGGATGGCTCAGCGTGATCGACTGCTGCATGTCTTTGCTTTCCCCCGCCGGCAGGTTCAGATCCTGGCCCGCTTCGGCGACGATATGGCCCGCCGGGTCCGTGAGGACAAACCGGACCGAGGCCGGCGTGTCGGCATCGAGGTGGTTTTCCACGGCGGTCCGGATCACAACGGTGGCCCGCTGGTCTGTCACCTCAGGCGTGGTCACATACGTGGCCCAGTGACCGAGATGCACCGGCCGGCACACAACCATCGTCACCTTGCGATAGATCCCCGCCCCCGGATACCAGCGCGTGCCCTGGTTACGGGTGTCGGCCTTGACGGCCACAACATTTTCCCGGCCGAACCGGATATACGGCGTGGCATCCACGCGGAAAGACATATAGCCGTAGTCCCACTGCCCGGCAAGCTGCCCGTTGATATAGACCTCCGGAAACGCCATCACGCCGTCAAAATCCAGGTACACCCGGCTGCCCTTCTCAGAAGCCGGCATCGAAAAAACCTTGCGGTACCAGCCGACGCCCTTCCACGGAAGTTTGCCCGCGTACCCGTGCTCCTCCGGATTGAACGGCCCGGCAATCGCCCAGTCGTGCGGCAGACGAACCGGTTGCCAGCCCGAGTCGTCAAAATCCATCTGCGCCGCCGTCGCGGGCTGCGGGCCCTTCATAAAACGCCAGCCGCTGTGAAAGGGAATCGTCATGCGGCCCGCCTCCGCGGCTTTCGATTTGGCCTGAATGGGCGTGTTGGGCGACGGCTGTTTAACGCCGCAGGAACCAAAGATCATCGCCAGTCCCAGCAGTCCAAGTCCGGTACGGAAATGTTTCATGTCGAGCTCCTTTGAGTTTCGGTTGGATAATCAGAGTCCTTTCAGTTTCCCGTTTTCATGGCTGATTATATCGTTCCGGGGCCTTCATTCAATAAAAAAACGGCCCCCGGCAGCGGCTTTTCCCTCATTGCCTTTTTGCCTGCCCGCGGGTAGAATGATTCACTATGGACGCAAAAAATCTCGAAAAATACAGTTCCGCGATTACGCTTTCGGATATGGAATGTTTTGTTTTCCCCGAGCTGATGTACGCCCTGGTCCTGGCCAACATCATGAGTCCGCTCATCTGGAAGTGGCGCGAGGATGAGACCTTCAAAAAACTGGAAGGCAAAAGCCCCTGGCGAAAACTCATGCGCCTCCGCCAGTACATCATGGACGAGTTCGAGTTCAACCTCGATCTCAATACCTGGGGCCTGACCCATAAGGATACCGAACTGGCCCGCTTTAAAGCGTTTATCTCGCCGGAGGATATCGCCCGCTCCAACGCCCTCTTCGGCTACACGGGCGACCAGTATTATTTCGACGTGGACATCCGGCGGCATTTCGGCCTCGATCAGTACGAAGGCGACATCATCCCCTACTGGAAGACCGAAACCGCCGAGGCGATGGCCGCCTTTCGGCTCAAAGACGGCTACCAGACCGGGGCCGGCGAGTGCGTGTCCCTCTCGACCCTCTACGCCGCCGCGGCCTTCCTCGTCTGCGGCATCCCGCTGGAGGATATCTTTATGATCCTCACGCCTCTTCATTCGCAGAACTTTCTCGACATCCAGGACGGCGTCATCACCAACAACCGCCGCCTGGTTACCCAAAGCATGTGGTTTAACGGAACGGAAATCTCCAACAAGGCCCAGCGGGCCATTCGCAACGAGCAGGTCACCCTCGTGGCCAACAACACCGGCTGGATCCACTGTTTTTACGACCGGGCCACCATCGATCCGGACCGCTATCGGCATTTGCGGCAGCGACTGGGGGAGTACCTCAGCGCCCCTCTCGATCAACTCAACTTCGCCAATTTCCTCCGGTGCAGCCGCGACTATCAGCCGTATTTTCAGTTCTGCCGACACCGGCGGGGCGAGCGGATGTTCGTCCAGTCCGAGGTGCTCTTCGGCTATGAACACGGCAGCCCCTATCGGATTCATGACGCGACCTTCGACAAACTGCTCGAAGAGGTCGAGGAAGAGGATTTCAGCCCCTACCAGATCGAGGGGCGGCTCTGCTGCGAGCAGTTGATCGCGTTTGTCGAATACGAAAAAATCGATATCCGCGATCCCAAGGGACGCCAAAAACTGGCCCGCTTCCTGGCCGCCATTGTCCCCGAGGCCGAAAAACTGACCGAGGAGCTGGCCGAGTTTCTGCACATCAGCCCGCGCCTGCCCGCCGCCGAAAAACACTATGAATCCGTCCGTCCGATTCAGATCCGGGCGGACTGGAGCCGCGAGCAGATCATCGACTATCTCCAGTCGGTCCGCGCCGAAAATCCCACGGCCGACCTGGCGTTTTACGCCTTTCGCGATATGACCCGATGCGACTGGGAGCCGTTTGTCAAGGCCGCCGTCGAGCGATGCCCGGTCTCCATCGAACAGAGCCGCGATCAAACCGAGGACCAAATCTATCGCCGCCTTCAGGCCCTGCCCAACGACTCCATCTATGACGGACCCCGGCTGGCCCAGCCCGACGAGGTGGCCAACTACCAGACCGGCGACGGCATCGAAAAGGCGTTTTATCTGGCCAACGTTCTCCGCGAACGCGATCCCGATCAGTCCGTCACCATCGACATCCGCCCGGAGACCGTGGTCCGGACGGCCGGCCGGGAGTATCTCTTCAAGTCCGCCAAGCCCCTGCGAAAGCGGATCCGGATCGACCGCGATGAATATCAAATAAGCGAATCCGAATGAAAACCGCCCGACCGCTTCAGCCCTCCGCCGCCTTGTCCTGTCTCGGGTTCATGATCTGCTGGACCATCGCCCCCCTCTACATCAAAGCCCTGACCGGATACCTCGACTCCTGGACGCAGAATTTCCTCCGCTACGGCGTATCCTTTGTATTCTGGATGCCGTTTCTGATCGCCTATGCCCTGCGCAACGGCATCGACCGGCGGCTCTTTGCCCAGGCCCTGCTGCCGACGGCCTTCAATCTGGCCGCCCAGAGCTTTTATGCCGCCGCGTTCTATTTCGCCGATCCGGGATTTATTACGCTGGTGACGATGACGCTGGTCTTCTGGGTGACGCTGTTTTCCATGATGTTCTTTCACGAGGAGCGCCGGCTGTTGTCCAGCGGCTCTTTCTGGACGGGCATCGTTCTGTCCGTAGCCGGTGTCTTCGGGGTCGTCGTTTTTCACCCGGAGTTTTCGGCCCGCGCCACACTGGCCGGCGCGCTGCTGGCCGCGGCGATGGCCTTCGGCTGGGGATGCTATACGGTCTCGGTCAAACGCTGCCTCGGGCACGTCGATGCGCGGCTGAGTTTTTCCGTAATCACGGTCTATACCGTCATCGGGCACGGAATTCTCGCTTTTCTGTTCGGCCGCCCGGCCGACGGCCTGAATCTGGATGCCGCCCGCTGGAGTTATGTCATCCTCTCGGCCCTCAGCGGAATCGCGCTGGGGCATGTGCTCTATTACTCGGCCATCCGCCGCATCTGGGCCAGCATCCCGACAATGTTTCTCCTGCTTCGCCCGTTTACGGTGCTGCTGTTCTCGTCGGTGCTCTTTCACGAACGGCTGACGACCCTCCAGTGGCTCTTCGGCCTGCTGCTTGTGACCGGGTCGGGCTTTTTTATCCGGGCCCAGCAAAAAAGAAATGCGGCCTGACCGCCCCCCTACCCCGTGTTTTTGTACCAGACATTCATGCTTTCCAGCCGGCCGCAAATGTTGGTGTTTTGAATCAATGTGCCCCCGTACGTGTAGTTTCTCTTGGCGAAGGTGATATTCATGCCCGGCGAAAGCGAACGGGCAATGGTATAAAACGTCTGCATCCCCAGCGCCCGCATGTGGTCTTCCATGGTGGACAGAAGCAACTGGGCCAGCCCCCGCTTGCGGTACTCCGGCAGCGTGGCAAAATCCGTCATCTCCACGTTCTCCGCCGACCGGTCCATCTCGCACGAGCTGACCGCGGCGATGCGGCCGCCGTCCAGCGCGCAGAAATACTGAACATGGCTTTCCATCGTCTCTTGCAGATAACGCGGATTAAAAATCGGGAACGGGTAGCTTTCAAAAACCTGCCGAAACAGATCGGCCATTTCCTCCGCGTCCGATGCCTCGGCCGGCCGAACCGTAAAGGCCCGGGGCGCCTCGGCGGCCTCCGATTGATCCGCGGCCTGTCGCGCCGTCTCCAGAATCGTATCGATCCGTTCCCGACGGGGATCCTGACGCCGCGTCGGGTTCAGGTACTTGGCCAGAAAAACCCCGTCCACCTGGCCGTGATAAAAACCCGGTACGGCCGCCTCCTGAACGTAATCCCGTTGCCGAAACAGGCCCTTGACCTGGAGAGGCACCTTGGCAAATATCTTCGTATAGCCCTGCTTCTCGGCCAGCCGGTCCATTTTGCCCAGCAGCCCCGGCAGATCCTCGCCGCAGACCTTCATCAGGTAAATGCGCTCATTGTCCGGTCCGTGCTGAATCAGGGAACGGTCCAGGGTTTCAATGGTATCAGCCATCGTTGTCTCCGTCAGAAGGGGAACAAGCAGGGACATCCGGTCGCAGAAACGAACCGGCCAAAAACGCCGCCAGCGAAGCGGCAATTCCGTAAGCGCACGGGTCCAGCCCGATCCGCCCCAGCGGCTCCGGCAAAGACACCCACCCGCGCAGCAGCGCCAGCGCGACAACCCCGCCGGCGACAATCCCCCACAAAGCCCCGGCCGAACTGCCCCGCTTCCAGAAATAGGCCCCCAGCGTCGGAATAAACAACCCGGCGACCATAAACGCGTACGCGTTCAAAATCATATCGAGCACTTTTTCAAAACCCACCGCCAGAATCACCGCCCCGATGCCCAGCAGACCCGTGGCGACCTGGGAAAGACGCATGACGGTTTTCTCACTCATCCGCGGCAGAAAATAACGCTGGAGAATGTCATTGACGAAATTGCCCGAAGAGGCCATCAGGCAACTGTCGGCCGTGGACATAATCGCCGAAAAATACGCCGCAATCACAATCCCCGTGACCCCGATCGGCAAAATCTCCTTAATCAGCATCGGCATCGCCATCTCCGATTCGGCCTCCGGAAAAATCACCCGTGCGCACATGCCCAGCACAACCCCCGTAAACGCCATAATCGGATACTCAAACAGGCCCGCGATAAACCACGCTTTGCGGGCCTCCCGCGCATCCTTGCACGCGTACATCCGCTGATACAGCGTCATCCCGATCAGCCAGATCGGAATAATCGTCACCATCCAGTTCACAAACGTCATCGGCGAAATGTGAGTCAGCGAAAAAAACTCCGCCGGCAATGCTTCCCGCAGGCGGCCCGGACCGCCGATCTTCCAGAGCGTCACCGGAATCGTGACGAAAATAAGTCCCGAAAGCAGAATCACCCATTGCAGGGCATCCGTATAAATCACCGCTTTCAGGCCGCCGATGACCGTATAACCGATCGTGATCACCGCGATCAGGATCAGCGAAAAATGAAGCGGCGAAAGGCCCAGAGGCGCCGTGGGGATCAGCGCCCCGGAGGCCAGCTTGGCCCCCGCCAGAAGCTGGGCGCCCGTAAAGCCCATATACCCCAGCCCCGATATCACCGAGGCGGCCAGCGCCACCTTGGCGTTATACCGGTGCCGAAGAAAATCCGGGTAGGTCATAAAACCGTACCGGCGATCTAATTGTTTGATGCGCGGAATCAGAAACACCGCGCTGAGCCAGGCCCCGGCCAGCCCCGTAAACAGCAGCCAGCTTCCCGAAAGCCCCATCACAAAACCCAGGCCCCCCAGCCCGATCGAAAAGCCCCCGCCCACGTCCGTGGCCACCAGCGAAAGCCCCACATACGAAGCCGGGATGTTGCGGCTGCCGATGTAATAATCCTCCGCGGTTTGGTTCCGGCGAAAATGGTAATACCCGATCCCCAGAACGCCGGCCATATAGAGGGCAAAAATGATAAAATCAACAAGGCTCATTCGGCCTCTCGGCGGTTATGACGCTCATTGCTTTTCGGAATCAGCGAGATGGACTGGTCCGAATCATCCAGCAGCTTCTGGATGCCCACGGCCTTCCACTCGTCGGCGTCGCCCAGCTTAAGCTGGAGATGACAATCCCGGCAGTTTCGGTCGCAGAAATACGGCTTGTACGAATCGGGCTGCTGATAAGACGTAATCACCCCTTCATAATTGCGAAGCACCACCTTGTTCGTCGACCAGCTTATGATGTAGTTGGGCTGAACGGGAATCTTCCCCCCGCCCCCGGGCGCATCAATCACATACGTCGGCACCGCAAACCCCGTGGTATGCCCGATCAGACTTTCAATAATTTCAATCCCCTTGCCGACCGGCGTGCGGAAATGAACCAGCCCCTCCGACAGGTCGCACTGATACAGATAATACGGCCGCACCCGGTTCTCCACCAGCTTGTGAACCAGCGCCTTGATAATCCGCGGGCAGTCGTTGACCCCCGCCAGCAAAACCGACTGGTTGCCCAGCGGAATCCCCGCGTCCGCCAGTTTCCGAAGCGCCTCGCGAGAGGACGCGGTAATCTCACGCGGGTGATTAAAATGCGTATTGATCCACAGCGGATGATGCTTCTTGAGCATCTCCGTCAGCCCGTCCGTGATTCGATACGGCAGCACCACCGGCATCCGCGTGCCGATCCGCACGATCTCCACATGCTCGATCGCGCGCAGCTCCGTCAAAATCCAGTCCAGGTACTCGTCCGAAAGCATCAGCGGATCGCCCCCCGAAAGCAGCACATCCCGCACCTCCGGATGGTTTTGAATGTACTCGATGCCCTCCAGGATCGTCTCACGGTCCGGAATAAAATCCCGGTCCCCCACCCGCCGCTTTCGCGTGCAGTGACGGCAGTACATCGAACAGGTGTTGCTGACCAGGAACAGCACCCGGTCCGGATACCGATGCGTAATCCCCGGGGCCGGGCTGTCTTTGTCCTCGGCCAGCGGATCGGCCAGCTCGCACGGATTCATCTCCAGCTCCCACCGGTTCGGAAACGACTGCTTGAAAATCGGATCGTTTTCAATCTCATCCGTGTCAATCAGCGAGGCGTAATACGGCGTAATCGAGACCGGAAAACGGCCGACCGTTTTATCCAGTTCCTGACGTTCCTCGTCCGAAAACTGGATACAAAACAGCTTTTCAAACGTTTCAATATCCCGAATCGAGTGACGAATCTGCCACTTCCAGTCCTGCCAGCGCGAAGGCCGGGCATCTTTATCGATCCGGCCGAATACTTCCTGCTGTCTGTCCGTTAATGTCTTCAATGGTCCGTCCTTTCTTGTATTCGATTCTGCGCAGGGTATCTCCGGGTCACTTTTCCGCGTAGCGCAGAAGAAAAATTATTTCCTTGTTTAGTTAATCATGCGAGAGAAAGCTTAATACCGTGACTGTAAACGAAGAAAACACAACAGCTTACATCAATATAGCAAAATTCGGCGCAGATTGCAAGGATGCTTTTGAAATTTTGTGTGTGCCTGTATATACACCAAAAATCAGGTATATAGGATGTATTATTGCTCTTTACCGGGCAAACTGATAGGTATCCGCGGCAATCGCGGCCTCTTCATCGGTGGCGATAACATAGACCCGAACCCGCGAACGCTCTGCGCTGATCAGGTACTCTCCGGACCGGCCCGCGTTCCGCTTCGAATCAATCTCAATCCCGATCTGCGGCAGGTTCGAACAGACCTGCTCCCGAATCAGGGGACTGTTTTCGCCGATGCCGCCCGTAAAAACAACCGCATCCACCGACCCGAGCACGGCCGTGTAAGTGCCGATGTATTTTTTGATCCGATAGCAGAAAATATCGATGGCCAGCTTGGCCCGTTCGTGCCCGCCCTCAGCCAGGTCAACAAGATTGCGCATATCATTGGAGGCCCCCGAAATCCCCAGCAGCCCGCTTTTTTTATTGCACATCTCGTTTAACTGCTCGATGGAGTACCCCTTGTCCGTCAGATAAAACACAATAGCCGGGTCCAGATCGCCGCAGCGAGTCCCCATCACAACCCCTTCCAGCGGCGTCAGGCCCATCGACGTATCGATGCTCTTGCCTTCTTTGACGGCCGTAATCGAACAGCCGTTGCCCAGGTGACACGTAATCAGATTCGATGCGGCCGGATCCCTTTCCAGCAGAGCCGCCGCACGCCGAGCCACATACCGATGGCTCGTCCCGTGAAAGCCATACCGGCGCACCCGGAACTGTTCATAGATTTCATAAGGCAGGCCGTACAGATAAGCCGCCTTGGGAATGCTCGCGTGAAAGGCCGTATCAAAACAGGCCACCTGCACCGCCTCCGGCAGGGCCTGTTGCGCCGCGCGAATGCCCGTCAGGTTCGGCGGATTGTGCAGCGGGGCCAGGTCGGCAAACCGCTCGATGGAATCCAGCACATCCGGATCGATCTTGACCGAATCGGTGAACTCCTCGCCCCCGTGGACGACTCGGTGCCCCACGGCCGCGATCTCCTGAATATCATGCAAAGCGCCGATTTGCGCATCGGTCAGCGCCTGAAGAATCACCCCCATCGCCTGCTGATGATCGCCCGCCTGCACATCCCGAGACCCCTTCTGCCCGGCCTGATGGTACGAAAGCCCCGACTGCTCCGAGCCGATCCGTTCGACCATCCCACGGGCCAGCACCGTCGCGGCCGGCATCTCAAAAAGCTGATACTTAATCGACGAACTGCCGGCATTAATTACAAGTACTTTCATCTCTCTTTTCCCTTATTTAGCTTGGCGGAGTCATAAAAACAAGCCATTATACACACATCGCCCTTCCGGTCAAATACAGATATTACAGAACGAACCAGTCTTCGCCGAAGGCGATTCCACAATCGGCAATTCGAAATCCCTATCGCCCCCACATCGTCTGCCTTACCCGCCCGGCTCTGTCATTCGTGCGATTCCCCGGCCGGGTTGTTGCGGGAATTACTCATTCGCATAATAAATGTCCGCAATCTGCTTTGGATTCAGCGCAACATCATAAATCCGCAGGTCATCCATGAATCCACGATAATAATTTTCACCCTCAAACCAACCTATAGAAACATTATAATAGGCATCCGTATCAACAGGAGAAGCCATCCCATCCGTCGAGATACCCAGGCCGTCGACATAAATCTGAATATCCCCGGTATTGGCTTCGGCTCCGTCCACATCCAGGACGACCGCGATATGATGCCATAGACCATCATTCAATGTCGAACTTCCAACCACATTACCCTGCTGCACGCGTACAATAAGGTTCCCTTCATCAAATGTCGTGATCACCCACTTGGCATAGTCTTCATAGCTTCCCCAGCCAATCAGCCCCTGATTAATATCTGTGGAATTCATCCAGAAGCAGACGGTCCGATCGTTTTGGCCGCTGACTCCTTTATACCCTTCTATGATGACGGCATCATCAAGGCCGTCAAAATAGGCGGCGCCGGAGCCGACCCTCGAAAAACTGCGGCTGATCAATGCGCCCCCCAGAGGTGTCCCCGGATAACGTCCGCTTGTATCCAGCCAGTCCTCATCAAAGGTCCAGTGGGCGACAGGATCTTTGACCGGCTTCTTATTCAGCCACTCGCCCGCAAGGCAGGAAAAGTCCTCAAGGTTGATGAGGGTATCGCGAGTAAAGTCCGTCCCCCTGGCTTTGTAAAAGGGATGATATCCCTGTAAAAGCCATCGCTCGGCCACAATCAGAAGATCCGCAAAATCCGTGATCCCGTCATTGGT
>JAHDQI010000172.1 GCA_018433925.1 Phycisphaerae bacterium | reverse complement strand
CCCATCCGACTACGATGAATATGGACCTGAGCACATACAATGCCCTGGCGAATGTGGCGCCGGTTCAGATCGGCGGACGCATTGGCGAGACCAGCATTAACGGCATGGTGGATGAGGCGCGGATTTATTCGTATCCGCTCAGCGCTGATGAAGTGGCCCAGTTGTATTATGAAACGATGGGTGAGTTCTGCCAGTTTAAGCCCGTGTATGATTACAATGACGACTGTCGGGTAACGCTGGCGGATGTTGAGTATCTCCTGGCGGAATGGCTTGAGTGCGGCACCTGGCCGATCAGCGCCTGTCCGTAAGGAATAATCGCCTTGTTTCAGGAAGGATAATTTGACTCTTTCTCAATAGATTGTGGAGGAATAAATTATGAAAAAGTACAGGATGATTCTTTTTTTGATTTGTCTGCTGCCGATCTCCGCATCGGCGGCGATCCAGCATCGGTACAGTTTTATCGATGACGCCAACGACCTGGTCGGCAATGCCCCCGGGACGCTGGTTAACGGGGCGGTTGTTTCCGGCGGTCAGGTTGAGTTGTTCGGCGGCAATGATGCGGAAGGGGCCTATGTCAATCTGCCGGCCGGCACGATCGCGATCAATACGTACCCGGCCATTACGATGGAGCTGTGGTCCTCTTCGGCCACGAATAATCCCTTTACCATGACGGCGGCCTTTGGCAATACCTGGGGCAACGGCAATGGCCAGGATTATATCTTCATCGTAACCGACCAGGGGACGGACATTGCCCGGGCGGGGATTGCCAATACCCCGGATGATACCGAACCCTGGGGGGATGAGGTGGGCATTAACGGTCCGGCTTATTTTGACGGGACTGAGCATCATTACGTGTTTACCGTGACCGACACGACAGCGGTCTTTTATATTGACGGCGAGCTGCAGAATACGGCCTCCCTCGGAGAGACCGCCATCAGCGGCCTGAGCAACACGTTCGGCTATCTGGGCAAAGGCGTTTACAGTGTGGATGGTACCTGGGCGGGCCAGATCAATGAGTTCCGCCTGTACGATTCGGCGCTGGGCGAGCTGGCGGTGTTCTTCAACGGGCAGGTTGGTCCCGATCAGTACCAGGATACGGTATTGACGAGTATGTCTCCGCCCGACGGCGAGATGGATGTGCCATACAATCCCGCCGTGGAGCTGACGTGGACCGCCCTGGACGGGGTCGCGGTGGATCATTACGAGATCTTTCTGGCGACGGATCCGAATCTGGTTGATCCCAACGAAGCGATCATGAATGGCGCGGGAACTCCGTATGATACGACGGCCAACCTGTACTATGACGCGGCGGGTCTCGATCCCACTGCGTTATACGGCTGGCGCGTGGACACGATCGAGTCCGGTACGGGCACGCGGTATGTCGGTCCGGCCTTTACCTTTACTACGGCGCCTCCCGGTCCGGTCTTTGTGGCCCCGCTGATTAATCATGCGGCGGCGTTCCCGGGCGGCACCGCCGGCTT
>JAHDQI010000131.1 GCA_018433925.1 Phycisphaerae bacterium | reverse complement strand
GTGACAAAAAGGAAACGAGATGGAATTAGTCTTTGAAAAATCGGTGGCTTACGCCACCGGCTAAGAAACTGGGTGTCCCTTCGGGACAAAAAAAGACCCCGGATCAAGTCCGGGGTGACAAATGTAGAAGAAGACCCGAGTGACAAAAAAGGGAAAAAAGGAATGAAAATAGTTTTTGAAAAATCGGTGGCGGGGCGGGGGGGGCTGCGGATCTCGAAATCGGATGTGCCTACGAGTATTCATTTGAAGAAGGAATACTTACGGGAAACGCCGGCGGGGATTCCGGAGCTTTCGGAGTTGGATGTGGTGCGGCATTTTACGGAGCTGTCGCGGCGGAACTTCGGGGTGGATACGAATTTTTATCCGCTGGGCTCGTGCACGATGAAATATAATCCCAAGGTGTGCGAGCGGATCGCGGCGTATCCGGGTTTTGCGCATCTGCATCCGCTGCTGCCGCAGCTTCGGGGCGGGGGGATGCTGACGCAGGGAGCGCTGGAGGTGCTGTACGAGACGGATTTGCTGCTGCGGGAAATCTGCGGGATGGCGGGCTTTACGATGCAGCCGATGGCCGGGGCGCACGGGGAACTGACGGGGATCATGATGATGGCGGCCTATCACCGCGACCGGGGTAACCAGAAAACCACGGTGCTGATTCCCGACAGCGCGCACGGGACCAACCCGGCCAGCGCGGCGATTGCGGGGTATACGGTGACGGCCGTGCCGAGCGATGAGCACGGCTGTATGTCGATTTCGGCGCTGAAGAAGATGATTACTGACCAGACGGCCGGGGTGATGCTGACCTGTCCGAATACGCTGGGGCTGTTTAATCCGCATGTGAGAGAGATTTGCGATCTGATTCACGGTGTGGACGGGCTGGCGTATTATGACGGGGCCAACCTGAACGCCATCGTCGGCACGGTGCGGCCGGGCGATTTGGGGTTTGATCTTGTTCATCTGAATCTGCACAAGACATTTGCCACGCCGCACGGCGGGGGCGGACCCGGTGCCGGGCCGGTGGGCGTGGTGGACAAGCTGGTTGAGTTTCTGCCGGTCTCCATTGTGGTTAAGCGTGAGGACGGGACCTATGCGCTGGAGTATAACCGGCCCAAGTCAATCGGGTATATCGCGCCGTTTTACGGCAATTTCGGGGTGATCCTGAAGGCGTATGTGTATCTGCTGATGGCCGGGCGCGAGGGGCTGGAGCGGGTGGCTGAAAACGCCGTGCTTAACGCCAACTATATTAAGGAGAAGCTGAAGGATTATTACGAGGTGCCGCATCCGCAGGTGTGCAAGCATGAGTGCGTGCTCAGCGCCGCCCGGCAGGCCAGGGAAAGCGGCGTGCATGCCTTGGATATCGCCAAGGGGCTGATTGACGCGGGGTTTCATCCGCCGACCATGTATTTTCCGTCGATTGTCAAGGAGGCCCTGATGATCGAGCCGACCGAGTGCGAGAGCAGGGAGACGATGGACGGGTTTATCGCGGCGATGATCGAGATTGCCCAAAAGGCAAAGACCGATCCGGAAGGTTTGCATGCCGCTCCCGTGACGACGCCTGTCGGCCGGCTGGATGAGACTAAGGCCGCACGGGAACTGAATATTGCCAGTCTGTGAGGCATTTCGCGTCGTCTAACCTACGATGCTGCTAAATCCGTCTTCGGTGTCCCGGACCCCGGATCCACTCCGGGGTGACAAATAGTTAAGATTTTTTCTTTTTCGGCAGGCGCGGGGTTTCGGAGCCGAGCAGGATCGCGATCCACCGGGTATCTTCATGGCTCTGGAGGATGATTTTGACAACCATCGTCAGCGGGACTGACAGCAGCATGCCCAGCGGTCCGAGCACCCAGCCCCAGAAAATCAGGGACAGGAAGACGACGAGGGTTGAAAGCCCCAGCCGCTGGCCCATCAGGCGGGGTTCGATGAAGTTTCCGATGGTGACATTGACGACGATGTATCCGAATGCCGTCAGGAGGGCGGTGGCCGGTCCGAGCTGGAGGAGGGCCAGGAGGACGGCCGGGACGGCGGCGATCAATGAGCCGATGTTGGGTACGAAGTTCAGCAGAAAGGCGATCAGGCCCCAGACGATGGCATAATCGACGTTTAGAATCATCAGCCAGACTGTGACCAGAATCCCGGTGGTTAAACTCAGCAGCGTTTTGAGGGCCAGGTAGCGTTTGACGTGGTCGGCGATATGGGAGAGGTTTTCATAGGTCTCCGGCGTGTTTTTGAGGGCCGCTTTGATCTTGGACGGCAAAATGGACGCTTCGAGCAGAATAAAGACCATCGTCAGATAGATCATGAAGCCGTTGGTCAGGATGGCTCCCATCTGGGAGAGCAGGTCCCCGATGGTTTTGATGATCTGCCCGGCCTGGACGTATTTGCGGACGGACTCCTGGCCTTCGCTGAGGAAGTCGTGCAGGTGCCTGCGTATCTTACGCTGAAATTCGGAAAGCTCCGGCTGTTCGGCCGGTTTTTTCGGGGTTTCGGATCTGGGCTGGATGCTGCTTTCGAGTGATTCGGGAAACACGCCGTGCATAAACTCATTGGGATCAGACAGGGAATTGATCCATTCCTGCAGTTTGCTTTCGTAAGTGGGCATGTGTCGGGTAAAATTGGCGATGGAGGTGGCCAGGAGTGTTCCGACCATCAGGCCGCCGATCAGGAGTACGAGGGAGATGATCAGGATGGAAAAGACGGTCGAGATCCCCTTTTTTTTGAGCCAGAAGAGGGCCGGCGTGGCGATAATGGCCAGAAATACGGCCATCAGGAAGGGTACCACGATGGCTACGGCTGCCCGGAGACCGGCGACCACGATGACAAAGGCCGCCAGCGGGATCAGGATGCGTGAGGCCGTTGACGGCCCCGGCGGGGTTGCTTGCGGGCGGTTTGGAGAATCGGATTTATCGCGGGCCATCGGCCGGGTCCTTCCTGAATTTTTCAAATTCACGTCGATACGATCTATTCCAGCATAGGGGTCCGGCGGGGGGCTGTCAAGCGGCCGGGCCGGCGATTTGTGAAAAGCCCCGTTTGTGAGGGGGCCGATCCTTGACGGGCGGGGCCAAAGGCGTATAATGCCTTCTTTTCATGAGAATCTGAACAACAGGAGTTTGAAGTGGCCAAAAAGAAAGTCAAGAAAGCGACGAAGAAATCCTCGAAGGCCGATCCCTGCCTGGGCTGTAACGGCCTGTGCTGCCGGTATTTTGCCCTGCCGATTGAAACCCCGGAGGACTGGGATGATTATGACGATATCCGCTGGTACCTGTGCCATGAGGATGTGACGGTCTTTGTGGAGGACGGGGACTGGTATTTGAACGTCAAGAACAAGTGCCGGCATTTGAATGCAGAGAATCGATGCAGTCATTATGTCCTGCGGCCTGGGATTTGCCGAAAATACAAGACGGATGACTGCGACAAAACGGGCGAGGACTACGGCTACGAGCTGCATTTTCTGGACGACCGGCAGATGGAGGAATACATGCGGATCAAGTTCGGGGATCGTGTGTTTGAGAAGCTGGAGACGAAACCGAAAAAGAAGAAGAAAAAGAAAAAACGTTAGGGGTTCTGACCGTGAAGATACCCGCCGTAAAAGGCACTCGTGATTTTTATCCGCCGCAGATGGCGGTTCGCAATTTTATTGTGGACGGCTGGAAGGCCGCCTCGCTGCGCAGCGGGTTTGAGGAGTATGACGGGCCGATTTTTGAGCACCTGAAGATGTACCAGGTCAAAAGCGGCGACGAGATTGCCGAACAGCTTTTTTCGCTGACCGACCGGGGCGGGCGTAATTTGGCGATTCGTCCGGAGATGACGCCGACGCTGGCCCGGATGGTCAACCAGCAGATTCACGCGCTGCCGCGGCCGATCAAGTGGTTTTCGGTGCCTCGGCTGTGCCGTGCCGAGCGGCCGCAGAAGGGCCGACTGCGGGAATTTTTTCAGTGGAACATCGACATCATCGGGGCCGAGGATGTGCTGGCAGACGCGGAGGTGATTTTCTGCGCGGTTGATTACCTGAAGTCGGCCGGGCTGACAGCGAAAGATATTGTGGTGAAGATTTCCAGCCGGAAGATGCTGGCGTCGCTGCTGGAGGCCGTTGGGCTGGAAGACAATCAGCTTGCCGGGGTGTACGCGGTGCTCGATAAGAAGGCCAAGATTCCGGATGAGGCGTTTGAGGCGATGCTGCAGGAGACTTTGCCGGATGCTGCGATCCGGGGGAAGGTTCGCAAGGTGATGTCGGCCGTCCGCCTGGACGACCTTTCGCAGGCGGCGGCACTGACCGAACAAGCAAAGGCCGCGGTGGACGAGTTGAAGCGGCTGTTTGACCTGCTGGAGAAAATGGGGATTTCCGAGTATGTCCAGTTCGATATCGGTGTGGTTCGCGGGCTGGCTTATTATACGGGGGTGGTTTTTGAGATTTATGATCGCGGCCGCTCGCCGCGGGCGCTGTGCGGCGGGGGGCGATATGATAACCTGCTCAGCGATTTCGGGGGGCCGAAGGTGACGGCCACGGGCATGGGGATGGGGGATTGCGTGCTGGAGATTTTACTGCGGGAAAAGGGGCTGCTCAGGGACGGCGATCTGCCTACGCGAAAGCTGGATTATTATCTGGTGACAGCCGATTCGAGCTTGGGTCAAAAAGCCGTCGAGCTGGCGGCGGCGATCCGGCTGAGGGGCCGTCGCTGCGACTTCAGCTATAAGGGGGGCAATCTCGGCAAGCAGCTTAAGCAGGCCGATCAGTCGGGGGCGGCGAAAGTGATTATTCTCGGCGAGGAATACAGCCGGGATCAGATGCTTGTGATTAAGGATATGAAAAGCGGACAGCAGGCGCAGGCGGGCTGGGAAGCTTTTCTGACCTCTCTTTCGGGAGCATAGCCCGGTTTTGGGGGCTACCATTTTTTGAAGATGAAAAAGACCGCCGCGATAATCAGGGCGAATCCCGCCAGGTAGTTCCACTTCAGGGGTTCCTTTAGATACCATAGCGAGAATCCGCAGAATACGAGCAGGGTGACGACTTCCTGAATGGTTTTCAACTGAACGGCGGAAAAGACGCCGTATCCGATGCGGTTGGCCGGGACCTGGAAGCAATATTCGAAAAACGCGATCAGCCAGCTTATGAGGATGACAATCAGAAGCGGTTTGTCCCGGAATTTGAGGTGCCCGTACCAGGCGAAGGTCATAAAGATATTGGACACTGTCAACAGCAGAATCGTCTTCATAATATCCGGTTTTCCTTTCTGATCAGAGACTTCGAAAAAAAGAAGAATTATACCGAGGGGAGGGCGGTATTTGTCAATTGTCATTTTGGGGCGAATCGTGTATTTTGTGCGGCGGCGGAAGCGTTTTGCGTGAAGGAAGCGGAGATGTCTACGGTAAGCGCAAATCATTATGAGGCGGCTTTTGAAAGCTGGCTGACCGAACGGCGGATTCCGTTCGCGGCGATCCACCAGACCCGTCGGCTGACGGCCGGGGAGACGACGCTGAAAAGTTTTGATTTTCTGCTGTGGCCGGGCACAGGGCACCCGGTGCCGGCGGAGGTTAAGGGGCGGACGTTTGGCGGGGTTTCGCTGGCGGGATTGCGCGGGCTGGACTGCTGGACGACGGCCGAGGATGTGCGCGGGCTGCGTCGGTGGGAGCGTTTGTTTCGGCAGACGCATGCGGTTGGCCGGGCTGTGTTTGTGTTTGTCTTTCGGCTGAGGCAGGTGGATGTGGATGCGGACGGGCTGGACATTTTTACATGGGACGGCCGGCGGTATGTGTTTTTCGCGGCGGAGGCCCGGGCGTACCTGGCTTGCTGCCGGGTGCGGAGCCCGCGGTGGCGGACGGTGACGCTGGGGGCGGAGGACTTTCGCCGGATTGCCGTACCGCTGGAGGCGTTTATTGAAAAGGCGATGATGAGATGAATGAAGTGATTCAGCGATTTGCGGAGCTTGTTTTGGACGGCGGGCTGCTGAGCCGCGGGCAGGCGATTGCGCTTGCGGAGGCGGGGCGGGCGGATTTTGAAGACCTGCTGTACGGGTCCAATCGAATCCGGCAGCGTTTTTTCGGGGATCGGATTCGGATCTGTTCGATTGTTCCCGGCCGGCTGGGCGGGTGCAGTCAGGACTGCGCGTTTTGTGCCCAGTCTGTGCGGTATGATACGGCGGTGGATAAGACGCCCAAGGTATTCAGCGATGAAGAGATTCTGTCGGCCGCGGCCGCGGCGAAGGCCGGGGGGGTACCGCACCTGGGGATTGTCTATAGCGGCAAGGCCGTCAGTGAAGAAGAACTGGAACGACTGATCCGTTTGATCGGGCGGATCCGGGAGCAAACCGGGCTGGGGGTGTGCGTCTCGCTGGGGATTCTGAGCGAGGGGCAGATGCGGCGGCTGGCGGCGGCCGGGGCGGAGCGATATAACCACAACCTGGAAACGTCGGAGAGGCATTTTGGGCAGATTGTGACCACCCATGCCTATGCGGATCGAGTGCGTACGATTGAGGCGGCGCTTGCGGCCGGGCTGGGGGTTTGTGCGGGAGGCCTCTTTGGAGTCGGCGAGACGGAAGCCGACCGGATTGATATGGCCCTGGCGTTTCGGCGGCTGGGGGCGGATACGGTGCCGATGAATTTTCTGCATCCGATTGCGGGCACGCCCCTGGGGCAGATGAAGACGTTGGAGCCGCGGGAGATTTTGCGGATTATCGCGCTGTACCGGTTTTTGCTGCCGACGGTCAATCTGAAGGTCGCCGGCGGACGTGTACTGAACCTGCGTGATCTGCAAAGCTGGATCTTCGCCGCGGGGTGTACGAGCATTCTTTCGGGTAATTATCTGACGACGGCCGGCCGGGCCGTGGAGGAGGATATGCGGATGCTGCGGGACCTGGGGCTGGAACCGGCTTAATTTTACAATGAATCACTTTTTTTGAAAAGTTTGAACTATTTTCTTGACAAATCACATCAAATATGGTAGATTCTATTTTACTATTCATTTTCTGGGGAAGGCGGAAAGTTAGCAAATTTCAAAATACCATTTTAGGCGACATTTTTGTACAAGCTGGAAAACAAGGTCTGCCTTGCAGCAGTCAATAAAACGGGTATTTTTAAAGGGTGAGAAAATGAAAAGGAGAGTTTATTTCTGCTGGTTGTTTGCTTCGTTCATCGTATTTGTCACCGTCTCGGCTGCCCTGGGTTCCTATGCCCAAAGCATTGTCTCATTTACTCCGGGAAATCCGATTTACACGGACGCTCCCATTGAGCGCCTTCTTGGGGCTCCGGACCAGGGCCAGAACTGGAGAGACGTACAGGGCTCTATCGGTCATCTCGGCAGATCG
>JAHDQI010000218.1 GCA_018433925.1 Phycisphaerae bacterium | reverse complement strand
TGGCCTCAGCGACCCGGCCGTTCTTTTCCGCTCCCCCGGCAGGGCGTCGAAGGGGGATGGGACTGGCCCGGGCCCAGCGGCTCCTGCAGATCAACGACGGGTCCATGACCATCACCTCACGGCCCGGAAAGGGCACCTCGGTAGCCCTCCTCCTGCCCGGGGCCTGAGAAAAACCCCCCGAAATGGCCTGTAAGGGCAAATCAAATAGATATCGATACAATTATATTTCCCATGTTAACAGATGATAAATCCATTTATAACAATAACTTATGTTAATTTAGAAGGCAGGGGGGCCGATAAGACCAAATAAATTTTCTTGACATTTGGACCGCTTTGATATACAGTATCGTTACCATATTTGGGGGAGTACGGAAGAGACAGTCGATAGAGAGAGAGAAAACGATTTATTTTCCGGAATCAGGGTGCATTGATGAAAACAAACAGAATACCATCAAAGAAATATTTCCAGTTTCTTCTGGCCGTCTCCTTATTCGCGGTTGCGGTTTCTTCCGCGGCCCTGTTTGAGCCGTACTGGCACGGCCGGGAACGCACGGTCTATGCCGAGTGGAACGATTGGGACTATACCCTCGATGGGTCCGGCAATTACAAATTCAATCCCGACCCCATCCTGTTTGGCGAAGGCAGCAGAAGTTCAGTCCCGGCCCAGGCCGTTCAACTGGGCGCGCCGGTCACCGGGCCTCCCGTTCAGGTCCTGGCCGCCTTCGATTCCCGAAACGATGTACTCAAGGTCAACAAAAGCGGTATGTATGTCAATCTGCCCAATTTCCTTGAGGGCGACTATACGAAGGTTCATTTCGAAATCAGTTATTATAACCTGTTTTCCGATTTTTCCGGGCTGACAGTCACCGCGATGACCACCGGCGGCGTTCCGCTGCCCGAATACAATGGAGTGCTTCTGGCCTCCCAACCCGTCTCTTTTCAGCAGGAAGGCAATTGGATTACCGCGGCCTATGAGTTTGACATGGAGCCCAGTCCCCTGTGGGAAAATTTCGTGATCGAGTTTAACCACTATCCGACTACTCCGCAGGATATCGGTGCCGCCTATATTGATTATTTCATTTTTGAGACAATGGCCGTCGTGGTGCCCGAACCGGCGACCTTGGCGGTTCTGGCGGCCGGAGCGGTTTTGATCCGACGCAGAAAATAAGCAACTGAAAAAAGAAAAGGCCTCCGCCTTTACCGGGCCGGGGCCTTTTTTATTGCGCCGCGGAAACCAGGGCCTCTACGGACACTCGGCCGCCGCCAGGTTAACGCCCGAAACCTGCAGGAAGTCAATATTGGCCAGTCCGTCGCTGCCGGTGGCCTCCAGGCGAATGTCTTTGAGTCCCGCCGTCAGCGTCACGGTCACGCCTGAGGTCACATCCCAGTCGGTCCAGGCCCCCGTAGCCGGGAAGCTGATTGCCGAGACCTCCGTGGCTCCATTGATAATCAGGGTGCCAGGCCGGGCGGAGGTACTACCGTTGGCAAATCGCCAAACGAATGTATAAACGCCTTCGGTAAGGACATGGAGGCGGATATCGATCCCGCTTCCGAGCACGTTGGTCGTGTCGATAAATCCGTCGCCGGTGTACCCGGCGTGCTTGGTGTCTACAATACCCTCAAAACCGCAAAGCCCCGTCTCGTTTTCCTGAATGACAAGACTGGTTGTCGGCGGATTCGGCAGGGCGATCACCTCGTTGGAAAACGCCGATTCATTCGATGCCTGATCGACCGCCGTCACCGCGTAATAATAAACGGTTCCGTTGGTGACGGTTTCATCGAGAAACTCAGGAAACTCGATCAGCGAGGCGTTGATTTTCACATAGCCGCTGCCGGAAGTCTCCGAGCGGTACACATGATACCCGGCCAGGTCCGCCTCGCTGTTATCCTCCCAGTTCAGCAAAACCGCGCCGTCCCCGGAATCAGCCGACAAATTGGCGGGGGCATCCGGCGCGACACGATCCAGCATCCATAAGCTCGCCAGCAAACGGAATTCCTCATAGTTGACCCGGCAGTCCCCGTTAATATCACAGCCCGAGGTTGCCAGGCAGTCAGATTCCAGCCACAGGGCAACGAACGCCGACAGGTCGGTCAGATCAATGAACTGGTCGCCGTTGGAATCGCCGTAAAAGTTCAAGTCAATCGGCGTGGCAAAGGCCTCATTGGAGTAGTTGGACTCGTTCGAGGAATGATCCACCGCCGTCACAACGTAGTAATACGTGGTTCCGTTGACGGCCGACTCGTCCGTATAGGCCGAGCCGATCAGCAGGGAGCTGTTCAGTTTCACATACCCGCTGCCGGAGGTCGTCGAGCGATAAACGTGATACCCGGCCAGGTCGATTTCGCTGTTATCGTTCCAGTCCAGCCCTGCCGTTCCGTCCCCGGCCGTGGCCGCCAGGCCCGTCGGATTGGCCGGCGCTTCCAGGTCGCCTTCCACAAGCTCGTTCAGATACACTTCCAGGTTAGTATAGTCCAGGTGCAGATCGTTATTGTTGCGGTCCGAATCATCATACGGATTCAGTTCGCGGGCCAGCTCCCAGCTATCCGGCATCCCGTCATGGTCGCTGTCCGCCGGAGCCGGCAGCGATTGAAGCGCCGGCCACGGATCCGCCAGATCACTGGTGTTTTCGAGAAAGGTTCCTGTGCCGTTGATCACATCGCTGACAAGACGCAGGTCAATCGCATCACGCACTATACTGGCCCCCGCCTCGGCCAATACGTCGTCCAGCGCCTCAAAAGCCGAGGTGGTCAGCACCGGTTCCATCGAAATCTCAGCAGAACGCGCCTTGTAGGCGTCGATTTCACCGGGGGAAAAATCGTTAAACGTCACCAGGTCCCACTGATCGGCGAACACGGAAACCGTATTGTAATTCGTCCCGTGGGCATTGCCGGACCAGTATGCGTAAGCGTATTTCGCGTCTTCCTTAAACGCTTTGTATCCCGAGGAACCGCTGCCCCGGATAAAGACGTTGCCGACAAAGTTATACCGGCTGATTGTGCTCGAGTCCGCATTGTACCCCGGATGGGTCCCGCTCCAGTTATATACCACGTTATTGCGAAAATCAAAATACAGCCCCTCCGGATCGATGCTCATGTCCCGATAGTTGCCCGGCCGGGGATTGCGCCCTTTATTGTGGAGAAACAAGTTATGATGGTAGGTCTTTTGTTCGCCGTATTGGCCCCGGACCAGGGCGCCGTAACTGTGGTCCTCAAAGGTCAGCGCTTCGCTGAGAATACACCACTGGACCGTAACGTTGTCCGAGCCGTCCTGGCACGAGATCGTTTCATCCCGCCCGTAAGAGGCGCTGACATGGTCGATGAGGATGTGGCTGCCTTTGTCAATATCAATGGCGTCTCCGCTTGAATTGGCCGCCCCTTCATCCACACGAACACGAAGATAGCGAATGATAATGTTCGAGACATTGTTTTTGATATGGATTCGGCCCTTCAAACAGATCCCGTCGCCCGGGGCCGTCTGCCCGGCAATCGTTGTGTACGATTTCGGCTCTAAGATCACCCCGCCCAGGTCAATCGTCCCGGAGACACGAAAGACAACCGTCCGGTTGCCCGCGCTGAGGGCATCGACAATCGACCCCGGACCGCTGTTATTCAGATTCGTCACCTCGTAAACCGTTCCGCCCCGTCCGCCGATTGCGAATCGGCCCGATCCCTCTGCACCGGGGAACGCGACCGGAACAGCAAAGAGGGGAAACGAATAAACAAGCAGAAATACCGCAGAGTAAAAAACGATACGGACAGGGTACGGTTTCATCACGTTTCTCTCCTGATCTGATAGAAATCTTTCCTCTGTAGTTCCGAAGCCCCGCAGCTTAAAATCAACGCCTGCCCGGCTCCGGGCAGGTAGCCGCCCGTGCAGCCCCCATTTTCGTCATCCCTGACAGGGTAACATATCTACTATATCAGATTCTGTTAAAATCGGCAAGAAAAAACATCCATATCAGGAATTTCCCGTTCCGATAATCAGTATTATTCCAGAATATTGCGGTCTATTTTAGAATAATATTGAAATGCACAAACGCTTGTGGTGAAATAAACGTAGTAGAGTAGACGCCCGTGATACCGGAATGGATCGTATCAATCCGGGGTGGCGGAAAGGAATGTGAAATGTTCTCATTTCATTCCATTGACGAAATTCTTCGGTTCGCCATGGCCCGCGAAAATCTCGCCCGCCGTTTCTATCTGGATTTATCCAAAGTGGTCACAACTCCCGGCACGCAGGCCATCTTTGAAGCCCTGGCCCATGCCGAATTGCGACAGCAGGAAGCCATTAAACTTGAGCTGTTTAAAATCGGCTCTACAGTACCCTCGCCGGAAACCGAAGAGCCCGACTCATCCCCTTCCCCGGAAGAGCCGTTTCAGATCAACAACCACACCCGCCAGATGTCTGCCCTCGAGGCCCTCGAACTGGCCATGAAAAAACAGAAGGCCTCCTTCCAGATGTTCGCCGAACTGATGGCCCATACCGACAACCCCGATGCCGGCGAAATCCTCTTCGGCCTGGCCCAGCAGGAAATGCGTCACCTGATCGATCTCGAAAAAGAGTACAGGGCCCTCAACCCCGGCGAAGGAAAACCCTAACCATCACCCCCTCAACCCGGCCGGTTGCTCATTGCTGCGACTGCATCCAAAGGGATAACCCATACAGCGCCAGCATCAACAGGCCCTCCCAACGGTCAATCCGGTGACGCTGTCCCGTAAACATGCAGACAAAAAGCAGCAGGGAGGCCCCGACGGTCATTCCGATGCTCAATCCCAGTTCCGCCGGAACCGCCAGCGGCTGAATCAGCGAGCTGACCCCCAGCACCAGGAAAATATTGAACAGGTTGGATCCGACGATGTTGCCGACGGCAATTTCCGGATTTTTCTTCCAGGCGGCGACCACAGAGGTGGCCAGTTCAGGAATGCTCGTGCCGACAGCAACCAGCGTGGCGGCAATAAAACCCTCGCTCAACCCGGCCCAGTCGGCCAGCCGCAGGGCTCCGCTGACGGTCGCCTTGCCGCCCGCGATCAGAAGCGCCAGCCCCAGCAAGAGAGTCAGCAAAATCCCTTTCAGGTCGCCCGATCCAGCCCCCGTTGTCTCAGACAGACCCGCAATCCGGGGGGCAATCCCGGCCGTATAGTAGAGAAAGAGCACGAAAAACAACAGCAGCGTCAGCCCCTCGCTCCGGGAAAGCACAGCCCCTTCACGGCTCAAAAACGGGCGGCCCGAACACATCAGCCACAGCGTCACGGCCGCCAGAAGCCCGAATGGAATCTCTTTCCAGACTGTTCCCCTGCCTACATGCAGAGGATAGAGCAGGGCACTTAGACCCCCGATCAGCAGAATATTGGCGATGTTGCTGCCGGTGATATTGCCGATGGCCACCGAGGCATTCCCCTCCAGCGCCGCAAACACATTCACCGCCAGTTCCGGCAAACTGGTCCCGAACGCCACCACCGTCAGCCCGATAGCCAGGTCCGAGATGCCCGCCCGCCGTGCCAGTGAGGCGGAACTGTCCACCAGCCGGCCGGCGCCCACCAGAACCAGAATCAAACCCACAATCAGAAGAATCAAACCCGTCATACGGTCAACGTCCGAAGCCCCCAAAAATCAAATCCACAACGCCTCATTCCGGCACGTCATTCTCATTCGCGGCAGGGGGCCTGCGCGAAATCTTCTCCCGAAGCTGCTGATACACCGAGCCGGGAATCAGCCGCGAAACGTCCCCCCCCAGCAGCGCAATCTGCCGAACCATCGTCGAATTAACGTACCCGTACTCCTCGCTGGTCATCACGAAAACCGTTTCAATCCCTGCGATGTTGCGGTTCGTCATCGCCAACTGAAACTCATATTCCACATCCGACAGGTTCCGCAGCCCCCGCAGCATCACCTGCGCCCCTTTCCGGGCCGCGAACCCCACCGTCAGCGTATCATAGCTTTCCACGCTCACCCGCGGCATCTCCGACACCAGACCGCGAATCATCTCCACCCGTTCCTCTTTGCTGAAAAATTCCTCCTTGCCCGGATTTTGCCCCACCGCCACAATCAGGTAGTCAAAAAGCTTATTGCCCCGGTTGATCACATCCAAATGCCCGTTGGTAATCGGGTCAAACGAACCCGGAAAAATCGCCGTAATCGGTTTATGTTCCATAAGATCCTGTGTCCTGAAGCGGGTACAAAAACGTTCTCTCGAAACCGACTCGTATCTTAGGAGATGGAGTTGAAGGATTCAAGCGTTATGTTTTGAAGATCGCTGGCGTGAATTTCCGTCCGAAGCTGCTGGATGCACTGCTCCATCGCGGCCAGGCGACGCTTGGCGATCTGACGCAGCGACGAAAAGCAAAAGCCCTCCTTCAATCGGGCCTCCCAGTACCGGTACTCGATTTTTCGGTCCCACCCCTCCAGCAGGGAACACGGCCCCTTGCCCTGCAGCAGACACCGACGGACATCCTGCAGAATCCCGATATTACCGATGTCATCCAGCCCCCGCACATCCGACAGAATCTGCGCTTCCGGCACACGGGTCAGGCGGTTCTCGGATTCAATCATAATGCGGCATACCCGGTCCAGATTCCCTTCTAATTCAAGCCGGCTCTCCATTTCTTGGAGAATCTGGACAGAGAAATCCCTCAGCTCACGTCCCCGAACCTCCAGTGTCGCGGCCGTCATGGAAATCCCCCGCACGCGGGCATACATGCGAAACCCCGAATCCGAGAAATAAACCGCTGTCAGCAGGCAAAAAAGATCGGCCGAGGCGGCCTTTTCCTGAATTTCGGGGAGTTTGAAGGCGGATTCCGTATATCGGGCAATGCGGCAGGCCCGCTCCCAAAGCCAGCGATCTGGTTGCCCTGACTCACCCTGAAAGGTCAGCACCTCCTCCGCGAGCTGGCGAATCCTTTCCATCTGTACCATACATCCTCCTGTTTATCCAGCCGTCGCATTCTATACCCGCCAAAACAGAAAGGTCAAGTCTTTTCCGCAAAATGCGCCTTTTTTATCTCCCCCCGCGAAAATCGGCACAATCCACACAAACGGCAAAATCCCTACAGTCCCCCGGTCCCGATAAGCCCTGCCAACCGTTTTCTCCGGAGAATAAATGACCCACAGGCCCGTATATTTTGTATTATTTATTAATCTGTGAAAAAACTTTTTGATTATTTTCATGGATTCGGCCGACATAATTGGTACAATCAAGATAATAACAGCAGGTTGGAGTTCATGGAACGGAGATTGAATAAGCAAGGCACAGGGAAGGGCATGAATAAACAGAAACGAACCCTCTTCGTGGTGATTTCCTTAGTGGCTTCGATGACAATCGGAGCGCTCTTTCTCATGGCCCTCGACCCACAGATCCCCTCCGGAGGCGCCTACAGTTTGGCCAGTTATCTCCGGCTCGACCCCGTGGAAAACGCCGCTTTTCGTCCCATAACCACACAGCCCGCTGAATGGAATCGAATCGAAGTCTATTACAGCCGCACCGCCTCCGGCAATGCCGAGGACCTGGCTGTCGTCTCCCACCTGAGAGACACGCCCCGTGCCGAATTCCATTTTGTCATCGGCAACGGAAAGGGCGTCCAGGACGGGCAGATTCAATACACCAATAGCTGGAAAATCCAGCAGACAGCAAACGGCATCATCCGCATCTGCGTTGTGGCCGATCTCTACAACAGCCCCGCAACCGACTACCAGGTCAGAAGGGCAACAGCGCTTGTGGAAGCCCTCAGTAGAAAATTTGGTATCAAGACCCAGTATATCCGATACCCTGCCGACTGGCAATTATAACAAGGCCATAAAGATTTCCTAAGAAGCCGTGAATTTCCCGCCCACGGCTTTTTTTGTGCCCTCATTCACCCCATTCGCCCGGGCATCCCTCCAGCCAATGCTGAGCCATCAGCATCAGGTCAGTCAAATCGACCGCGTCATTAAAATCGAAATTCCCCTCTTCCCAGCCCACGGCCGCATCCGGCCCCGCCAGCCACGAGCCCGACAAAATGCCCATATCAATCATATTCACGCATTCGTTCCGATCCGCATCCCCGGCAAGGGGCTCCTCCAGCATCGTCGGGTTGGCTAAATTCAGCCCGCCGCTTAATTCCAGATAAATGTCGTCAAAATACACCGGGCCGAAATTAACCCCGCTGCTGCCCCCGGCCGTTTTGATATAAAAAGTAAACAAATGACTGTTGATCCCGGAGCGAAACGCGAACACACTGTCCTCGTCCGCCGCCGCGAGCCCGTCTGTTTCTTCCGCGTCCTCCCCCGGCCTGTCATGCAGCCAGAGCCGATACGTATTGTCCCCGGCATCCACCAGCACCCACAGGTTGTACCATTGATCCGGCGTCAGCGAAACCAGCGTCTTGTAGTGGCCGTCATTGTTATCCCAGACCCGGAGATCCAGGTTTTGTGTACTGTTGGACATCCCGATCTCCGGTGCGAAATCACTGAACTCGCTCGGGTAGGTCAGGCCCGAAAGCCCCACGGAAAACGTCTGCTTTTGGCTGATGCGAATGCGCAAAAACAGCATCCGCGCTGTGCCGTCAAGCACCCCCGTATTCGCATGCAGCAGCGATTTGCGAACAATCGAAGACTCCGACGGCACATAAAGAACCTGGTTGTTCGGATCGCCCGGATCGGCGACGACCCGGTTGTCGCCCCCTCCGGAAACCCAGTGATCCTGACCGCCCAGCGGATCGGCCGACTCATCTTCGAAATCGTCAAAAAGCCGATACACGGCCGAGGCGTTGACGCAAAAAACCAACAGTCCAATCCCAAATACCCACCGGATGTCGCGTTTCATGATACACCCTCCCTTTCTGATGTGGCGGCCTGAGAGCAGGTACGGAAAAAAGCGATGAAAAACCGCCGGCGGAATGAAAGTCAGCAACCCGTACAAGCCCGGTTTCTATGGACTTTTAAAATACATAACAGGTCTTGATGACGAATGAATCCTACCCAATCCCCTCAAAATCGTCAATACAAATTATAAAAAAACGGCAATAGAAACGATAAATAACCATGCCCGTCCATACAGGTCCATACAGATATGTGTAGCTTCGCAGTAACATGGACATTGCATGGATAGATGTCATAACACCCCCCAGGGGGTGCCATAGCATTTTATATTGATCCATATGTTTACCCAAATCTATTTACTCTATATACGGCTCGTGATCGAAAATCCCCTTTTTTCCGGTTTTTTTACCGAGTATTTGGGAAATGTCAGAAAATATTTCTTTTTTGACAAATCAAATCCGCCTTCTTAAGTGTGTAGTAAATAGAAACGTTTCGATCCTTAAGGACAATTGATGCTGGAAGACAAAGTATTAATAATCAAACTTAAACGTGGCAGTTGCGAGGCACTTCGCCGCATTTATGACAAGTACAGGCGCTATTTGCTCAAGATTGCATCGGCTCTTTTACAGGATACGACAATTGCCGAAGATATCGTGCACGATGTTTTTATGCAACTGGCTCAATCGGCCGGTCGTATCGGAATCAACGGCAGCTTGAAGGCGTATTTGCGAACCTGTGTGATGAACCGCGTGCGCAGCAGATTCAGATCTGATAACCTGCGGTCTTACGTCCAGCTCAGCGAGGCCGAAACAATCGCTGCAGAACAGCAAAGTTCTGAGCAATGGACCGTCCTGGCTGAAGATTCACAAAGAATCAGCGAGGCATTGAACCAGGTTCCGTTTGAGCAACGGGAAGTCATTGTCCTGCATCTGCAGGGTGACATGAAGTTTCGCGAAATTGCAGCATCACAAAATGTATCGCTGAAAACGGTCCAAAGCCGGTACCGCTACGGACTGGATAAACTGCGGTCGCTCTTAAATAGTGAGGTAGAACGATGAGCCCCAGAGACACTATTGAAAACAGAGTCAAACAATTTGACATTGACATCAATCCGATTCGGGATGAAGAAATTTATGAACAGATCAAAGAGGCGATGTCTAAAACAAAACAATCAACGCCGGGTATCCGGCCTGAGATATGGAGAATCATGATGCATAGTAAAATAGCAAAACCTGTCGCTGCGGCAGTGATCATCATTGCAGTCTTGATCGGAATGCACCTGTTGAACAGCACGCCGGCCTGGGCCCTTGAACAAACCATCGAGGCCATGAAAGACTATAAGGGGGCCTATCTTACCGGCCTCTGTCCCGGCCAAACCGGTTCGCTCGTCAATTTTGAATTATGGATTCGCATCAATGATGTCGATCTTTCGACAAAAAACATTTTAGTTAAAACAAACGACGGTATCATTCGCTGGACCCGGAACAATTCCACCTATACCTACATCCCGGCTGAAAATAAAGTATATTTTGAAAACGCCGTCACAATCGGTTTCTCTCATTTTCTGGGCCCGGAGTTTTTTGAACTGATGTCCAGTCTAAAAAATGCTGAAACTCATTACGGCTTTGATCCCGCAACCGGACGCAACTACGCAATCCTGTCCGGAAGCATTACAGACATACAAAGATCGAAATCGTTACAGGTTGAATTTGATGTCGAGACCAAACTTGTCACACGTCTGAAACAATGGGAAAATCTGCCTCAACCGACCCTCACATTTGACACAACTCAGATCCGGTACTTCGAGCAGCTTCCCGACAGCACCTTTGAGGTAAGCATTCCGACAGAAGCGAAGTACGTCGAAGTGCCGCTTGCTATCCCTGAGGCAAACCTTGAAATCCTTAGCAAAGCCCAATACGGAATTTCGGCTGAGGGACTGACAAAAGAACAGGCCGGGCGGGCAATCATCGAAAAATTGTACAATGCCGTCATCGAAGGTGACCTGGAATGCATCAGGAACCTGGCGCCTGTCACCGAGGCGTGGACGGATGAATTCCTGAAAAAAATCTTGAACATAGGAACCGACAGTGCAATTGTAGAAGTGCTTGAAATCGGTCCCATATCCAAAGAAAGCACTTCACCGGTCGGACCGGTCGTGATTATACCGGTGACAACCCGGCGTAAAGACGGGACTGTCTTGCGGGCGGATTTCATCATCCAATTCAGAAACATCGACGGCAAGGCCTCTTGCGTGGTTCACGGTCCTTATGGACTGCCGGTGCAATTGCAGGAATAATCAACGCGTGTCGTGATCGAACGTCGATCACGACACTTTTACGATATCCCTGCCGTACACCCATTGCCCGCGCTGCTGTTTCGCTGCGATCGTCAAGCACTCCCCCTTTTTTCAAGGGGGAGTGTCGCGCAGCGACGAGGGGGTATCTTTCACCACGCCGAAGGCGTTCCATCTCCGGCAGCCGCTTTAACTGCTCCAAATTATCCCCGCAGTAGATAACCCGCGTATCGACAACAGGCGAAGGCCGCCCCGCCGTAAGTTTCGCCAACCTCCGCGCCCCCTGTGTTTCCTTCTTTTTCGTTTTCTTCTTTGCG
>JAHDQI010000097.1 GCA_018433925.1 Phycisphaerae bacterium | reverse complement strand
TTCCACCTCCTCCGGTACCCACCCGATTGTTTATGAGAATGTCGGGTATCAAATTCCGGACATGGTTATACAGCTTAACCCCTGCTTCGTGATTCCAGGTTTCTTCCCATTCCCCGTCAAACCAGAGCACGGCAGGATCATATTGTTCGATAAGCTCTTTTAGCTGGGCTTTCATATACCGGATATAACGTTGAAAATCCGCATCTTTCGAGGAACGATCTTCCCAGCTTCGTCGCGGCAAATAGTCCGGATGCTGCCAGTCTATGATAGAATAGTAAAAACACATCTGAATGCCCTGCTTTTTGCACTCGGCCGTAAGTTCCTTGAGGAGATCGCGTTGAAACGGGGTGGCGTCTGTAATATCGTAGTTTGTGACCGCGGAATCAAACAGGCAAAAGCCGTCATGGTGTTTGCTTGTAATTACGATATATTTCATCCCCGCTTCTTTGGCCATTCGTACCCATTCGGCGGCATCAAATTCGACCGGATTAAATTGAGGCGCAAACTGCTTATACTGTTCGACCGGAATCTGGGCACTGGTTAAAATCCATTCTCCGTAGTCTTTTTTACCGTCCCATTCGCCGGCCGGAATTGCATACAGTCCCCAGTGAATAAACAGGCCAAAACGGGCCTGCCGCCACCAGGCCATGCGCCGGTCAAATTCTTCCCTGGTTTCTTCCTGTAAATAGTTCACCATTGGTTTTTGGGTGTCCCCTGAAGATGGATTGTGAAAATCTGTAAACAGGATCTTTGCAGGAACCTGCTTTTTGGAAATGCCCGGTCCTGCATAAGAAACGGATAGGTATTCGTCGCCGCCGTATTCAATGAATCGAACCTGAATCGGGTGGAGTCCGCCTTTCAGTCCGATTTGACCGCTCCTTTCAAATTGCCCGTGCAGTCCGTCGTTATCGACCACAAGCTGATCATGAATCCACAGTTGGCTGCCATCGTCCGAAGTGGTGTAAAAGCTGTAAATTCCATCCTCCGGTACCTGAATCAATCCGTCATAGATCAGGCCGAAATGGTCCTTTTGGATATCTTTCGGAAAAGCAAAATTCTCGGTTGCCATTGCTTTTTGGAGTGGATTGTTATCAAGAGCTTTTACAGAATAAAATTGGCCTTCGTAGTATCGGCATTTCAATCCCGGCATGAGATGATCTTTTTCGATCGGCTCATATAGCGTTGCCTGTTCAAACACGCCGGATAAAACGCGGCTCCGGGTCCCGTTGGAAAACCATCCTGCAGCCCTGAGTTGGCAGTTATTGCGGATTACAAAGGGGCCTTCGTATACGATGGAATCCTCTGTAGGGTCGGTTCCATCCAGGGTATACCGTACGGTCATATCGCAAATGGGT
>JAHDQI010000318.1 GCA_018433925.1 Phycisphaerae bacterium | reverse complement strand
GGGCCGGAAGAAGTGCATTTGTATCGAAGTGCGTCGGGGCATCATGGCAATTTTGTGGATTGCGTCAAAAGTCGCCAAACCACCGCGGCGCCGGCAGAGACCGCGCATCGCTCCATCAGTGTGGGGTTTCTCGGAGAGATTGCGATGCTGACGGGGCTCAGGTTGAAATGGGATGTGCGGAAAGAACGATTCGTGAATGATGAAGGGGCTGACCGTCTTTTAACGAGGGCGTATCGCAGCCCCTGGCATTTGTAACTCGGAAAAGACAGGAACCTACGGATGAAAAAAACCATGAAACGCTGGATATGTGTTCTTTGCATAACCGCGGCCGCGGCGCCGCTCTATGGATCGATTGATTCAGCGGAGTTAAAAACGCTGCTCGATCAGATGAAAGCATACGAATTCGGGCAGAGCCGTCTGAAACTGACGGAGATTCATAACCGGATTGCTTCCGTGTATGAATCGCCGGAGGAATTACAAAAGGCGGAAATGATTCTGCTGGAGGCCCTTCGCTCAGACGGTTCGTTTGCGCTGAAGGATTTTCTCTGCCGTCAGCTTAGTCTGATCGGCACAGAGGCCTCCGTAACGGCGCTGGTTGAGTTGCTGGATGACGAGAAGACGGCCGGCCCGGCCCTGTATGCCCTTGCGCGGATTCCTTCCGCGAAGGCGGACGAGAGTCTTCTCAAGGCGCTGCCGCAAGCGAAAAAGCCGGTCCAGATCGGAATCCTGTCGGCCCTGGGGATGCGCAAAACGGCTGCCGCGGTTGATTCAATCGCCCCGCTTTTGGACGGCGGAGATGTCGAGATTGCCGAGGCGGCGATTTCAGCCCTGGGACAGATTGCCACGGCGGAGGCGGCCGCCCTGATAGAAAGCCATCGTCCGCGAATTCCCGGTTCTCTGGGGCCCCGGGCCGAAGATGCGCTGCTGGCCTGCGGCAACCGCATGATTCAGGAAGGTGAAAAAACAAAGGCGGAGGCCCTGTTTCAAAAACTCTATGCCGGCGGTTCCTCTGAAACTGTGCGTGCCGCCGCCCTGAGCGGACTGGTCCGGTCGGTGACGGCGCCGCGGGCCGAGGTGCTTTTGCAGGAGGCGATGCGGAAATCGAATCCGGAGATACAGACCGCAGCCGTTCGTCTTGCCTGTGAGACATCGAATGAGAAGGCGATTGCCGAGGCCCACAAAGCGATGCCGCATTTTTCTCCGCTGCTGCAGGTTCGTTTTTTGGCGGCCCTGACGGAGTACCGGCTCCCGTCGGCCAAAAAAGCGGCATTGGCCTCTCTCGACGCCGAATCGCCTGCGGTTCGTTCGGCCGCTTTTGAAGCGATGGCCGCAGTCGGGGACAGCACTTGTGTGCTGCCTTTGGCACAGGCGGCAGCCACGGCGACGGAACGGACGCAGCGAGATCAGGCACGTGAGGCCCTGGTTCGTCTTCCGGGAAAAGGGGTCAACGAAGTGATTGCTGAAGCGATTGAAAAAGCCGATTTGTCCGAGGATCGCCAGGGGGATGTTACGGCCGAATACATCCGTGCGGCCGGGCAGCGGGGCATCCGGGAGGCCCTGCCGGCGATTGTGCGGGCGGCCGGCTGCCCAAACCGCGCGGTCGTTCGAGAGTCGCTTGGGTCTTTGCAGACACTTGCCGAGCCGGAAGATCTTGCGCAGTTGACGCCCTTATTAAACAAACCGGGCATGGAGGTTGAAAAAACGCTCGTGGTAGTGGCGTTGAAAGAGCCCGAAAGAAAGGGAAGGGGAAAGGCCATTTTGTCCTTTTTTGAGGATACCCGGGATGATTCCGTGAGAGCCGCGGTCTATCGTGTTTTGGGGCAGGTCGGTGATCCTGATACCCTTGAGTCGCTTCGCGGAGATCTTTACCATTCCAAAAACCCGGCTGTGCAGAAGGCGGCCTTTCGAGGATTGACCGAATGGCCGGGGCCGGAAGCAATGGAAGATATGAAACACTTTGCTGCGCGGGGAGAGGACGAGGCCATGAAGGTTCTGGCTTTTCGGGCTTATGTGCGAATGCTTCGCGATGCTTCCCTGCCAACAGAGGATCGGGTTTCGGCCCTGGTGGAGGCGATGCGTATGGCACCGCGCGAATCGGAGAACAAAATTGTGTTGGCGGCACTGGGGCAGCAGGCCTCCGCACAGGCCCTGACGACGGCTGTTCGAAATCTTGATAATGAGTCGCTTCGGGCCGAGGCCCAGGCGGCCATCACGGGAATCTGTGAAAAACTGGCCAAGCAGCAGCCCGGTATGTGCAGGACGGCGCTGAACAAACTGCTCGAATCGGGTCCCAGCGATGTCCTGAAAAACCGTGCGAATGAATTGTTGGACGAATTGAAATAAATGGAGCATTTCTACTATGCAGAACAAAAAGAAAGCAACGGGCGTAACCCGGCGTGATTTTTTACGAACTGCCGCGGCCGGAGCGGCGACCTTTACGATTGTCCCCTCGCATGTGCTGGGCGGAGCGGGCCGTAAGGCGCCCAGTGAGAAACTGAACATTGCCGGTATCGGCGTCGGCGGAATGGGAAAATCAAACCTGAGGGCGATTTGTGATCCCGGCGACGAGAACCCAGGTACAGAGGCAAATATCGTTGCCTTGTGCGATGTGGATGACGCCTATGCCGCCGCGACGTATGCGGCCTATCCCAAGGCCAAAACCTTTCGTGACTATCGAGTCATGCTGGACCAGATGGGCGATACGATTGACGCGGTGATTATCGCCACGCCGGATCATACCCATGCCGTCATTGCGCTGGAAGCGATGAGGCGAGGCAAACATGTTTATGTGCAAAAGCCGCTGACCCGGACGGTGCATGAGGCCCGTGTGCTGACGGAGGCGGCCCGCAAATATGGTGTGGTGACCCAAATGGGAAACCAGGGGCACAGCGCTGAGGAAGCGCGTCTGATTTGCGAATGGATCTGGGACGGGGCCATTGGTCAGGTTCGGCAGGTGCATGCCTGGACGAATCGCCCGGTCTGGCCCCAGGCGAAACTGCGGCCGACGGACACCCCGCCGGTGCCGGATACTCTGGACTGGGATTTGTGGATCGGCCCGGCCCCGATGCGGCCGTATCACCCGATCTATCATCCCTGGGACTGGCGGTGCTGGGTGGATTTCGGAACCGGGGCGCTGGGGGACATGGCCTGCCATATCCTGGACCCTGTTTTCTGGTCGCTGAAGCTGAGATATCCGACCAGCGTACAGGGCAGTTATGCAAAAATCTGCGTGGAAAAATGGAAGCACCTGGAGCATTCGGAAAGTTATCCAACGGCCTCTAAAATTCATTTTGAATTTCCGGCACGAGGAGAGTTGCCTCCGGTAGAGGTGCACTGGTATGACGGGGGGCTTTTGCCGGAGCGGCCGGATGAACTGGAATCCGGACGACGCTTGGGCGACAGCAACGGGGGCGTCATTTTTGTCGGCGACAAGGGCAAACTCATGTGCGGCTGCTATGCCAAGGGACCCCAGTTAATTCCTTATACCCGAATGCGGGAGTACAATCGGCCGGAGAAGACCATTCCTCGGGTACGGACCAGCCACGAGATGAACTGGGTCCAGGCGTGCAAAGCGGGCGGTCAGGCCACCTCCCATTTTGATTATGCCGGGCCGTTTACGGAGATGGTGGTCATGGGCAATTTGGCCCTGTTTTATCCGGGGCAGAAGCTGCTTTGGGATGGAGAGGCGATGCGTGTGACGAATCTGGAAGAAGCCAATCAATATGTCAGGCAGTCCTATCGGGACGGCTGGAATCTGGAGGTATCATGAATCAGTTACAAGTCAGGATAACGGCCATCGCGATTCTGCTGTGTGCCGGATGGGCGGAGGCAAAAGCGATGGATAATACATCAGCGGCGGATGTATATGACGGCTGGCGGCTGGGCATGCAGTGCTGGACGCTGAAAAATGGAACACTGTTTGAGGCGATTGACCAGACAAGCGCCCTGGGTCTGCGCTGGCTTGAGGCCTTTCCGGGACAACGGATCAGTTCGGACATTCCGGAAGGATTCGGCCCGGAGATATCCGCCGAACTTCGCAAAAAAGTCAGGCAGAAACTGGCCGACAGCGGTGTGCACCTGATCAACTTCGGCGTATACGGGCTGCCCAGCGAGGAAGAAGCGGCTCGAAGGGCGTTCGCGTTTGCCAAAGAGATGGGCATTGAAACGATTGTTTCCGAACCGCCGTTTGACGCATATAAACTTCTGGATAAACTGTGTAAAGAATATAAAATCCGGGTAGCCATTCACAATCATCCCAAACCCACGCGGTACTGGGATCCGGAGATCGCGGCCGAAATCTTAAAAAAGACAAGTCAATGGATCGGGGTATGTCCGGACACCGGCCACTGGGTTCGCAGCGGTCTGGATCCGGTGGAATGCCTGAAAATGTTTGAAGGCCGGATTTTCGATATCCATCATAAGGAGATCGAAAACGGAACCGATCAAATCTGGGGACGGGGACAAAACCGTTCCGAGGCGATTTTCAGGGAACTGCATCGGCAGGGCTACAAGGGCCCGATTATTATTGAGTATGAAAATCACTGGGATGAGGATTTTATCCCGGATCTGCGGCAGTGTATTGCTTATTACAGGCAGCAGGCGGCACAACTGGCTTCGGACGGATGGGCGGATGTATTTGAAGCGGGGCTGGGCAACGCGGATTTGAAGCCGAATAGCTGGGCGTTTAAAGACGGGGTCCTGATTCGTAAAGGGGAGGGAGACATCTGGACAAAAAAGGCCTACGGCGATTTCATTCTCCATTTTGAATTCCAGGTCGAGAAAGACACTAACAGCGGAGTATTTCTGCGTGCTGCCGAGCCTACCTGGCTGCCGTGGGTGGAAGTGCAGATCATGGACTCTTACGAGAAGCCGTTAAGCCGAAGAGATACCTGCGGGGCGATTTATGATATTCTGGCTCCGGAGTTTAACCCGGTCAGGCCCGTCGGTCAATGGAACCGGATGACGATCATTGCTGCCGGTCCGAAGATCCAGGTGATTTTGAACGAATTGCCGATGATCGAGATGAATCTGGATGACTGGACGGAGGCCGGGAAAAACCCGGACGGCTCTAACAATAAGTTTACTATTGCTTACAAAGACCTGCCGCGGTCCGGTTTTCTGGGTTTTCAGGATCACGGATTTTCGGTAGCGTATCGCAATCTTAAAATCAAAGAACTGAACTAATCCTACGAAAGGGCAAGTAAGTCCAATGAGCAGCCAACTGAATCGCAGAGAATTTGTAAAAACATCGGCCGCAATCGGGGCCGGTTTGTTTGTATCCGGAAACGTTCTTGGAGCCGGAGAAAACAAAGACGTATTAAATATTGCCTTCCTCGGGGCCGGTGCCCAGGGGCAGGCCCTTCTGGATGCCGCCATGAAGCTGGGCAGCGAGGCCGGGATTCGAATTCTGGCGGTTTGCGACATCTGGGAACAGGTTAATCTGCGTCGTGTGTCCCGTCGGGTACAGGCCTACAAGAGGGCTTATGGGCACGAAGGGCGTCCGTATGTGGATTATCGGGAAATGCTGGATAAGGAAACGGACCTCGATGCGGTGATTATCGCGACGCCGGATTTCTGCCATGCCGAGCATACTATCGCCTGCCTTGACAAAGGACTGCATGTCTATTGCGAAAAGGAGATGAGCAATACGCTTGAGGGCGCCAGGAAGATGGTGGAGGCCGCCAACAAAAGCGGAAAACTGCTGCAGATCGGTCACCAGCGGCGCAGCAATCCGCGGTACCGTTATTGCTATGATAAATATATCCAGGAGGCCGGGCTGCTCGGACAGATCACGACGATCAACGGACAGTGGAACCGCAGCAAGGCCGCCTGCGAGGATCTGGACTGGCCCGAAGGGACGGAGATCGACGAGGCGACCCTGAATCGGTACGGCTATAAAAATATGCATCAGTTTCGAAACTGGCGGTGGTTCAGGGGGATGGGCGGAGGACCCATCGTGGACCTTGGATCGCACCAGATTGATATTTACAACTGGTATCTGAATGCCGTGCCGAAAACGGTGATGGCCAGCGGAGGCATCGATTACTGGAAAAATCACGAGTGGTATGACAGTGTCATGGCGGTGTATGAATACGAGACAAAGGCCGGTCCCGTGCGGGCGTTTTATCAAACCCTGACCACCAACAGCGCCAACGGATATTATGAATCCTTTATGGGCCTGGAGGGGACGCTGGTCATCTCCGAATCAGCCAACCGGGGAAGTGTGTATCGTGAAAGCTGGGTTCCGGAGGAAAAATGGGATCCGTGGGTAGCCAGGGGATATCTGAAAAAAGTCGAGGGCCGGCCGGTTGTCGATAATGAACAAAAAAATGAGGCCGTGCTGGACGTTCGGGAAGGCACGTTTTCGCCGGCCGAATATACAATTCCGATAACCATGAATGTGCCGTATCATCAGCCGCATATTCAGAATTTTTTCAATGCCATTCGGGGGAAGGAGAAGCTGACTTGCCCGGCGGAAATCGGGTATGAAACGGCCGTGACGGTGCTCAAGGTCAACGAAGCCGTCGCCGCCGCCAAACGGCTGGACTTTGGCAAGGATGAGTTTGCGGTTTAATACGATGAAGCAGACGATGAAAAGGATGATCGCAATCGGCATGACGGTCCTGCTTTCAGGCGGCGGCGGCATTGTGTTCTCTGCCGAAACGGAGCTGCTCGGGGACGGCAATGACGGCAACCGCACTCCGTATGTCCACCTTGTTGACCTGCTGGATGAAAATGGGATCAAGATTCGTGCCGCCGATAGCAATCCGCAGCCGTTCTCTCCTCGCAAGACCTGCGGCCAGTGTCATAACTACGAGGCCATTTCACAGGGCTGGCACTTTGTCGGTCCGGACCCGAACATGCCGCCGGGAAGGCCCAGTCAGCCCTGGGTGTTCAGGGACGCCAAAACAAGAACGCAGATCCCGATTTCCCCGCGCGGCACCAAGGGGTCTTTTACCCCCGAACAGGCAGGGATGAGCGCATGGGACTATATCAATCTTTTCGGAACTCACCTGCCCGGCGGCGGCTATGGTGAAATAGAGGCCGATCCGGAAACCCATCCTCAGGAGATGATTCGGCAGCAGATCAGCGGCCGGTACGAAATCAACTGTATGACCTGTCACAGCGGAGACCCGCGTCAGGACTCGAATATGGCGGCTCTTCAGGCCGCCCGGCAGAATTACAAGTGGCTTGCGGCGGCCTCCAGCGGGCTCGCCGTGGTGAACGGGACGGCCGCGGCCCTCTCCGATTTCTTTGACCCCGAATTTGATGAAGGAATCCAGGTCAGTTATATCGAAGGGCTTTTTAACCCGGAAGATCAGGTTTTTCTGGACATTGATTTGAAGCCGGATACCCGGCGCTGTTATTTTTGCCATTCCAACCAGGATATGGGTTTTTCAGGAGCCGAAGAATGGCAGAGGGATGAGGATGTGCACCTGGCGGCGGGCCTGACCTGCGCGGACTGTCATCGAAACGGCGTTGACCACCGGATTGCCCGCGGAATTGAAATGGATGATCCGGCCAAGGCCGGTTTTACCTGCGAGGGGTGCCACCTTGGAACGGCTCATGCGGCAGAGCCGGATGCCGGCC
>JAHDQI010000033.1 GCA_018433925.1 Phycisphaerae bacterium | reverse complement strand
GGCGCACATTTTTGAGCCACACGGCCAGATACCAGATACCAGCGGGTCGAAACTTCCTCTTCTGTACTTGTCAAAGGGCCCTGGGCCTTACGGGGGGTATTATCCCATAAAAATATTAAATAGCAAGTATAAAATTTTATATATTTGTAAAAAAGTGAAATTATTATTATCTATATATCAATCCCTGAATTGGAGACTGTCTTTTTTTTGAGAAAATATGGCCAGGATGGCCGTGCACCGGAAAATTCGCCGCCGGCGGCTGTGACAGATGGACTTAAACGATCTTTTTTAATGGCGCCCGGAGCAGCGATTCCGGCGTTTTTTTGCGTCCGCCTCGGCCTTATCTCAGGGTCGGTTAGACAACTGAATATTTTAGGGTGTTTTTGCCGAATCCGTGCGTTATAATAGTTCCTGAATCATACGGTTTTCATGGCTTATTGTCCTTGCGATAAACGGGAGAATCTGATGGGGAAAGGCACTGGCTGCCGCTTCCGTAGCGGCTGGATATTGTCCCTCTCTTTTGTGCTGATGGCGGCTTGTTTGTGCCCGGCGGCGCGGCAGATGGAGAATCTGACGCGGGGCGTGGCGGCGGTCAAGCAGGCGGAGGGGAGGGTTTCTGTGAGCTGGCGGCTATTCGGGACTGATCCGGAGTCGGTCGCCTTCAACCTCTATCGCATCACCAACGGCGGCCAGCCGGAGAAGGTCAACGCAACGCCCATTACGGATTCGACCTACTTTCCGGATACTCAAGCAGACCTCGAAAAACCGCTGGACTACTTCATCCGGCCGGTGCTGGAGGGGCGTGAACTGGCGGCCTGCAAGCCGGTGAGGGCATGGGAGAATGACTATCTTGAAATACCGATTCAGCCGATCGAGGGCTATCGGCCGGGGGACGCCTCCGCCGGGGACCTGGACGGCGACGGGGAGTATGAAATCGTGCTGCACCAGGTCGGCCGGGGGCGGGATAACTCGTTCGAGGGCATCACCACCCAACCCATTCTCGACGCCTACAAGCTGGACGGAACGCACCTGTGGCGGATTGACCTGGGGATCAACATCCGCGAGGGCGAACATTATACGCAGTTTATGGTTTATGATCTTGACGGCGACGGCCGGGCCGAGGTGGTCTGCAAGACGGCCGACGGCACAAAGGACGGGACCGGCAAGGTCATCGGCGATGCGGACAAGGACTGGCGGACTCTCAAGGAGGGAGACAAGAGACACGGGCGGATTCTGGACGGGCCGGAATACCTGACGGTCTTTGACGGGCGCACAGGGGCAGCGCTGAAGACGGTCGATTACATCCCCGGCCGCGACCCGATTGACGGGTGGGGCGGCATCGGCGGCAACGGCGGCAATGACAACTACGGCAACCGCTGCGACCGGTTTCTGGCTTGCGTGGCGTACCTGGACGGGCAGCGGCCAAGTGTGGTGGCCTGCCGCGGGGTGTACGGGCGGACGGTGCTGGCGGCGTGGGACTGGCGCGACGGCAACCTGACCAGCCGCTGGGTGTTCGACAGCGGCATCCGCTATCCGCCGTTTAAGGACGCCTCGCCGTATTCGGGCATGGGGGGCCACAGTCTTACCGCGGCCGATGTGGACGGCGACGGCAAGGATGAGATTGTCTATCATTCCATGGTGGTCGATGACGACGGCACGGGGCTGTACTCGACGGGCTTTCGTCACGGCGACGCCCTGCATGTTTCCGATATGTACCCGGACCGGCCGGGGCTGGAGATTTTGACGGTGCATGAGAACGAGGGCGAGACGGTCCGCTTTCAGACGCCGGGGGTGGTAATGCGCGACGCGGCCACCGGCACGGTGCTCTGGAAGCACAGTCCGGGCGTGGACATCAGCCATTGTTTGGCGGCCGATATCGATCCGCGGCATCACGGGTTTGAGGCCTGGGACGGGGGCGGCGAGATGCGGGATTCGAGCGGAACGATTATCGGCAAAGCGCCGCGGATGCGCGATTTTGTGATCTGGTGGGACGGGGATCTGCTGCGGGAACTGCTGGCGGGCCATACGGTTTCCAAGTGGAACTGGCAGGAGGAGAAGGCCGAGGCGCTTTTCACTGCCGGTTCGAGCGGTCGCCGGTGGAGCCGGCCGCAACTTGTCGGCGATCTGCTGGGGGACTGGCGCGAAGAACTGCTGGTGACCGGGCCGGACCGGAAGTCGCTGCGTCTGTATACGACGACGATGCCGACGGAGCACCGGATTTATACGCTGATGCACGATCCGCAGTACCGGCTGTCGATCGCGTGGCAGAATGTGGCTTATAACAAGCCGCCGCATACGAGTTTTTACCTGGGCCACCGGATGGCCCCGCCGCTGAAACCGAATCTCGTGCTTGTCGGCAGCGGAGAAGCCATCGCGGGGGTCCGCGAAAAAAAATGATCGACGGCAGAATCAATACTGCAGGCGGTTCGTAAAGGCCGGAGTTTTCGATGGATCGAATTTTATTGCTGCCGGGCGAATACCGGATCTGCAAACAGGCGGAAGTGATTGAAACGCTTGTCGGTTCCTGCGTGAGCGTTTGCCTGTATAATCGAAAGACGGGCGACGCCGCGATGAATCATTTTCTTCAGGCCCGTCCGGCCGGGGAAGCCGGGCGCGATATCGGCCGGTACGGCTCGACGGCCACGGAGGCGATTGTCCTGGCTCTTTTAAAACGGGATCCGGCGCCGACGCATTACATCGCCCAGGTCTTCGGCGGGGCATTCGTGATTAAAACGCAGCGCGGTGAACTGAGCATCGGACAGGACAATATTGAGGCCGCGCGGTCCGTGCTGGCCGCTCATCATATTCGCATTGGTCGGGAAGAAGTCGGCGGCACCCGCGGCCGGCGAATCCGCTTTGACACGTCCACGAACACCGTCTTTTGCCGATTCGCCGGGCAGGTCGGCAAGAAATACAATCCGCGCTGACTGTTTTTACCGTTCGCGCAAGTGCCGCTGAAACGAAACCTCGGAGGCCGGGCCAACGAGATCAGGTAAAGAGGGCTTCGACGAATTCTTCGGGGTCGAATTCGGCGATGTCTTCGGGGGTTTCGCCAAGGCCGACGAATTTGACGGGGATATCGAGCATGTCCTTGATGGCGATGACGATGCCGCCGCGGGCGGTGCCGTCGAGCTTGGCCAGGAAGATGCCCGTTACGTCGATGGCCTGGGTAAACATGCGGGCCTGCTGGATAGCGTTCTGGCCGGTGGTGGCGTCCACCACGAGAATGACCTCGTGCGGGGCATCGGGAATCTGCTTAGAGACGACATTGCGGATCTTGGTCAGCTCCTCCATCAGGTGTTTTTGGGTATGGAGACGACCGGCGGTATCGAGAATCAGGAAATCGGCCTGCCGGGCGAGGGCGGCGGCGACGGCATCATAAGCCACGGCGGCCGGGTCGGCCCCCTGCTTGTGCCGGACAATCTGCACGCCGATGCGTTCGGCCCAGATGGAAAGCTGCTCGACGGCCGCGGCTCGGAACGTATCACACGCGGCCACAATGACTTTGCGATCGTTTCGGCTGAGCGTATAGGCCAGCTTGGCGATGCTGGTGGTCTTGCCGGAACCGTTGACCCCGGCGACAAGGATAACTGTCGGGCCGGAGGCGGACAATCGAAGCTGACGATCCCGCTGCGGCCAGTAGTTTTTCATGTGATCCTTCAAAAACGGAATGATATCGTCCGTTTTGGCGATTTGCTTCTTTTTGTAGGCCTCGCGCAGGTCGCCGATCAGCCGGGCCGTGGTTTCCACGCCGATATCATCGCTGATGAGCGTTTCTTCGAGCTCATCCAGCATCGACTCGTTGATATCCCGCCCAAGCGTCAGCACGGCCGAGAGACTGGATGCGATTTTATTGCGCGTTTTTCCGAGGCGATCCCTGAGGTACTGAACTGTTTTGTTGAAAAAACCCATTGCACCACCATATCTTGTATATTGGCATTCGTTCGAGCGGATTAAACGATTGGAGTGTCGCATAATTTCAACGGATTTTCAAGCCCCCAGTTGTCTTTTTTGATTTTTCGTGAAAAGCCGGCGGCGGCGGCCGAAAATCGATTGACTTTTTTGCGTGCCGGGGATACATTGTTTTTTCGCACGGTAAGACCCGAAACCGCCAAAGGAGGTCCTCTCCGGGCAGCAAAACAGGAGGGTTTTTCCGGAACTTTTAAAACACCGCAGCGGATTTTTTGCCCGCTGGTAAGAATAAGGAAGCTGACAAGACGTGAAAACGCATGATTCAATCCGGATTCTCGAACGCATGCTTGAAGAGGTCCGGACGCTGGACCCGGTCAATGTTCGCACCTGGTTTGAGGACCTGACGGTCATGAATTTCAGCGGCGGTCATATGGATATCGGCTGCCCGGATGAAACGAAGGCGCATTACCTGCAGGATCACTGCCTGCCGGTCTTTACCCAGGCGGCCCAGCGTGTGACGGGCTATCTCGTTTCGCTCGGTTTTCATTCGATGGAAAGCATCCCGGCTCCGGCCGCCGCCGAGGCGCCGCCCTCGGCCATCCGACTGCATCCGGATTATACCTTTGAGAACTTCGTCGTCGGGCCGTGCAACCGGCTGGCCCACGCAAGCTGTATCGCCGTCAGTCAGAACCCCGGCTCCATCTACAATCCGCTGTTTCTGCACGGCAGCGTAGGGCTCGGCAAGACGCATCTGCTGCACGCGGTCTGTCATGATTCGAGGCACAGCCGAAAGACGCTTTCGATCCAATTCCTGAGCTGTGAGCAATTCGTCAACGGGTTTATCAGCGCGATTGAGCAGGGCAAGCTGCCGGAGTTCCAGAGCCAGTACCGAACGGTGGATGTGCTGATTATTGACGATGTGCAGTTTTTGCGGGAGCGGGAACAAAGCCAGGAAGAGTTCTTTCACACCTTCAACGCCCTGTATAACAACCGCAGGCAGATTATCCTGACGGCCGACTGCGCGCCGGGCGAGCTGCCCTCTCTCGAAGAGCGGCTCATCAGCCGGTTCAAGTGGGGCCTGGTAGCGCGGCTGGATGCGCCCAGCTATGAAACGCGCATCGCGATTGTCAAAAAGAAGGCGCATCTGCGGGGGATCGACCTGCCGGACGGCACGGCCGAGCTGGTCGCCGAACACGTGCAGTCCAACATCCGTGAAATCGAAGGGGCGCTGACAATACTGTATGCCACGGCCCAGACGGCCGGCCGGCCGATCACCGCGGACCTGGCGCGGGAGGCGCTGGGCATCCAGCAAAACGCCGCACCGCGTGCCGTCAGCATGGCCGACATCATCCGCGCCGTCAGCGGCGAATTCGACACCCGCGTCACCGATCTGCAAAGCAAGAAACGAAGCCAGAGCATCGCCCTGCCGCGGCAGGTCTGCATGTACCTCGGCCGCCGGCTGACCCGCCACAGCCTGGAGGAAATCGGCGGTCACCTCGGCGGGCGCGATCACTCCACCGTGCTGCACGCCTGCGGCAAGATCGAAGACATCTGCAAAACCGACTCCCTGCTTCGAAACCGAATTGACACCCTCACCGGGAAACTGACGCAGGTATCCTGATCCTAAAAAAACCGGCGCCGCTTTTCGGCAGCGCCGGATTGGAACCGCAAAGAAGAAAAGTCACTCCTGCACGTCGAGGCGGCTCAGTCTCCCAGCGGCAGCACCACGTAATAGACATACATATCGCTCTGGACAAACAGGGCCACCTGTCGGCTTCCTTTGGCTTCGGCGTTTTGGAGCTCCCGCGTAAACTCTTTGACGGAATTGACGCCGACGCGGTTGACGCTGAGGATCACCATGCCCGCCCGCAGATTTTTGCGGCCTGCGGGGCTGTCGGGGCGGACCTCCGTGATTAAAACGCCCTTGCCGTCTTCGGTGTTTTTGATCCGGATGCCCAGCTTTCCGATCAATCCCTCGACGATCGGCTTGGTGCCGGCGGTCAAGGAAATCTTCCGGTCTCGGCCGTCCCGGTTGACGACCACGGTTACCGTTGTTCCGGGCGGGGTAAAGCCGATCACATTGCGCGCATCCTGGGCGTTTTGAATGGCCCGCCCGTCAATTTCAATAATAATATCCTGCTCCTTGATCCCCGCTTCCTCTGCCGGAGAG
>JAHDQI010000064.1 GCA_018433925.1 Phycisphaerae bacterium | reverse complement strand
GCATCTGGAAACAGCGCATGAACCCGGACAACTTGGACGCTTCCGACCCGGCCAATACCTATGGCTATTATTATGACCGGCGGCATGTGTGCACGTTCTACAGTTTCGACCGCAACCTCCGCTTCGGCACAGATCCATTCGCCGAAGCCTTGACCGACGCGGAAAAAGAGATTTACGGCAAGCTCTTTACCCCCGCCGACGGCCGTCCCGTCAGCGTTCGCCGCCCGCTGTTCCCCGAAGACGATTCCGACCCGGCCGTGGCGCTGCAAAATCAATACAAGGTCCGCCGCCACATCCTCCATCTGCTCTATGCCTTCCGCGCCTATTACGGCAGCCGGGGAGACACGCGCGCCGCCGCCGCTCGCAAAGCCGCCCGGATCGTCGCCAACATGATCGACTACTTCGATGACGGGTCCGACGATTCTGCCCAAACAGGCCCTTTCTCAACCGCTCTTTTCGGCTCGCAGTATGACAGCCGCCCGACCTGCATCACCCAGCAGATCATCAATCGGATGATTGCCGAAACCAGCGCCAACCTGAGTGTCGAAGACCCTTCCGTTCCGTTCTTTGCCCCCGGCTCGATCCCGGCCGCCTTCGCCTTCGGCCTCGATGCGGCCGACAGTATCTACGGCTACGAACGCCAGCCCTTTATCTCGGAACTGTATATCCAGCGAACAGACATTACGAACCAGACCGCCGAGGTGGCCCTTGAGCTTCTAAATCCCTATGATACCGCGATTTCGCTCGAAAACTGGAGGATTCTTTTCGACAGAAAAACCGGCTCCTCCACCGATTTCGACATCCCCGCCGGCGTCACAATTCCCGCCGGGTCGCCCTCGGTGCCCGGCCGATTGACAATTCGTTCAAATGACACAATTTCTACCGTCGGTACGGCCCGGACAATCGGCGGTTTCGGCCTCGGAACCCTGGTTGATGATGCCAACAGCATCGATCTCCAGCGCCCCGACCCGCGCGATGCCGCTTATGCAACCAATCCGACCCAGTTTATAACCGTTGACCGCATCGAACGCGGCCGGTTTTTGCCCATGCTTTCCGATAACCCGGCCGACGGAGTCCCAACCCTCCATGCCCTCAAACGGCAGGACACCGGCTGGCGATTCACCAACGCCGAGGCGTTCGTTCACGAGCAGTCGCCGCCGCTGCCTGCCAATCCGGCCACTCTCGGCTTGCCAAACGCGGTTCCCGAAACCCAAACCGGCTGGCAGATGCCCGTGGCCGATGAACTGCCGCCGCTGCCCGGCCTGCCTGACGAGCGGCGATTTTATACCCTCGCCGATTTCCAGAAGGTCCTGTTTATCGGCAGCCAGTCCGTCGCCGACCCGAATGCCGTCTCCCTCACCGCATCCATAGCCAATGCCTCCGAGGAAGGCGAAATCCGCTTTGACATCCTCCGCGATCCCGACCTGCTGGGCTATATCTGCTTCCTCGATCGCGACCGGGGCTCCCTGCCCGGCCGCATCAATATCAACACCGCCCCCGAACACGTCCTGGCCGCGGCCATACAAGCCGGCGATCCGCTCCCGTTTGCCCAGGCAATTGTGGACGGCAGAACCGCCGCCGGTTACGAGAGCGTGGGCGATCTGCTCAATCTGACCCCGTGGGATACCCCCAGCGCTCCCGACGACGATGACGCCTCCGTCAGCGGCGATCTCCAGGAACGCGACTGGCTCCTGACAAAGGTTTCCAACATCCTGACCACGCGCAGCGATGTCTTCACGGCCTATATCCTCGTGCGCATCGGTACTGACGGCCCCCAGCGGCGCGTCATGGCCATCTTCGACCGAAGCCGGGTATGGACCTCCGAAGACCGCCCGCGAATCATTGCCATCAAAACCATCCCCAACCCCCGATAAAATGCCAGGGGAGGGGATTTCGAAACGGCGGTTCAATCCGGGGACCGCCGTTTTTTATTGCTCCGAATAAAGGTAGTAAACAAACCCGAGCACGATAAACGGCGCGCAAAACCCCAAAACGACCAGAATCAGCCCGATGTTGACATACGTAAACCAGGTCACCGCCGCCGTAAAAACCGTGGAAAAGAAAAGGCCCACCTCCGAACTGAGCCAGCCGATAAACGAAGCCCATAACCCTACTTCCAGGGACGAGGCCGAAACAGCCGTGGGCGCCGATACGGCCTTGGCCGAAGATACGGAAGAGGCCGCCGCACGGTAGGTAAACCGACCGAACAGCCCCAGCGCCGTCAGAAGCATGCTCACCTTGAAACCGCCCCAGCGAAGCCGTCTTTTGATATTACGCCGCGCCCGAAAGAAAAGCACCCGCGCATTGGTTTCCGAGCAATCGAGCAGATCGGCAATCTCCGAAAACGACATCTCTTCATAGCAGCGCATCGAGAAAACGGATCGCTGTTTGGACTTCAGCTTTTTCATGGCCCCGAAAACCACTTCCAGCAGTTCCGTCCGTTCCTCGCGGGGCAGGTCATCATCGGCTGTTTTGTGCACTTCTTCAAGGATCTCCTCGGGAAGGGCGGACAGCGACACCGCTTTTTTCCGCTTGCTTTCCCGAAAATGATGCTGCGCCTTGCCCCAGGCATATTTCAGAATCCAGGGCCAGAAGTGCGTCGGTTTTTGAAGACGCCAGAGGGATTGTACAATTTCCATCTGTACCTCCTGCAGGAGATCTTCCGACTTATGGTAATTCAGCGTCAAGCGGTATAAATAAGCAAACAGACGGGGACGGGTAAGCTGGACAAGTTCCTCCATGCTTTTCCGGTCGCCCATCGACGCATGAGACACCAAATCAAGCATTTCTACATCGTTTTTCGGCATATTCGGATTATATCGTATATGTTCCAGGAGTCCACAAACAGCCCGCTCCGTTACAAAAAAAATAATTTTTTCTGTAACACACGATCCGTTTCATGGACTAATGCTCGGGACAAGAAGTGGAATGAGAGGAAACGAAAGGCCCTGAAATGGGGGGCTGCGGAGACATCAGAAAGAGAGGGATTTATGACTCGTAAAGCAATCATTTTGGTCGGATGGGTTCTGTTCATCACAACGGCCGCATGGGCCTAGGACTGGTCCGATAATCCCGGCGACGGCACCCCGGAAAACCCGTATCAAATCAGCGAACCCAATCAGCTGATCGCTATCGGATCAAATGCAGATTTGTTAAATAAACATTTTGTTCAGACCGGCGATGTTGATTTATCGGAATATGTTTTTGATCGAGCGGTGATTGCGCCT
>JAHDQI010000135.1 GCA_018433925.1 Phycisphaerae bacterium | reverse complement strand
GACCATGTGGATCTGGCTATCCAAACCGCCGTAAAAAGAGAGACCTTGGAATCTCCATCCTTTGAAATGCCCGAGACCTATTTTGTCATGACCCTGGAAGAAAAACAGCAGTGGCAGCAGGAATTGATGCAGTCGCCGGCCTGGAAGGAGTATAGGAAGAAGATGGAAGAATCGCTGGGACGGTCTGGGATGGGGTTTCATGAATCCGTGATTGTGGATTCTGACGGCACTCTGCGGGTCGAGAATGTTCCGCCCGGCGACTATCTCCTTTCCGGATCCATCGGCGATCCGAAGTTGGATCGGCACTCGGCCGAATGGTATCAAAACCGGCTGGGGCGGGTGGCGTATCCGTTTACCGTGCCGGAGGTTGCCGAAGAAACTGATTATGAAACCCCCGTGGACATCGGGACGGTTACCGTCGAACCGGAGGAAACAATCCGGGTCGGACAGGAGGCCCCGGTTGTTGACATGGAACGTTTCGACGGTGACCCGATCCGCCTGCGTGATTTTCTCGGTTCCTGGGTGCTGCTCGATTGCGGCTTTGTGATGGCCTCCGAAGACCCCGGCGAATTTATAGAGGCGCTGAAAACCCTCTATGCCGAGTTCCATCCATCCCGGCAGCTTGAAATCCTCAGTGTCATGCCCGGCTCCAAATCCTATGCGAAATCCTTGCAGGATTCGTATCGAAAAGCGATTCTTTATTTCCTGAAAACAAAGGAAATCCGCTGGCCGGTGGGCATGCTCTCTTATGAGGAGGAGGCGCTGCAGAAAGCGGCATACAGCGGCCTCTATCCCTCACTGCTGCTGGTGGACCCGGACGGAAAAATCGCGGCGCAGAAAATCAAACCGGAGGAATTACAGGAAACCCTCAGGCGGCATTTATCACCGGACCCGGAGCCGGACCCGGCCTCCCCGCATGGCCCGTAAGCCGGAACCCTGAAAAAACAGTACAGCAGACCCGGAAGGCACGGTTTCGCGGGTGTTTTTTTTATTTTTCTGTATATGAATACCCATCCCCTGCGTCTCTCTATATAGATGCATTTTTCCTGATGGCTAACTGGATAAAACGCGAAAGGGTTGGAAATGGTAAAAAACCTTGTTTGGGCCGTTTTTCTTCTGCTTTTTGTGCTTGGCGGGGCGGTTGTATTCGACAGGATCAGGGGTCCGGCCCCGGTGACGACTCGAATTGTGCTGACCGGCACAGAGGGGGCGGAGGTAACGGGAACGTATGTGGCCGACGGCCAGGAGATTCCGATCCATCAGGTCTTGCCGGCCGAGATTACAATTTCAGCGAAGCGGCTGTCCTTTCTCGTCAGGAGCGCCGATCCGTCAGAAAACCTGTTCGCCAAGGTCTTTATAAACGAGCAGCACAAGGTTTCCGGCGGCGCGACGGGCGCCCAAATCACAGTCCGGGGAACGACGATGTTTTCATCCGTCCAGGTGTACTTAGAGGCCTTTGCCGGCGGCCCCGGGGCCTAAGCGCTCTGCCCTGCGATGACGCGGCGGGTTCAGGAGATTTTTTCGATGAGCCGGTCGCAGGCCTCCTTGGCGCTGACGACGCGGAACCCGGCCGGGCAGCGCCAGCGGAGCTCGGCATTGTCGGCAATGGCCCGCTCG
>JAHDQI010000364.1 GCA_018433925.1 Phycisphaerae bacterium | reverse complement strand
CTTCCAGCTCTCCGATGGCACCTATGCCGATTCCCAACCTGCCTGGTCTGAGGATGGCAAACAGCTCGCTTTTATCCGCCTCCGCAGTGTGGGCCAGGTCTGGGTGATGGACCATAACGGAGAAAACCCCATTCAGTTCACGCTATCAGGCGCCATAGATGATAGTAACCCCGTCTGGTATCCGGAAGAGGATTTGATCATTTTTAGCCAGGTGCTCGGGTTGGGCAGTCCCTCCAAACAGCTTTTCGGGATGCGTTTGGAAGACGCCGGCCAGGCGGAAGAATACATCATCATCCCTGGTGCAGTTTCCAGCTATATCCCCCTGATGGATCATGCCGATATCTCCCCTGATGGCAACTGGCTGGCCTTTGATTATTGGTATTACGATTTCCTCTCGGATATCTATATCATGACCTTTCCCGGATCAAATCTGACCCAAATCACCATTGATCCCGGGTTGGATTACGACCCTGCCTGGAAGCCTATTAATTAATCCCACGGCAGACTATCAACCTGCCTGGGTCTCAGGATTTATATTCCCTAAGAAAAATTATTGAGAAATTGAGAGACCTTCTCGGCGGTCGGCAGCGCCGGAATAGCCCCACGCACCGTGGTCGTGAGGGCGCCTACGGCGTTGGCATACTGGCATATTTGCCGCAGCACCAGTTCAACCTGCCAATCTTCTGGATGAGTCAGCACCCCTTTCAGAAGCCCGGCCACAAAGCCATCTCCCGCGCCGGTGGTGTCCACCGTATCCACCTTAAAACCGGGGATAACCCCCTGGCATTCCGGTGTGTAATACCGGCAGCCCTGTTTTCCTAAGGTGACCACTAACAAGCGTAACCGATCATGCCAGAGCTGCGCCACAGCCTGAGCATGGTCATCCAGCCCTGTCAGAAAATCCAGTTCCTCATCGCTGACCTTGATCACATCCGCCTGCTCCCAAACACTGAGCATTCCTTCCCGCGCCTCTTCCGAGCTGGGCCAGAGCGCCAATCGCAAATTGGGGTCAT
>JAHDQI010000207.1 GCA_018433925.1 Phycisphaerae bacterium | reverse complement strand
CGACCCCACAGACCCTGACTCCGAATTTCACTTTTGTATCCCCCTGAAAAACAACCTTTTATAATCAATGGCTCCTGAAAAATCAAGCATCTTAGGGGAATTTTCCCAATCCGCTTATTCCGTTTTCAAAGATCTTCTCCGGTACTCTCCCGTGTGCCCGTCCAAGTTCAGTTCATCTATGAATACCACAAACCAAGCTATTATATACAGTTACGATTTTAATTCCCGGCTCGGCCTATCGCCTGCTCCTCAATTTCATCGCCCCATTCCCGCCGGTGAGGATTTTGTTTCCCTAAGCTCCTCAACTTTAGTGCCGTCATGAAAGTGCCTCTGATTGATAATAATTCCATAAATTTTTTAAAAATTGTGAAAAAAAGTGCTTTGGAAGTCTTCCTGACATGTCGAAACCTGATTTATTCAATAAAATATTGGTTTTTTTATAAATGCCTCTGTAAAATAACGACAAATGGCAGACGAAAATCGAATCGAATTAACGGTTGTGATTCCCGTTTATAATGAGGAATCGAATCTGGAACCTCTTTATCAAGAGCTTGGCTCTGTCCTTTCAGCAACCTCCTTATCATATGAAATACTGGCAGTCGATGACGGCAGTTCCGATAACAGCTTCAAAAAACTAACAGAAATCCAGCAAAATGATCCGCACGTCCGGATTATACGTTTTCGCCGAAACTTTGGTCAGACAGCCGCTTTCAGTGCAGGATTCAAATATGCTCGCGGCAGGATTATCGTACCGATTGACGCCGACGGGCAAAACGACCCGGCCGACATCCCCCGTCTGCTGGCGAAACTGAATGAGGGCTATGATATCGTCTCCGGCTGGCGCAAAGAACGAAAAGACAACGCGGTCACTCGCACTCTTCCCAGCCGAATCGCCAACTGGCTGATCGGCCGAATCACCGGGGTCCGGCTTCATGACTACGGTTGTACCCTCAAGGCCTATCGGGCTGAATCGCTCAAGCCCATCCGCCTGTATGGCGAAATGCACCGGTTTATACCCGCCCTCGCTCGCTGGGGAGGAGAAAACGTAGCCGAAATCGTCGTGAATCATCGACCCCGCATTCGGGGAAAAACCAAGTATGGGCTCAATCGTATCTTTAAGGTTCTTCTGGACCTGATTACGATTAAATTTCTCGCTTCCTTTTCGACCAAACCGATATACATCTTTGGCGGGATGGGTGGATTGTGTATGCTCGGTTCCCTGATCTCCGGTGGCATTACAATCTACATGAAGATCGCCCAGGATTATTCCATGAACCGAAATCCGCTGCTGATTGTCTCTACCATGCTGATGACTACCGCTGTCCAGTTTGTGCTAATGGGTCTGTTGGCCGAAATCCTCGTGCGAACTTATCACGAATCACAGGACCGTCCGACCTATGTAATCGAAAAAATCCAGGAGCCGAATCCGGCAGCCGGTTCCCAGGAAAGCTGACGCCATGTCCATATCCAGGCGACAAAAGAAGAAAACACAATCCCAGATTCGGCTCCCGGCAGATCAGAAATCTGTCAGACGGTTTCTCTCTCCTCTTTGTGTCACCCTTTTCTGCCTGCTGCCGGCAGTGTTTTTTTTTGTTTTCGGCAAAATCCTTGAATTCAGCCAGCCCGACCCTTTTGACAGCGGCGCTTATGTCTATTCAGCCCGGCACCTGCTCGAAGGAGCGCGCCTCGGCATTGAGGAAATTCCCTCCGCCCAGCCGGGCACATTGCTGGTCAACATCATCGGAGTCTACTTTTTCGGGTTCAGCGAAATCGGGCCCAAGATCATACAGATGATCATGCAGATCGCCGCGCTGACAGCAATGTTTTTCGCAAGTCGAAAGCTGCTGGGTAAAACAGCCGCCGTTCTGTCAGTAACCGTCGCATCGATCTACCTGTCAGCGCCGCACATTGCCAAGTTCGGAAATGTCAAAGAACAGTATATGATTGCATGGATGGTCCTGGCCATCTCATTCTGGATCTTTTATGAACTGACGGAAAAAAAACGCTGGCTCCTGCTGACCGGAGCGGCTTTGATCTGGCCCTATTATTTCAAGGCCACGGGGCTGACGGTAGATATTGCGTTTGCTCTCTATTTTCTCGGCCGTGCAGCGAGGGTACAGATTTCACTGAAACAATTTCAAAAAGAACTCCTGCTTCTTATCAGCGGAGCCATATTCGGATTGATTCCTCTGTTTTTATTTTTTCTCTGGCAACAGCAGCCCCATGTTTTATTTAATTCGCTTCCTATACTGATCCTGAAGGCCATAGTAGCGATGAATCTGCTCGGCTTCGGGCTGGTTGTTCTGGGAAAACTTCACCTCTTTACCCGCCTGTGTCGATGGAGCCGACAGGTTCGCCCCGCAATCTGGATTGTCGGAGGCCTGTCCATGATTATCCTCTTGGCCAGCGCTGCGATTCGTATTTATGCCGAAGAAGGCGACCTGGACGATGTACGATCCTATCTTAGCAATCTTTTTTTTATTCGGATCGGCAGCAATCTTGTTTTAAAACTGAACGCCTTTTATCAAACACTCCTGCAAGCAGCCGGTACGGATTCCATATATGTCTCCCTGAGCCGCCAGACCTACACCCTATCCAGACAGGCACCGATTGTGCTTCGTTATTACGCTTCGCTGAGTGTGCCTCTGGCCCTGGCGATGCTCTCAGCCCTTTCGGCAACGGGAGTCACACTATATAAAAGACTGCATAAAAGACTTTTGCATCCGCAGGACCGTCTGGCCTGGCTGTTGCTGAGTTGGTGGCTCCTGGATATGACCTTTGTCTGGATCAGCCCTCGATCTTATGAGCAGTATTATCTGCCGCCGTGCGCATCCGGGGCGATACTGGGCGGCTATGCAGTCTGGCTGTATGTCTGCCTCCTAAAGCGGAGTGATTTGAACTTTCTCTATCTGTTCGGAGCCGTCGCGGCCGGGGCGGTCATGATCGCAATGGCCTGGCCGATTGTGTTCGGGCTTCGAAAGAGCACCTTTTCCGGACAGGAATATATCAACCCGCAAACGCAAAAGGCCGAACGAAGACGGGGATATGTGCAGGCGCTAGCCCAAGTACGAAACGAACCTGGGCCCTGGCAGAAAATTGGGCGGCATATCCGACGTCATTCAGAAGAAACAGACCGAATTTACGTCTGGGGCTGGTATCCGGGAATTTATATTGAAGCCCGGCGACTGGCCCCGATACCTCGGGCCTTTGACAGCGATATGCATGTTCGCTCACCGCGTGCGCTGGCCTCGCAGATTGACTCTATGGTTCGTCAATTTGAGAAAACTCCGCCGGCCTTTATTGTAGACTCACGCAAGCAGCATTTCCCCTGGAACCGGCCGCCGCTTGAATTGTGGCCCATCCTTCGAACCCAGCAGAACGGCCGACCGCAGTCCGGATTCGCTCCAGCCGATCCGGCAATTCTCGAACGATACGAGACATCCTACAAGGCCGCCCTTGAAAAACAAATCGGCCCTGAAGAAGCCCGACGGTTCGAGGCCATGAAGCCCCTGCGTGACTATGTAATGACTCACTATCGCATTGTTCCCGATCTCTCCTGGCCGAAAAGTCCTCATGTATTGTTCGAACAAAAATGAAAGACAATGAAAAACGCAGTCACACGCTATGAATATCCTGACCCTGAACTATGAATTTCCTCCGATCGGCGGCGGGGCCGCCCCGGTAACGCTCAATCTCTGCCGTCACCTGGTTAAACAGGGCCATTCAGTAGATGTGGTCACCATGCAATACAAAGGACTTGCCCGACACCAGACGATTGACGGCGTGGATGTATATCGCACACCCGCTCTTCGCAGCCGCCCGGACCTTTGTCGAATCCACGAAATGGCCTCTTATTTAATTGGAGCACAACCAACCCTCAGCCGACTTATGCGGCAAAAGCATTATGATATCATTCACGCTCACTTTCTGATTCCTACCGGCCCCCTTGGAATCCGAACCGCCAGACAAGTTGGCTGCCCGCTGGTAATTACGATTCACGGAAGCGATGTGCCCGGCTATAATCCGGATCGTTTTCGCTGGGCTCACATATTACTCCTGCCCGCCTGGAAACGGTTGGCTCGAACGGCCGACCGACTCATCAGTCCCAGCGGACACCTGAAAACCCTTGTGCAAAGCCATTGTCCCGATGTCGATGTCAAAATCATCCCAAATGGATTCGAGCCAGGCCGGTTTGACTTGGCCGCCGCAAAAAAAAATCAAATCCTTGCGTGCAGCCGTCTGCTGCCCAGAAAGGGATTTCAATATCTTATCGAGGCCGTCCGTGAGCCGCTGCTCGGCTGGCAGGTACACATTATCGGTGATGGTCCTTCTCTGACCTCACTGAAAAAGCAGGCCGAATCCTCCCGCACTCCCATTCATTTTCATGGATGGCTGGATCGCGACAATCCCACCTTCAAAGAACTCTATGAAACCAGCGCAATCTTCGTGTTTCCATCCGAGGCGGAGAATTTTCCCACGGTTCTGCTGGAGGCTTTGGCTGCCGGATGCGCCATCATTACTTCCGACGCCGGCGGCTGCCCGGAAGTAACAGGGCCGGCAGCAATTTATGTAAAACCCCGAGACAGCCACGGTCTGCGCGAAGCCCTGCTCAAACTAATCGAAACAGAATCCTGTCGAGCCGACCTGTCACAAAAAGCTCGCCGGCAAATCGACCACTTCTCATGGCCCGGCATTGCCACACAATACGCCGAGTTGTTTAAACAAATGAAAGCAAATACATCAAACAAAAAAAATCATCCCAGCCATGAAAAACCTGCGCGATAATCCTCTGTCAATCTGCTTTATCGGTCCCAAGGCTTACGGCCTTTTTGATCCCTCCGTGAAAACCGGCTTCGGCGGTGCGGAGGTCGATTTGTATATGCTGGCAACTGAATTAGCCAAAGATTCAACTATTTCTATTTCGTTTATCACCGCCGATTACGGCCAGCCTGCCGAACAGATAATCGAAAACGTTCGCCTACTGAAAAGTCTGGATTTTCGGAGACCAGCCTGCATTGGAGCGATTTGGATCTGGGCCGCTTTAAAAAAAGCAGATAGCCAGTTTTATCTGATAAAAACGGCCTCACTTGGCGTGCCACTCGTATCGTCTTTTTGCCGTTTTTACCGGCGCCGCTTTCTATACCGCACCGCACATCGACACGAATGTGACGGCACATATCAAAAGGAGCACCTAATTGCAGGACAACTTTTCAATCGTGCCCTGCGAAAGGCCACCTGCGTATTCGTTCAGAATCGGGACGACGGAAACGAACTTCTGAAAACCGCCGGCGTCACTTCCATATTCATCCCCAACGGCCACCGGATTGAGCCGGCACCAGATACACAGCGAGACAACATCCTATGGGTCGGCCGATCGGCGGCGTTTAAACAGCCACGGCGTTTTCTTGAACTGGCCAGCCGCTTTCCGAATGAAAAATTTGTCATGATCTGCAGACCCGCTACCGGAGACACAGAATATCCAAAACTCCAAAAACAGGCCGCCGAGATCCCAAATCTGACTTTTTACACAGAGGTCAATTTTACCGAAATGGACCGCTTCTTTGCAACCGCCAAGATCTTCATTAATACATCTGATGCCGAGGGCTTTCCCAACACATTTATCCAGGCAGCTCGGACCGCAACGCCGATTCTGACCTGGCAGATCAATCCGGACCAGTTTCTCACACGGCACCAGTGTGGCCTGGCTTGCGGAGGAAGCATGGAAAAACTCAGCCAGGGACTAACTTTCTTGCTCGAAAATCAACGGTATATCGAACTGGGACAAAACGGGCTAAACTACGTCCGGCAGCATCATGACATCGCGACGATTGCAAACCGCTATAAGGAAATACTTCGACAAATCGTCAAAGCCGGCTCTGCTGAATCACAATAAGTAAAAAAACGACCTTCACGACGCCCAGTAGCAAAATATCCAGGCCAGTTTCTCGACGGCAATTTCGGTGGAATAAAACTGCTCGACCACTCGTCTTCCCGCCAGCCCCATTGTCCGGCCCTGCTTGCGATCCGCATACAGTGTTTCCAGTGCCTCCTGCCATTGAGCCGAGCTTTCCGCGGCCAGCCCAACGGCTCCTTTCTCCAGCACCTGCCGGTTCATCCCCACCGGCGATACGATTACCGGAAGCCCTGCGGCCATGTACTGAAGCATCTTAAAACTGCACTTGCCTCGCGTCCACGGATCATCCGCCAGCGGCATTAAGCCAACCGACATCTTGTGCAAAAAAGCTGCTTCATCCCGCGGATTCCATGAATAATAGCGAACCTGCTCCGGCGGCAGCGCAGTGGTTTTCCAAGGCGCATTCGAAATGAGCATCAGCCGGGAATCCTGATGATCCTCCAAAAATCTTTTCAGAACCGGCTCAATCAGGGCCAGGTATTTATAATTGGACCGCAATCCGGTCCACCCGATCACAAACAACTCCTCGTCCTTTTCCGGTCGGAGCGTAAACCGCCGCAAGTCAATCGCAGTTGGAACAATATACACCGACTTGCAAAAGCGACTGTAATATTCGGCAATGTAGTCATTCCCCGCAATAACGGCATCCATCGCACGAGCCATTCGCGGCTGTGCCCATGACCCCAGCGGCGGATTCAACCAGATCGCATCATCCGCATCCAGAATTCGCGGCCGTTTCAGCATCCCCTCCATAGTTAGATACCCCTGCACCAGTTCTTTATTCAGCCAAATCACGTCTGCACGGCGGGAGCGGACCAGACCGGGAATCCGCGAGACCAGTTTGAAGGGGCTGGGCAGGCCGCAACTAACTCCCCAGCGGGGAATATGTTCGGCGACCTCAATGCCTCGATGGCTTAGGTCAGCGATATATTGCCGAACTCGAAAGCGGGCTGAGGCCGTGTTTTGCCCGCTGGTTAATGCCGCCACCCGAATTTTTTCTTTTTCCTGCACAAGACTCCTGATTAACGATTGACCATACCCGGTTTACGAACAGCTTTTCGCCGCAACCCCAACAGGCGGACGGCTTTGGAGACCGCCCGACAGCCGGCGGCCGTACTTCGCGGGAAGGCCGTCAACAAACGATACTGCCGCCGTACAGACCGCGGAAGCAGGTCGCCAAATTCCTCCAGCATGCCCCGAATCTCCGCGGACCGGGCGGGATCAAACAGCATGCCTCGCATCCAGCGACGCAGCAGAAAACCCGCCAACAGGCCAAAGGCCTCCAGACGATCCTGCTCGGCGGCCAGCTTCAGGTGTCGCCGGATCAGATCCGCGCAGACTTCCGCGCTGTGGTGGCGTATCGAGATATGCTCGCCCGCCTCGAGGTGATGGACGGCCAGCGGAGCCGCCAGGTATCCGATTCGCGGCTGCCTGTAAGCAATCCGAAGCCAAAGGTCCAGATCATTGAAGCGTTTTTGCTCAACGCGAAAACCGCCGGCCTGGTTTAACAGGTCTCTACGAATGAGCATCGTATCCGTATGTCCCGTCAGGCCCTGAGCATAGCCGGCCAGGTAATCATCCACAAAATCCCTTCCCCCAAGCCGTTTTCGGCACACCTCTTCCGTCAGAGCCGGGGCCTGATATTCGCTCTCGCAGAGGCACTCGATATAATTACCCGTCGTCCACTGCAAGTCCGGATGCACCCGCAAATGCTCAACCTGAAGACGCAGTTTATCCGGCAGCCATTGGTCATCGGCATCAAGAAAAGCGATCCAGTTTCCGGATGCCGCCTCGATGCCCGCATTCCGCGCAGCGCTGGCCCCGCCGTTCGGCTGCCGGATCAGCCGCACGGGACCGCCGCAGCCGGCCGCGATCTCAGCCGTCCGGTCCGTCGAGCCGTCATCGATGACAATGATCTCGTCTGCAGGCCGGCTTTGTGACAACACGCTGTCAATCGCCCGGCCGATCCACCGCTCGTTATTATACGCCGGAATCACAACACTGAACGTGAGCCCGGGTTCCTGTGTGGCCTCTCTGGTCATCTGTCCGAATCATCTTTCGAGTGAACGTTTGTTTCCAATCTGCCCTTTCTCACAGCCAGCGATCCTGCAACAATCCCCCAAAAGCTGACCAGGTTGCACAAATACGCAACACCCCAGATACGCCAGAATTTCTTCTCCATCCACGGTTGGCCTCTCTCGCGAATCGCCTTGCGGATCATGGAAGGACGCCGGGGAAAAAGCAATCGAAATGTAGAAATCAGCATTTTAAAAAATCCCTTGGACTGCAGCCACTTCTCTGTAGTACCAACTCCTGTCCGAAAACGTTTTTGTACTAATTGTCCAAGTGATCTGGCCGGGTGCATAATAACGGCTTTGGATTCATATACCAATATATTCCCTTGCCGAATAGCGTTTAAACTCCACTGAAAATCTCCACCCGATTTGACCAAAGGGAAAAAGCCAACCTTTTCGAAAACCAAGCGATAAGTAAACAAATTACCTGCACCTGTACCAAGACGTTTTTGTATAGATTTTTTAAAATCAAAGTGTGCGAGAGAATCATACATTTCTGTAGCTGTACTCTCTTGGCTTACAAAAAATTCGACCTTGCCGCCAACTAAATCTGCTTTTTCCCTTTGAAGAGTACGAATTCCTTCCTGCAGCCAATTGGCACTAGCCACGCAATCAGAATCAATAAAAGCAAGAACATCATAACGGGCACTGCGGATACCCCGATTTCGAGCGGCATAGGAACTCTGAATTTCCTTTTCCTGCAGCAAAACTACAGGATATCTCTTGATAATTTCCAAGGTCTGATCCGTAGAACCATTATCGATAATAATAATTTCTCGTTTTTCCTCAGGATAATTTTGCGAAATCAGCGACTCAATCAGAAGACCGATATGTTCTTCATCATTATAAACCGGAACGATAATAGATACACAGGGCATATCTTTGTGTTTTTTATCATCAGCCATGTGACGCGATCCTCCCCATTAGAATACTCAAATACTCAACCAGTGAACCCCAGCGATGGACCCCCCTGCAAGTCCATGCAATACAGGCAATTTTCCAGTATTTCTTCTTCAGATATTCCCTCCTCTCTTCCTCAGTTTGCTGTTGGACTTGAACTGTTGAAAAAAATGCACAAATAAACCAATAGGGAAGATAAAAAAATTCATGAACTCTGCTATGGCCCTGTGCCAAACGGTAATGCACATATCCCCGACCTGTGCGGATCTCTTTTTTCAAAAGTTCCCTCAAGTTTCGTGCCGGATGCCTGACAACGGCCGCCGGAGCATAAACCAGCCGAAACCCCTTTTTTGAAGCCAAAACAGTCCACGTTGTATCCCCACCAGACTTTACCTTGGGGAAAAGACCAATCTTGTCAAAAACCTTTTTGAATACAAACAGATTCGCTGTCGCTGCCGATTGACGCTCCCGGATTTGTCGGCTTGTCTGCATATGTGTAATCGAATCATAAAGTTCCGCTGCCGTGGGATTTTCTGAAGAAAATGTAAATTCTACTTTTCCCCCTGCAAGATCAGTTTTATCAGAGCGCAATGCCCGAATGCCCTCGGTCAGCCAGGCAGGATCCGCTGTACAATCTGAATCAATAAAAGCAAGAATATCATAAGAGGCAGCTCGAATACCCCGGTTGCGGGCCGCATAGGAACTCTGCACATCCCTCTCCTCCAGCAGCCGGACGGGATAGCGACGGACAATATCCCGGCTGCCGTCCGTGGAGTTATTATCCACCACAAGAATCTCAACTCGGTTTCGGGGGTAATCCTGGGCAAGCAGCGACTCAAGCAAAAAACCGATATGCGATTGATCGTTATAGACCGGAACGACCACCGTAACACCCGGGCTGTTCATTTCATTATTTGTTAGGGCAATCCTATTTTCCATTGGCTTCTTTAACCCTGTTGTACTGCTGCGCCTGGTACGATAAAGCACTTCACCGACTGATTATAACATCTGTCTCCGGCATCGGCAATGCTTCAATCACGCTGAAATCAGGAAAAGGGAAAAACAATCCTCTTATCATCCCATCCCCCCGGGGCATTTTTGTTGACAAAAAGCTGCTTGTGCAATACCCTCTTTGATTATTGAAAAAATTTCAAGCTGAAATCAGGAAGAAAGCAAAATGGGTAGATTCATTTCAACATACGTCCCCAAATCAATGCAAAAACCTGCGCTCCTGACAGTTAACCTGTCCATTGGCCTTTTGAATAAAATTGTGTATTTCGGCCTTGCCTATCGATGTCCCGTCTGCAACAGCCGACTGAGAAGATTCAGGCCCCTGATTGAAAAGCACTACAGTCGGCTCAGCGCCAAACGATGTCCGGTCTGCAAATCCCTTGAACGACACCGCTGGGTCTGGCTTTACCTCAATGAAAAAACCAATCTGTTTGACGGACAGCCCAAAAAAATGCTCCACATCGCGCCGGAGACAAGATTCGCCCGCTTATTCCAAAAAATTCGCGGCATGGACTATCTTTCCGGAGATATCGAACCCGGCAGGGCCATGGAAACAATCGATATCACGGACATCCGTTACCCGGACAACACGTTTGATATCATTTATTGCAGCCATGTCCTCGAACATGTGCCCGACGACAAAAAAGCCGTTTCAGAATTTTTTCGAGTACTCAAACCCGGCGGCTGGGCGCTGATCCTCGTGCCCATAACAGGCGAAAAAACAGTGGAGGACGCCGGCCTTACAGATCCTGAGGAAAAGCGAAAAAAATTTGGACATCCGGATCATGTCCGCATCTGCGGATTGGATTATTCCGATCGTCTGCGGCATGCCGGATTCGAGGTAGCCATAGAAAACCCCTCCGAGCATATTTCCAAAGAAACAATGCGGAGATACGGTCTCAATAAAACCACCCTCTTTTTTTGCAAAAAATAAGGCACGGCCGTGCTTGCACCCGGTCGTGCCTTTTAATAAATTGAAGAAAACGCTCTATTTCCTGAGCGGTTTTTTCATGGGCTGGCCTGACCCCTCCGGCAGCTTCGGTCCGGATTCCGGCTCAGGTTCTATTGCGGGGATCAGCGCGGCGGCCTCCAACAGCTTGCGCAGTCCTCCCCGAAGCTGAATCTTGGCCACGGCCTGCTTGGTCATCGCCTGCAGAATCCGCAGACGGGCCTGCCAAAAATCCCTCTTCTCCTGTTTACTGAAACCTTCCTGACCCATCAGGGCCCCAATTGCATACAGGGCCTCGATCTCCCTGTCGCCGGCCTGATCAATCAGACCCATCGCCTGCTCCTTGAGCCCAATCGCTTCCTGCAAGTTTTTGACTGCCGCCTCATACGGCTCATCCTCCCAGACAGACATGCAAATGCCCATCTGGCTGATATCTCCCGGATCGCCCCATCGCTGGAAAAAGTAGATCGTCCGCTGATCCGGACTGACCCATGGGGAAGAAGTCGCAACACCCCGCTGGTTCAACTCCTCCATCGGCTCAAAATTTCCAAACGGCTCTTCCCGCGATCCCCGTGATCCCTTCCAAAGCTCCGCAAAACCTTCTTCACTAATAAGAGTTATATACACATTTAGACCATTTGCACTTAAAGAGCTCACCGCTTGGGCTCCAAGATCATTAAGTTCAGTTACTTCTCGTAAATTTTCGAATCGATTAACTGGGTTTGGACGATCAGCCATCCAGAATATGTAATCATGCGTTGGTCTTCCTCGATCTGAAATCCACAAAATAACTTCTTCGTCAGCAGTTAGAGACGGACTCTTATCACGGGTCAGGAACATATGTAATTCATCAAGCTCACGTAAATCCGTCCATAAATCTTCGCGATTATTGCGAACGGCAACATAAATACTATCTCTCCAATATTGGGCATCTTTTCTGGCTTTCTGATAATAGAGACGAAGGCCATCAGTAGATACCCATGAATAAAGAATACTGTCTCCGCCAACACCTAATTCGCTCACAATCCTTTGTTCAGTAAACAACTCATCCGTATTTGTTCTTCGGGCTTCCCATAAATAATCACCCCGAATGAAGTAAATAAAAAGTTGATCTTCCGTTAGGGTTGGACGCTTGGCAACTTCTCCATTTTCCCAATCATTCAATTCACTCAGGAAAATCGGCTCAGACCACTGAGCCATTGACGTGAAAACGAACCCCAACACACACAATGCAAAAAAAATCCCTCGTCCCTTCATGATACATCCTCCCTGCCCTTAGGCAAAATTTGTTAATTCTCCTTAGTTCAAACCTGCCCTAATTATAGAGATACCCTCTCTGATGTCAAGTCTATTTTTCAAAAAAACGTCCATGTATCCCGATCTTTATTGTCCAAATATAAGCCGATGGATGTCGTTATAGGTAATCCACAAAAACACCGCCAGCAGCAGGGCCAGCCCCGCATACGTCACCGCCGCCTGGACCTTCTCCGGAATCGGCCCGCCCTTGATCTTCTCAATCAGCAGAAAGACAATCACCCCGCCGTCCACCACCGGGATCGGCAGCAAATTCATCACCGCGATACACGCGCTGATCAGCCCCATGAAGTACAGAAAATCCACAAACGACTGTTTGGCCACCTGGTAGCTGATCGAAACAATCCCGACCGGACCGGTCAGCGCCGAGGTTCCCACATCACCGGTAAACAAGCCCTTGAGCGTCAGGTAGGTCGTCGCCACAAAGTACCAGGTCTTTCGGGCTCCCATGCCGATGGCCTGAAGCGGACGGCCGGTCTTCACTGACTCCTTCAAAAAATCCAGCGGCAGCGGCGTGGCCATCTCTGACCACATATGCACCGCCCCCTCCACCGTCGGCACCTGCATACTCACCGAACCGGCCTCCTTCTCATCCACACGGTAATCAATCCCCAGACGTTGTCCGGCATTTTTCTCCAGAATCGCCGCGATCTCATAAAAAGACGCGACGGCCTGACCATCCACTTTCTCAATGCGAGCGCCGCGCGGAATAGACAATCGACCCACCAGCGGTGTATCCACAGTCTGCGCCGAAACGGCGTGCTCCATATCCAATCCCGGAACAATCCCCACCATCGCTTCCTCTTCGTTATCCGGCCGGGACCACGGCCGAACTGAAAACGACACAACCTGCTCCATTCCCTCCTCATCCTTACGCAGCACCTCAAATTCCATATCCCGATCGAGATGGGCATTGACCAGTTCCCGCAGTTCCGGATAAGTCGGTGTAATAACCGAACCGGCCCGCAAAAGAATATCCCCCTCCTGAAACGGGCTGGGAGGCGGCGCAACGGCCTCTTCCACTTCCTTTCGCAAAAGCGTCTTCCGGAACCAGCGACCGACCTTCGCCGCCAATCCCTCCTGCCTCTGCCGAGATAATATGGCGTCTACCTTTAGCCGAGGAACCATGGAATACAGATTGGCCAGATCTATCTCTTTGCGAAAATGAGGAAACAACAGATTTTGACGCAAAGGCATCGTCACCGTCACCAGTTCATCTCCCCGGTCCGTATTCACACGACGAACAGTCAGTTCGGCACTTGACTTGATCGTCTGCCTGACCCGCTGCCTGAGATCCCACGAGGCATGAACGGGCTTGCCGTCCACGGCCTGAATTACATCCCCCGGCGCAAACCCGGCCTCTGCCAACTGCTTTGTATAGTCGGGATCATCCAAGTCGGCAATCTCCAGTGTCGATGCCTGCTGAATCCCGAACTTTCGCAGCTTCTCCGGATCACCCGCCTGCATTTCCGAAACTGCCGTTAGCCGATCAATTCGCCCGTCCTCTCGCCGCACCGTAAACTCAACCGACTGCCCCTCTCTGGTCAAGGCCCCGGCCAGAGTCAGCGTGGCAAAATCAACAAACTCGTCAATAAAAGACTCCCCGTCAATGGCAATCACCCGGTCGCCGGCACGAAATCCCGCCGCCTCCGCAGGCGAGCCGGGCATCACCCCTCCCACCACCGCCGGTTGCTGTTCCAAACCGTACAAATACAAACCCATAAACAAAATCACAGCGCTGAGCGCATTAAAAACTACGCCGGCGGCCACCACCGCGATCCGAATCCAGATCGGCCGATTGGTAAACGAACGCGGATCATCTGTCTTGGCGGCCGGTCCCGAATCAGACTGGCCCAGCATCTTTACAAATCCGCCAAAGGGGATTATGCCAAGCCAGTACTCCGTCTCCGAATCACCCGGTTGTGGAGACGGCTCTTGCGCGCTTTTTGGAAACAGCCGAACTCGAAACCCCTTTTT
>JAHDQI010000293.1 GCA_018433925.1 Phycisphaerae bacterium | reverse complement strand
TTTATGAGTGACTCTATGAGGGGAACGAAATGAAGTTCAAACATGTGTTCAGCGTTATGGCGATTTGTTTTGGGATGTCAGCATTTGGCGAGGTTCTTATTGAGCATGTTGGGAACAATGATCCGGCCGGTGAGGGTTGGGTTCTGTGTACGAGAAATACATACGAATGCAGCGGCGGCGCTGATACGGAAGCGTATTGGCGAGTCGATACAGGAGTGAACTCGTATTGCGAATACGTAGTTTCCTCCCTAAGTGGCTATTTGACAGACCCAAGCGGATGGACTGCCACCCTGCGCGTCAAGCTCGGCTGCAGTACAAACGTTAACGATAGCATGATCGAAGTTTCTGACGAGACCCACCGCTGGATCTTCGGGGTAACCGGTGATGGATTCGTTCGAAGCGATTCAACGACAATAGGTATGGTATTGCTCAGTGATCAGGACCCGACGCTTGCCTATAATACGCTGCAAATGATTTATGATCCCGACGGCAACGGGGGGGACGGTCGTGTGAATTATTATCTGAACGGCTTGATTGTTGGTACGGCGACTCGGAGTGATGTGCCGTTTTATCCAAACCTAAAGAGAGTGCTTTTCGGCGATGGTATATCCGCGTCCGGTGGTTCTGAGGCGGCTTCCGCGAACTATTCCCTTGTACGGTTCGAGACCGGTCAAAATATCTGGTATCCTCCGGTTGTCAGTGTTGATACCGGCAACGGTGTACAGGTCAGTGAATCCGGCGAAACGACGGATACGGTGGCGATTTCGCTGAATGACCAACCCGCGGCAATGATCGAGGTCGTATTCACTCCGGACACCGAGGATATTCAACTGAATAATGCAGGAGCCGGGATACCTGTCGTTCTTGCATTTACGGCGGATAACTGGGATGTTGTTCAGACCGTTACGATTCAAGCGGTGGATGATGGCCTTGAAGAGGGCACTGAAATTATCGCCGTCCGGTACGAATCTTCCGGGCATCCTGATTTTGAATTCGAATCATCTTTTAATGTGACGGTCATGGAT
>JAHDQI010000163.1 GCA_018433925.1 Phycisphaerae bacterium | reverse complement strand
GGGGCCGGGTGGCGGTGGATTTTGAGGTTCTGTTCTGGACGCGTCAGGCCGTGGCCGCAGAGGATATCGCGGCCGGGGAGGTTGTCCGCCGGGAGCGGATTCGATTTGAAACGAGGAAGACGAAGGAGTCCCGGTCGGCTGACCCGGAGGGGATTGTCGGGTCGGTTGCGCGGCGGGCGATTGCCGCCGGCCACGTGATTCAAGCGGACTGGCTGGTGCCGCCGTCGCCTCCGGTGTTGGTGCAGCGGCGTCAAAAAGTGATTTTGAGACTGGATACAGGGCTGATGTCGATTACGGCTTCGGGGGAGGCCATGGAAGAGGGGGTTGTCGGGCAGGTGATTCGGGTCAAACGCGGCCGACGTCCTGAGGAACGAATTATACTGGGGACCGTTCAGCCGGACGGGACCGTGGAACCTTTGCTGGGAAAGGGAATATGATGGATTTTGTCAACCGCCGGACATTTGGAATCGTAACGGCCGGGCTTGTGCTGAGTGCGGCCGCCGGTATCGCGGAGGCCGGGTCGATCTGGGCCAAACGCGGGCAAAACAGCAAATCGCTGTATGCCGATGACAAGGCCAACCAGATCGGGGATGTGCTGACGATTGTCATCAACGAAGATCATAAAGTAGACAACAAGGTCAAACGGGACCTGAGCCGCAGCAGCGATCGAAGTTTTGAGGTGGGCAATGATGATCTTTCCATCGGGCACCTGGTTCCGAGCGTCAGCAAGGTGAAGGTGGACCTCGATTCAGAAAAGAGTTTAAGCGGAAAATCGGATTATAAGGATGAGCGATCGATTGAGGACCGGATTACCGTGGTTGTGGAGGATGTTCATCCCAACGGTAACCTGGTGGTCATCGGTACGCGGAGCCGGGAGATCAACGGGGATACACAGGTTATCCAGGTCAGCGGGATCGTGCGTCCTCGCGACATCGGATTTGACAACACGATTCGCAGCGAGCAGATTGCCAATTTTCAGATGGTTTCGCTGAGCGAGGGGGTAACGAAAGATTTTACAAAGCCGGGCTGGCTGGGCAAGCTGCTGGATGCGATCTGGCCGTTCTGATCGGGAACCGGGGACAGGTATGATGCGAACAGGAAAACAAACGGGATGGGCAGGCATTTTGCTGCTTTGGGTATTCGGGCTGCCGCTCTTTGGGGCCCGGATCGTGGATATTGCCGAGGTGCACGGCATTCGCGGCAACCCGCTGTACGGGACGGGTCTGATTGTGGGGCTCAACGGCACCGGGGACGGGTTGCTGCCGAGCGCGCAAATGCTGACCAGTCTGCTGCAGCGGGAGGGAAACATCAGTTTTGATCCGCTCTATCTGCGGTCTGAGAATATCGCGCTGGTAATGGTGACGGCGGAACTGGGGCCGTGGGATCGGGAAGGGTCGCTGATTGATATTCATGTTTCGGCGCTGGGGCGTTCGGAAAGTCTCCAGGGCGGTACCCTGCTGGCGACGGAACTGAAGGGGCTGGACGGAGAAGTGTACGCGGTGGCGCGTGTGGCGGCGATTTCGACCAGCTCGTGGACGGTGGAGGGCAAGACCGGCTCGAAGGTAGCGAAGAATCACCCGACGGTTGGGCGCATTCCCAACGGGGCTTATGTGGAACGGGCTGAAACGTCACAGTTTGTGCAGGTGCTTGGCGGGTATCGGTATATTACGCTGTCGCTGCGGCATCAAAATTTTACGACGGCCGAACGGATTCGCGGGGCCATTGAAACGTTGTATCCGGGGGCGGCATTTGCGGAGGATCCGGGGACGATTCGTGTGCGGATCCCGGACAGTGTGACGGATACGGATGTGCTGGGGTTTGTGGATTCGCTGCTTCACCTGGAGGTGGAGGTGGATATGCCGGGGATTGTGGTCATCAATGAGCGCACCGGCACGATTGTGGTAGGAGGGACCGTGAGCATTTCCGAAACGGCGGTGGCCCAGGGCGACCTGGTGGTCAAGATCAAGGAGCAGCAGTATGTGTCTCAGCCGACGACTCCGTTTACGGATGCGGCGACGACGGCGATTATTGACGACAGCTCACTTTCGGTGGAAGAACGCCAGGGGCATTTGATTAACGTGCCCCGGGCGGTGACGGTGGAGGAACTGGCCAAGGCACTGAACGCAATCGGGGCTTCGCCTCGGGATTTGATTTCCATTTTTGATGCGCTGAACCGTGCCGGCGCGCTGCAGGCCAAGCTGGAGATGATGTAATGGGGAAGGTTTATTCGGACAGGACAGGTTATGGATTTGTTTACGATCAATGCGGTTGAGCCGCAGGACTTCGCGGTTCGTCCTGACCCGGCGGCCGCGGCGCAGCGACTGCGAAGCGCCAGGGACGCCTCGGATGAGCCGGAACTGGCGGCGGCGGCGCGTCGCTTTGAGGGGCTGATTATCCATCAGATTCTCAAGCAGATGCAGGAGACGACGGCGCAACTGGAGCCGGACGAGGAAGAGGAATCCGAGGCGGCCGGCAGCGAGCATTTGAAAAGTATGTTCTGGACCTTTCTGGGGGATGTGGTGACGGAGCAGGGCGGGTTCGGACTGTGGAAAGATATTTATCAGCAGATGGTTCTGTCGGGTCCGTCCGAGCCGCCGTCTGCCGGTCCTGTTTTGGATGAGCGGTTATGAACAGACTGAGCCGAGAACTGGCCGAAGAGGTGATTGCTTTTCTGGATCGTCAATCCGACCATCTTCAGGTCCTGCTTGCCTTGCTGGACGGGCTTCGGGAATCGCTGATCCGGAGGGATTTGCCTGCGATGCAGGAGATGCAGGCGCAGCTTGGGCAGGAAGGGCAAAGGCGGGCGGAACTGGATCGGTCTCGGCAGGCGCTTCAGGAGACACTGGCCGAGTCCCTGGGATGTGCGGGGGAGGCGGTGTGTTTGTCGCTGGCGGGGTCGCGTGCGGATGCGGATTTGCGGGAGAAGATTGAGGTTCGGCGGCAGGCCCTGCGCGGGCAGGTTGCCCGGCTGCGCCAGCAGCATCTGGCGACGGAGCTGCTGGTTCGTGAATGCGCCCGGATGAACCGGCGTCTTCTGGAGGCGGTGATGGGCACCGGAGAAAAGACGGAGACGTATGATGCCCGGGGCCGCCGCGCCTGGAGCGCGGGGACGGGACTGATGAATCTGAAACTGTAATCGCCTGTATTGACGGCGGGCCGGGAGTCCGCTGTGCTGGAGTCTCTTAAGAAACGGTGAGTCATGGCTGGATATGATATAGGAATGAGCGGCATTCACGCGGCGCAGAATGCCCTGAATATTATCGGGAACAACCTGGCCAACGCGGCGACGTAGGGCTATCATAAGCAGGAGGTGGATCTTCGTCCGGCGCGCGACAGCATCACGGGGGGGGTGATGGTCGGACAGGGGGTGGAATACGCGGGGATTCGCCGCCGGATTGATGAATTTCTTGAATCGGAGATGCTGCGGTATGATTCCTCGCTTTCTTCCATCTCTCGCGAGATGGATGCCATGCGGATTGTGGAAAGCGCGATGGGCGAGCTGACCACGACAAGCATCAGTGAGAGTTTGGATCGTTTTTACGCGTCGCTGTCTGACCTGTCGCTTCGTCCGCAGGATGTTAACTACAAGACCTCGGTTCTTTCGGCGGCCGAGACCCTGGCCAACCAAATTCGGAATCTGGCCACTGTGGTCAGTGACTTGCAGGATTCGCTGTACAGCGAAGCCCTTAGTGCGGTGGAGAAGATCAATCAAATTGCCGGCCAGGTTGCCGTGATGAATCAGCAGATTTTTACACTTCAGGTGCGGGGGCAGGAATGCAGCAACCTGATGGACCAGCGGGACCTGCTGATCAGTGAGTTGGGAGAACTGGCTGAGGTTCGTCAGATTCAGCGAGAAAACGGGGTCAAAGATGTATTGATATCGGATATTCCGCTTGTGATCGGTTCGAATATCAGTCCGCTTCGTGTGGGTATGGTAGAGGACGGGGAATCGATGGATATCGGTATTGCGGCGGCGGATTCGGAGGTGTATCGGACGAGCATTCAGGGGGGGACGCTGGGCGGAGTTTTGAATCTTCGAAACCGGGTTCTTGAGGATTTTATTACGAAACTGGACACCCTGGCGGTGACCGTGATATCCGAGGTCAATCAACAGCATGTCCAGGGCGTCGGCAGCGGGTCGTTTACCAGTCTGACCGGGTGGACGATGACCGAAACCGATGTGGCGGATTTTGTGCCGCCGGTGACCAGCGGGACGATTTATGTGCGGGTGACGGACCCGAGCGGCGAAGCGAGGCGTTACGCGGTGACGGTGGATGCGACCAGTACGCTGGCCAGTGTGGCCGCGGACCTGGCGGCCATACCGGGCCTGGACAGCGGGACGGGGATCTATTCCGGGCGGCTTCAGATCGTGGCCAATACGGGTTATGAATATGATTTTCTGCCGGGCGTGATGACTTCCCCGACGCTGACGATTCCCGACCCCCTGGCCGGGGCCGGGGCCGGCGCCGATCAGCTTGCTCCGCTTATCGAAATATCCGGTTCCTATACCGGTTCGGTAAACCAGACGTATACCTGTACGGTGCATACCTCACCTCCGGGGGGAACGCTGGAGGTCGGCAACGGGACAATGGAACTGGAGGTGGTGGATGGATCGGGCAGTACCGTGGCTACGGTCATGGTCGGATCGGATTATGAGCCGGGATCTATGATCGAACTGGATAGCGGGATTTGTGTTTGCTTCAAACCCAACGGCCAGAGCGGCGGGTATTTGAATGACGGGGACGTGTTGACGATCGAGGCGCTGGCCAGTTCGGATACGTCCGGCTTTCTGGCGGCGGTTGGGATCAACAGCTTCTTTGCCGGGCGCGACGCCTCTTCGATAGAAGTGGCTGAAGAGATTCGGCAGGATGTCTCCCGGATCGCGGCGTCGCAAAGCGGGGATGCGACCGGCAACCTGAATTGCCTGGCGATGGCCCGGCTGGGCGATCAGGCCCTCAGCGACCTGGGGGGGCTGACGACCAAGGAATATTACCGACAGTTGGCGGTGAATGTGGGTCATGATATTTCCATGATGGAGCTGCAATATAACAATACCGAAGGGATTTTGCGAAGTCTCCAGCAGCACCGGGATTCGCTCAGCGCGGTGGATGTCAACGAAGAGGCCGGCCGGATGATTATCTATGAGCGAATGTTCCAGGGGATGGCTCAGTATATTAGCACTATTCATTCGACAATGGATGCGCTGCTGACCCTGCTTTCCTGAACTGTCAAGAAAGGAACGAGTAAGCAATGAGTTATTCACTGGATGCGATCTTTAAGAATACGAGCTGGGCGATCAGCATGCATACCACGGCGCTGAATCTGCTGCAGCAGCGGGCAGCGACGGGACAGGATGTCAACCGGATTTCAGATGATCCGAACCGGTCGAATTATATTCTGGGTTTTCAGACAGACAGCCGTTCGAAGGAAGTATATCTGAAAACGATGGAGGAATCGATCAGTATTCTGGAGTTGAGTTCCTCGGTGGTGCAGAGCATCATGAATGAACTGGGCCAGGCGCGTGCGGATATGGCCTCTACGATGTCGGGTACGACCAGTATTCAGATTCGCCAGTCGCTGGCCGAACAGATTGATAATGCCCTGGAGCAATTGGTGGCGTTTGCCAATACGGATCGTCTGGGTCAGTATTTGTTTGCCGGGGCCAGCGCTGAAGAGCCGGCCTACCGGGTGGAACGCAATTCAAACGGCGATATCTCACGGGTCATTTACCAGGGGGGGGCCGAAGAGCAGAAACTCGAAATCATCAAGGGGATGGAGATGTCGCCGCTGCTGGTGGGCGATCAGCTTTTCCGAAACGATTCGCGCCAGAGTCCGGATTTTTATGGGGATACGGGGGCCGCCGCCGGGACGGGGACTTCGAGCGTGCGGGGGGATGTGACGCTGACGATTACCGGTGCGACGGGGAATTTTCAGCTTTCCATCGACGGCGGGGCAAGCAGCGTGACGGTTAACGGGACGGAGACCAACGTGGCGGTGGTGCATTCGGAAACGGGAGAGGTGCTGTATGTTGACGCGACGGCGATTCAGCAGGCCGGAACCGTACCGGTTCGCGTGCCGGGGACCTATGATATTTTTAATATTCTGATTCATGCCCGGGACTTGCTGAAGAATACCCAGAGCTATGATGACGGGGTTCTTACGGAACTGATGAACGATACGATTGTTTCCATGCAGGATGTGGAGCAGATGCTGGTTCGCGCGTTTCCGATTGTCGGGGGGCGCATCGAGACACTGACCAATCTGAGAGACAGCATGGAAGATATGAAGCTGAATTCTGACCAGGAGATCAGCCGTCTCCGGGACGCGGATATTACGCAGGTGGCGATTGACCTGGCGCGTCACCAGATGCTTTATGAGATGTCGCTGACGGCGGCCTCAAAGATTTTTTCGATGTCGCTGCTTGATTTTATGTAGCCGCGGGATTTTTTCTTTATGAACGGGACGAGACAATCACCGACCGCAACGGAGCTTTACCGGCAGGCCATCCGGCTGGCGCAGGCCGGAGAGGATGCGCAGGCGCTGGAGCATGTCGAACGTTTTTTGAAAGCCCGGCCGGCCCATGGCCCGGCCTGGCATCTGGCCGGGAAGCTGCTGATGAAATGCGGGCAGATGCAGCAGGCCCTGGATGCGCTGCGGCACTGCTGCCCTCTGTCCAACCGGCCCAAAGAGGCGCTGCTTGATCTGGCGAAGGCCTATTTGAAGGCGGAAAAACCCTGCCATGCGGCCGGGCTGCTGAAGTCACTGAAGGCCGAAGGTCTGTGGGACAACGGGCTTGCCCTGCGGATAGCCGGTCAGTTGTCCGGGCAGCAGGATTGGGCGGGGGCCATGGAGATTCTGCTGAAGGGTCAGGCGTTGTCGGAGGATTCGGCCGTATTTGAAGAACCCATACGAAGGTTACGAGAGAAGCGGGCCAAAATCGCCTTTTTCTGCGGCGGCGACGGTATGACATTTTTGAAGGACATTGCGGACTATCTGGGCAGGCGGTATCCGATTCGTTTTTTTGAGGGATCTTCGTCGCGTCAGATGGCTGAATTGATGGAGTGGAGCGATATTTCGTGGTTTGAATGGGCGACCAATCTGGCTCAGCTTGGTTCCCAGTTGCCGAAAAACAGCCGGACGATTGTTCGACTTCATCGATATGAGGCCTATGAGCCGTGGCCGAAACTGATTCAGTGGTCGAATGTCGATCTGTTGATTACCGTTGGGAATTCCTTTGTGATTGAGGCGATGGAGCAGTGGGTGCCGGGACTTCGACAGCAGACTGCCATCGCGACCCTACCCAACGGGGTCAACGTGGAATCTATTCCGTTTCGCCGGCGGGTCAGGGGTAAAAATATCGCGTTTATCGGCGCCTTGCGGATGGTGAAAAATCCGATGTACCTTCTCCAGTGCATGGCCCATCTGCATCAAATAGATCCGGAATACCGGTTATTTATCGCCGGAGAGAATAAAGATGTATTGATGGATCAATATTTTCAGCATCAGATCAGGATTCTTGGTCTGGAAAAAGTTATCCATTTTGACGGGTGGCAATCTGATATCCAGTCCTGGCTGGCTGATAAGCACTATCTGGCCGTGACCAGCGTTATTGAAAGCCAGGGGATGGGGGTTCTGGAGGCGATGGCGGCCGGGGTCAAGCCGGTCATTCATAATTTTCCGGGATCGGAAGAAATTTATGGGAAATCCTTTCTTTTTTCCACCCCGGAAGAGTTTTGTCGTCCAATTTTGTCGGAAGAGTATGAGCCCCGATTTTATCGCGAATTTGTGGAGCAGCGATATCCACTGTCGAGGACTTTGCTGAAAATCAATGAAATTCTGGCCTCTTTTGAGAAAATGCCCTGTCTGCCAGTTCAAGAAACACCGGCTTTGATCACTCGTATGGAGTCGGTTAAGGGATCCGATCCTCTTTAATTTGTCTAAAGTCTTTACATTTTTTATCTTCTGGGCTTTTGATCCCGTTTTATTGCTGAAATAAGGGATATTCTATGTTTGGGCATACTATTTGCACAAAGGAATGTAAGACTGAATTGTGTTCATATTTTGTCTTTAATTGGAGCCGATCACATGAAAGAAGAACACAGAATTGACTATTTAGAAGCGGTTGAACTGGCAGAGTCGGGCCATTATGAACAGGCGCTGCGACAGATGCAGGCGTACCTGAAGGCCCATCCGGAGGATGGAGAGGCGCTGAATGATGCCGGGACGATTCTGTACTGTATGCATCGGGGACAGGAGGCGATTGAGTATTTCGTGCGTGCCCGCAGCCGCTGTAAGGGAGATACCCTCAGCCATGTTCTTTTTAATCTTTGCGAGGCGTATCTTGCTGAAAATCAGCCGGATCAGGCGGTGGGACTTTTCAAGGACCTCGAGGAAAGAGGCATTCTGAACATTGATACGGTTAATCGGATTGCCAACGCCTTTGTCAGCCGCGGGGCCTGCGGTCCGGCGATTGAAGTGCTTTTGTATTCTTTACGGATGGCTTCAGGGCAGGAAATTCTCAAGCCGATCCTTGAAATTCTTCGCGCCAAGCGGATCCAGCCGGTTCTTGCGGCCGACCGGGAAGGGAAAATCGCTCCCTTAAAACGTTATCTGGAAGATCGGTTTGTGGTGGAGACTTTTATCGGTGAGGAATCCGGGGCTTTGTCAGCGGCTTCTTCGGCGGATGTTTTTATTTGTGCCGGCTGCAGGCAGCTTGCCCGGGTGACTTTATCGGGTCGCGGTCCGGTGATTGGCTTTTTGGATTATGAAGACCTGCAGAGCGACGATCTGGAAAAGGTTTGCTGGGAGAATATTCATACGCTTGTTTTGCCCGGAAAGGACGCTGAGGAACTGTTTCGAGAGCGGTTAGAGACGGTGCCCGCCTCTCTTCAAGTCCTGACCCTTGCGCCGTGCGTGGATGTTGAGTCGATTGTCTTTTCGGAACGCCGCAAAGGCAAGCGGATTGCTGCAATCGGTCCGTGGGATGCTCATCAGAATCCGATGTTGCTGATGGCGTGTATGCAGAAACTGCATTACCTGGATCCGGATGCGCGGCTGTACCTGGCCGGTGAGTTTGAAGACGATTCGATTCGGCACTATACGGAATCAATGATCGAAGCGATGGGGCTGGAAAACACGGTTTTTCTTGACGGAACACCTAAGAACCTGAACCGGTGGCTGCGCGATAAGCATTATATTGCCTCGACGGCGGTTGACGGCAGGGGGCTGAAAGGGATTCTGACGGGCATGGCGGCCGGTCTTCGGCCGGTTGTGCATCAGTTTCCCCATGCGAGCGACTTTCTTGGGCCGGATTATCTGTTTTTGCTGGCGGAGGATTTTTGCAGGCAGATTCTGGAGGGGGATTATCAGCCGCAGCAGTATCGTCAAACGGTGGCGGAACGGTATTCCACGCTGGAATCGTATCCGGCGATTTTGCGGATTCTGTCAGTGATAGAACATCAAAAGCGGGGCCAATCCGTTCCGGCAGCGGCGCCATCCGCTGCTGCGATGACAGCCGAACCCGTTAAGCAAGAGGTGGCGGAGATTTCCCGACCCCCGGTATCCCCCTCGCCGCCCTCCTATTCCATGGAAAAAGGGATTCAGGAAATGCCTATGACGGGGACGCCGAGCGGTTCTGAGACGATTGAGGAACTTGCTCAGAAAGCCCTTCAGGCGGCCAGGCGTCTTTCGGAATTATCCCGGGAGCATGTGTATCCGGCGGAGAGTACGGCCGCTGAATCGAAAGGGGGTCGGTCGGAAGTCCCTTTTTTGCATGCGACGCGATAGCGAAAGAGACGGCCGGATATCCGGCGGCAGATCAGAAAAAGCCGATTGGGCCGGATGTGCCGTCTGTTGAACCGATTTTAGTGGTTCCGCCAAAGGGGCTCTTCGGGGCTCTTTGTGCAGAGCCGGCGATACGGGCATTTGGCCGGTCCGGATCAGGGGTTCGAAAACTGACGATTTGTCATGAGCATGCGGATTTGTTTGTGAATCATCCGGCTGTTTTTGGACTGGCCTATGGTGATGCCGGTGAACTGAGCGGGTCATTTGAAAAAGTGGTTTATTTGCGGGAAACACCCGGGAAAGGAGACCCGATGGACTGGATTCACGACGCCGCCTGCCATTTGGGAGTCAAACTGGAACAGCAAAGCCCGCAAATTGATTTGAGCAGTTTTGATTTTGTGCGGACCCAGCGGTTTGGAATTTCGCGGATGGCTCGGCCCCGTATTGCAATCGCATCGGTTTCCGGAGACGGGGCCGGATGGTCTGCGGATCATCGGAAGGCGACCTGTCAACTTCTGTGTGAAAAGATGAGCGCCGGCCTGGTGTGGGTTGGTGACCGCTCCGGTCAGGATGCGGTCAGCGGGAAAGACCTTCGCGGCAAACTGATGGCCCGTGAGATCGCGGCGGTTTTGAAGCAGTGTGATCTTCTGATCGGCGAGGATGAGGAGATCGCGGCGCTGGCGACGGCGGTTAAAACGCCGACTCTTTTCATTTGCAGAAAATCATGGGACTGCTGGCCCGCTGAACCGGGGGCGCAGGTTGTTTCGCTTTATCCGGGCAGGCCGGAGGAGGTGCTGGAGGCGATCGGACGGCTCCGGTCGGGTTTATGTGCGCCGGATTGCAAGAAAGAAGAAACAAAGCCGTGAGCGCAGAACAACGGAAAAGAAAGGGTCCGCTGGTCAGTGTGTTGATCAGCACATACAATCGGCCGGCGTATCTGGCTGAGGCGCTGGAGAGTATTTTTGCGCAGACGTGGCCGTATTTTCAGGTGGTCCTGGTTCGTGACGGGGGCAAGCCGGTTGGTGAGGTGGTTGATCGTTTCGAAGACGAGCGGCTTATCTTTATTGATCGGGACAAAAACCGGGGGCTTCCGTATTCCTTTAATGAGGCCCTTGAAAAGGCCCGGGGGGAGTATATCTGCTACCTGGGGGATGATGATAAATTTTATCCGCACCACATTGAACGGCTGCTGGCGGCGATGGAAAGCCAGGACCGCTGCGGGGTGGTTTACAGCGATTTATATAAGGCCCACTGCCGTGTTATGCCGGACGGGCGGCGAATTGTGCTGGCCAAGAATGTGGAAATCAGCCGGGATTTTGACCGAATGGTAATGCTTCAGTTTAACCATGTGCTGCATGTCAGTGTGATGCATCGGAAGGAACTGCTGGAGCGGGCGGGGGGCTATAATGAAGACCTGAATGTTCTGATCGACTGGGATCTGAACCGGAAGCTTTGTTTTTATTCGGATTTTCTGCATGTTCCGGAAGTGACGGGGGAATATTACGGCCCGGTGGGGGAGTGTGATCGCATTTCGGTGCAGCGGCGCAAGGATGTCCATGAGTATTTGCGCAATGTGCTGACAATTCGGTCCACCCGGCCGCCGAAACCGTGGAACTGTGTAAAGGATCTGTCGATTTTGATACTTTCTGACGGGGCGGATGAAAAGCCGGAGCAAACCCTTCGGGACCTTTGGTCGCACACGTTTTATCCGAGCCAGATTTACGTGGCGTTGCGGAAAGGGCAATCGGCCGGCCGAAGATTTTCTACTCCGAATGTAACGGAGGTGCCGGTTGATTCGAAGGAGCCGGCCCGGCAGGTCGATCAGATGCTGGCCGTTTGCGAGGGTGATTATGCGGCCCTGATTCCGGCGGGACTTCCGGTTGATCAGGATGAAATGGCCTGGCTGGAGCGGTCGTTGTTTCCCCTGCTGAATACGTCGGAGCCGAACCTTGCCTTTGAATTGGCGGATGCGTCGGATTTGCACTGGGGAGGCGTTTTTCGCAAGGGCGAACTGCTGGCGGCCCGACGCAAGCGACCGGATTGTTCCGTTCGCCGCTCGGTTGAACTGGCCGGGATCCGCATGCGGAAACCGAGGTTTGAGGAGTATCCGTTTCAGTTTGATCATCTTTTGGCGGGGGCCGAACAGGTCCAGCTTGCGGGAGACTGGCCGCGGGCCGCGGAGATCTATGAATACATGGAAAACCATTACGGAAATGAACTCTGGATGCGGCTGCGACGGGCTTATTGTCTGTATCGATCCGGTCGATATGCAGCCGCGCTGGAGGCGATTGAGCCGGTCAATCGGATTCGCCCGACCGTATCAAGTTTGCAGATTGCAGGGCGGATTTTGGCTAAGATGAAGGATGCCGGCCGTGCGATCGGATTTTATCGCCAGGCCGATGCGATCCTGGAAGGGCATGTGAAAAGCGTGAAACGAACGCATCAGAGAACGAAAGTGATGGCGGCACCGGCCGCAGGCGGCAGGGTCTCATCGCAGCAGGAGAGCAGGTTATGGATGTAGTGCGAGAAATTCAGAATCCCGATCAGGGCTGGATGCAGCGATACGAGGTTGTCCAGGAGCTGGGGGATTGTTTTGCCTCGGTGGGGGAGTATGAGAACGCCCGGCGGTGTTATGAAAAAGCGGCCTGGCTGGAGCCGGACGAGGCCGGTCCGTATGTGGGGACGGGGGTCATTGAACTGCAGCAGGGACGTGTTGAGGATGCGGAGGTGGCGTTTCGGGTGGCGCTGCGTCTGGATGCCGGCAGCAGCCGTGCGCATGCGGGGCTGGCGATGATTGCCCAGCAGACGGGGCGTCACCGGGAGGCCTTTGAGGCGTATTTGAAGAGTTTAGAACTGGACAGCAATAACCTGACGGCCCTGCTGGGGCTTTTTCAGGTGTCCTGTCAGATGGGGACCTTCAGCCAGGTGATTCATTACCTGAAGGTGTATCTGCAGATGCATCCGGGAGACTGCTCGGTGATGTTTTGTCTGGCGGCCCTGTATGCCCGGGAAGGGCAGGACGGGCCGGCGGTCGAAATCCTGCGGGATATTTTGTCGCTGGAGCCGGAGCATACGGACGCCCGTAATCTGCTGGAGGAAATGGAACATAAAGCCGCTCACGTTAATCAGGAGTAGATTATGAATGAGACACAGGGTTCAACGGGAGCCACCACGGTTTCCGATGGGACGGAAGCGGACGCTCAGATTGTCGCATACCTTGAGGATTTGCTGAGTCGTCAGTTGGAAAAACTTCGCAAGTATGATCTGGACGGGGCCTGCCGGCTGGCCGAGGAATCGGAGCAAGTGTCGAGGCAAATTGCCGGGCGGGGCCTGCTGGATCGGATGTCATTTCGGCCGCAGCGGGATCGGATTCGAGAACTGTACCGGCAGTTGTGCCTGGTGATCGCAACGGAGCGGCAGGAGGTATCGGAGAAACTGAAGCAGATCCGGGACGGGATTCGGACGTTGTCGAAATATGCATAGAAAGTGCGAATGAATGGAAAGGAACTGATCCTGATGAAACAGGCAGGTCTTGCAGAGGATTCATTGACGGAATCCATTGAGGCCGGGAGTTGCCTGCTGGCCCAGATTGTTTATGCCGACAAGAGACCGGAGCAAACCGTGTTTGTGACTCCCGGTACCCTGTCCCAGCAGGTCGGTTTTATTGTCTATCCGGCCGATTCATCGATTCCCCGGCATCTTCATAATACCGTGCAGCGGACGATTGTCGGTACCCCGGAGGTGTTGATTGTTCGCCGGGGAAGGGTCCAGGCGGATTTTTATACGGATCGGAAAGAATATGTGACCAGCCGGATTCTGAATCGTCACGATGTGCTGATTTTAATTTCCGGCGGGCACGGGTTTACCTGTTTTGAAGATACAATTCTGCTGGAGGTCAAACAGGGGCCGTATATCGGCCCGCAGGAAAAAGAGCGGTTCTGATTCAAAACGGTTCCGTGGAATCAAAATGATATTGATTATGTGATTCAATGAATATGAGAAAAAAATACAGCATTGTAATTTGGGGGTCCGGAGGAATCTCACGGGAAACGGCGTTTTTGATTGAGGAGATCAACCGATCTCCCGGAGAAGAGCAATTTGACATTCTCGGGTTTATCGAAAAAGACGATCACAAAAAAGGACAACTGGTTTCCGGGTATCCTGTTCTGGGGACCTGGGAGATTCTAAATGATATGGATTTCGATGGGTACGTTGTTCCGGCAGGAAATCCTGATTTAAAGAGAAAAATTGTGGAAGAGGAAGTACAAAAGGTTCGCACAAAGATGCAGGCCTTTAATTTGATTCATCCGTCGGTGATTATGCGCAAGGGCTTTGTGTCTCTGGGGATTGGAAATGTTATTGGTGCGGGAACAGTGCTGACTACCGAGGTAACGATTGGCGATTATAATTTGATCAATCTGAATTGTACCATTGGACATGACGCAAACATTGGAAACTTTAATGTCATTAATCCGCTGGCTGCCGTCTCCGGAGGCGTTCAGATTGGCCATCAGAATCTGATTGGAACCGGCGCATGTATTTTGCAGGATAAGGTGATTGGAGATCATATTGTTGTCGGCGCCGGAGCGGTGGTGGTCAAAAATCTTCATCAGTCAGGTATTTATATAGGGGTTCCGGCACGTCGATATCCTGAAGATCCGACAGAAGTGCCGTTTGATTTGGTATGTCAATCAGAATCAGACAGATGGTGCGATTCTGACGATGAACGGGTTTAGATATAACGAATTGACAGGAGCTTTTTGAAGCATGAAAAGCCAGGCGCCTTATATTATAGCGGAAATCGGGTGCAATCATAACGGAGAGATGGATCTGGCAAGGCGGATGATTGATGCGGCGGTGGTCTGCGGCTGCAGCGCTGTCAAGTTCCAGCTTTTTCGGAAGGAAGGGCTTGCCACCCGGCATCATCTGGAAGATCTGAATGCGGGAACTGTTCAACTGGAACATGTCGATCGATGGGAAACCAAAGAGCTCGGATTGGCTACTATTTTTGAACAGATGGATCGGTTTACGATTGGTTATGATGAGCATGCCGAGTTGTTTCGTTATGCGGCTCAAAAGGGGATTGATTATGCTTCTACCGCGATTGACCGGGACGGGGTTGATTTTCTGGCCGAGGAAAAGGCGTCCTTTGTGAAGCTGGCTTCTATGGATGTCAATAATCTGGATTTGATTGAGCATTGCCTGTCTAAAGACGTTCCGCTTGTCCTGTCTCTGGGGATGGCCACTCTGGGGGAGATTGAAACCGTAGTACAAATGATACCGGAGCAAGCGAAAAAACGAGTATTCTTTCTGCATTGTGTGTCTGTCTATCCGCCGCGAGATGAGATTGTCCATCTAAATTATATAAAGACCCTGAAGGAACTGTTTGGAATCCATACAGGATATTCTGACCATACTCTTGGGTACAGCATTGCGCTGGCCGCGGTTGCGGCCGGGGCAAGGATTCTTGAAAAACATTTCACACTCGATAAAAAGTTGCCGGGATGGGATCATCGAATCTCGGCAAATCCGGAAGAAATGGAAATTCTTGTTCGTGAATCCCGCCGCATTATAAAGGCCATGGGAGACTCCTATAAAACACTGTCCCGGGAAGAACTGGATAAGCGAACCAAGTTTCGAAGGAGTTTTGTAACCACCCAGAAAATCACGAAAGGTGCCGTTCTTACGGAAGATTTAATGTCTTTGAAGAGGCCCGGTACGGGTATTGCGCCAACAGAAAAGAAATATTTATTGGGCCGGACAGCCAAGCGGGATATTGAAGAAGATACAACCCTTTGCTGGGAGGATTTTATCTGATGAATTCCTTCGATTTGAGTCTGCCCTATAGGAGGTGTAATTGAGTTTGGGGCCGAACATGATGAGAATAGATACTTTGCTTTGCCCGGATACAGGTACGATTCTGGATGTGATGCAAGTCATCAATGCTAATCAGAAGGGATGCGCGTTTGTTGTGGACGCCGACAGGCGACTGTGCGGAGTTTTGACGGACGGGGACATTCGGCGCCGGCTGCTGACCGGGGGACAACTTCGTGACGGTATCGGGTCTTTGCTTAAGCGGGAGTTTGTGTTTGCTTATGAGCACGAGTCCTATGAGCAGATGCTGTCGCGGATCAATGACAAGATCACAATCCTTCCGATTGTTAATGATCGGATGCAGGTGACGGATTATTTTGAATGCCGGGCGAAGTTAACCGTCCCCGTGGCCCTTCCGGATCTGCGCGGCAATGAATTCAAGTATCTGACGGACGCTTTTTTGTCCACATGGATTTCAAGCCGGGGATGCTATATCGAGCAGTTTGAGCAGTCTTTTGCTTCCTATTGCGGGTGCCAGTACGGCATTGCGGTATCCAACGGTACTTGTGCGTTGCACCTGGCTCTGCTGGCGCTGGGGATCGGACCGGGGGATGAGGTGATTGTGCCGGATCTGACCTTTGCCGCATCAGCCAACGCGGTCCTTCATGCCGGCGCCCGGCCGGTGCTGGTGGATGTGGAACCGGACAGTTGGTGTATCGATCCGGCGGAGATGGAAAAGGCCATCAGTCCGCGGACCCGTGCGGTAATCGTGGTGCATTTGCTGGGACAGCCGGCGAATATGGATCCGATTCTTTCGCTTGCCGCTCGACATCAGTTGTATGTGGTAGAAGATTGTGCTGAAGCGCACGGGGCCGAATACGCCGGCAAAAAGGTCGGTGGTCTGGGCGATGTCGGGTGTTTTTCATTTTATGCCAATAAAGTGATTACGTGCGGCGAAGGAGGGATGTGCGTTACCCATAATGCTACAATAGCAGATAAGATCCGGATGTATCGGGATCATGGGATGAGCCCGCGAAAAAAATACTGGCATGAGGTGGTCGGATATAATTATCGTATGACCAATTTGCAGGCGGCTATCGGGCTGGCGCAGATGGAACGGATCGACGACATTCTGGAGGACCGACACCGAGTGGAATCGGCTTACCGGAGACGGCTGTTTCCGCTGGGCGGGCTTGTCTTTCAGCCAAACCGTCTTGCGAACCGGAAGAAAATTACCTGGTTGGTCAGTTGTCTCCTGGACGGTGATCGGGATGGCATGGTGGAGCGTCTACGGCAGGAAGGCATTGATTGCAGGCCGTTTTTCTATTCCCTCGGTCAGATGCCGATTTATGCTCCCTACGTATTTTCCAATGCTGTCAGCCGTAAGCTCTCAGTCCGGGGTATTATGTTCCCAACCAGCCGTCATTGCGATCAGTCCATTCTGGATCGGATATTTCGAGTGCTGCTGACCTCTATTTCCGCGTCTTCTGCGGGGGATGCCGACTTGCCGGAAGTTCAAAGAATTTCAGAGAAGGGAATTTTGGAATCTATGCGGAGCTGATTGATTGTATGGAAACATGAACATTCTGGGGCTGATACCGGCTCGAGGCGGCAGCAAAGGATTGCCGGGCAAAAATTTACGGATTTTGTCGGGCAGGCCGCTGATTGCATGGACAATTGAGGAGGCGATAGAAAGTGTGTATTTGGATGCGGTGGTTGTTTCAACTGATGATGCCGCCATTGCGGAAATCGGGCGTGCCTGCGGTGCCGAGGTTCCGTTTCTGCGGCCGAAAGAGATATCCGGCGACCGGGCCCGCCGGATTGATGCGGTATTCCATGCGCTGGATTGTCTTGCAACCCAGGGGCGGCTGTTTGATGCCGTGATGCTGCTTCAGCCGACCTCGCCGCTTCGAACGAGTTCGGACATCGATTGTGCCATTGAATACATGGCCGGCAAGGGGGCTTCTGCCGTGATTTCTGTCTGTAAGGATCCGCATCCGCCTTTCTGGTCGAATATGCTTCCTGAAGACCGCTGCATGAAAGACTTTCTTTCCTCGCATGTGCTGGGTAAAAATCGGCAGGAACTTGAGATATATTATCGACTTTCCGGGGCGATTTTTCTGGCCCGGGTTGATTATTTACGTCAGCAAGGTGAATTTCTCGGCCCCCAGACGTACGCTTATGAAATGCCGACAGCATGGTCCGTCGATATCGACAGCGAACTGGATCTGGTGATTGCGGAGGCCCTGTTGAACAGGCGAAAAAAAATCGGAGCATCAATTTGAATAACGTGTTTGTTTCAACCTCAGTTCTTGAAGACGGAATGGAAGCCGATCGGGCAGTAGCCAAACTGCTTGAGATGGATTTTACGCATATCGAGATCGGCTCCACGCATACTTTTTCCGGCGAATATCGGAAGAAAATCGCTCGATTTAGGGAGCGTGCTGTGATGACGGTTCATAATTACTTTCCGCCTGCGGCCAAACCCATCGTGTTGAATCTCGCGGATTCAGATAAGCAGCGCCGACAGGCGAGTATCCGGCAGATACAAAACAGTATTGATTTTTGCCATGAACTGGAGATAGACCTGTACTCGTTTCATCCCGGTTTTATTGGAGAGGCCATTGCCGTGTTGCCGGATACGGAATGCCGTGATTATGATTTTCAATTTCAAAGGCCCGACAGGGTGGATCGGTCATCTGTTTTTGAGGTTTTACTCGATTCCCTGAAGAGAATCTGCGATCATGCGGCCGCATATGACATGAAAATCGCCTGTGAAAACAGCGGCTCGATTTCCAAGAATGAGTTTTGCCTGATGAGTCGGCAGGAGGAATTTGAGTGGATGTTTGAATCCGTTGATTATCCGCACCTTGGAGTTCTTCTGGACCTGGGGCATCTTCGATTGGCTTCTATAGCCAATTCATTTTGCCCGGAAGATTTTATAGCCGCGGTCAGGCCCAAAGTGTATGAAGTGCATGTGCATGAAAATGATGGGGTTAATGACCAGCACAGTTTTCTGTATCCCGGGTGCGGAGTTCTGGGATGGCTGGGGCCGTTTGATTTTTCTGCGGCTGTCATAACGCTGGAGGGGCGAAATCTGACGCCTGATCAGTTGATGGAATCCTATCGGCTGCTCAAGACTTCTGTTGCCGGCAGATCCCGGAAGGAAACAGCACGATGACAACGGATATTCTGAATGATACCCATAGATTATTTCGGCAGAGAGAACAGTTGATCGATGCTGTTAGCGGCATATGCCAAAAAGGTGACTATCAGAATGCAGAAACACTCTGTTTGAAACATCTTGAATCAAGTACGCTAAGTTCGACGGCTCATTATCTCCTGGGTTTAACAAAAATATGTCAGAATCAAATGGATCAGGCCCGGGTATTTCTGGAGGCAGCATTGATGCTGGAGCCGCGTAATGAAACCTGCTGTAAAATTCTTGCCGAGGTGTATTTACAGCTAAAGCTTCCCGCCTTGGCGGCGGGTCTTTATAAATATCTCCTGTCGATCTGTCCAAATGATGAAGACGTAATCGGCTGGCTGAATCAGCATTTCAGCACCAGGTCGCTGGACCGGCAGATCCATGCGATTCGTCTTGAGGCCGAAGAGTTCATCCGCAGCTTTCCGATTTCTTCCAACAGGAAAGTGCTTTATGGTCCTTCGTTCAGCATCTACGCTCCCTGCAGGGTGCACGATTTTCTTTTGAGCCAGGCACTATGTCTTCGCGGAGCAACCATCGTTCCGTTGACACTGGTTCATCAAGCCAACGGACAGATTGTTTTTGCTCAGGAAGGTGAAAACGGTTATTATGGCGGAGTCTGGGGGGGATATTCGGGAGATCCGAATAAGGACCAGGTGTTATATGAAAAGCATAAAAGGGAATTGTTGAAAGCCGATGAGCTTCTCTGGAAATCATGGTGCGGGCTGGATCCAATTTCCGCGGCCGGCTTTATCCGTCAAGAAGACCGAATCAAATGTCATGAGATGGCCCGCTCTGCGGATTCCTCCGATTATGGCAATTTTTATTTTGACTCGCTGCCGGTGGGGCAATGGGCGGCCGACACCCTGTTTAATAATGAAACCATTGTTGATCCGGCTCAAATCCGGAACTTTGATGTTAAATTTCGATCCCACGTTGTGAATGTTCTCTTGCTGATTTCGGCCTATGATCGGATACTCGATTCCGTAGGTCCGGATGTGATCGTCACCAACGATACCTTTTATTATACGTGGGCGGTTTTAGAGGCACTGGCTCATCGGAAACATATACCGTGTTATAATCACTGGCAGGGTTCGAGGCCGAATGGTTGGTGTTACAACAGGGGACAGGCATCTATGGAACTGGATCTTTCCGCCCCCTGGCAGTCCTTTCGAGGCAAGCCGCTCCAGCCGCACCAGGCCGCTCAAATCGAGGATTATCTGAATCAACGCCGGAAAGGGGCAGGCCTGGTTTTAAATACAGCCTGCCCGCAGAATACCGTAACGATTTCAGGCCGGCTGGCGGATGCCTTATCGCGGTATACTCACAAAACACTTCTGTGTACCAATGCAATCTGGGACCTGGCCGCCCTGAATAAGCAGATTGTATTTGACGGGATGGTGGAATGGATTGGCGCTGTCATAGAGCATTATTCCCGTCGGCCGGACAGACTGCTTGTTATCAAAGCCCATCCTGCGGAGACTAATCCCCATATCCCACAAACCCGTCAGTCCGTCAGGGAGGAGATCGGCCGTCGCTTTTCTCAATTGCCGGAGAATGTGATTTTTGTTGATTCGGATGCGGAAATCAGTGTGTACCAAATTATGGAACATATCAACCTGGGTCTTGTTTATACGACGACAACAGGTCTGGAGATGGCCTGTGCCGGGCTGCCTGTTATTACCGCGGCACGCTCCGTTTACAGGGGTATGGGGTTTACGATGGATCCGCGGACGCGGACGGAATATTTTGAGGTGCTTGATTCTTATCTTGGCGGGATCTGTGAAAACGGAAAGACCAGAGAGGCCAAAAGTGATCTGGCCAAAAAGTTTTTCTACTTGTATTATTTTCGTTATTTCTGTTCTCTAAATCTGTTTGAAAGTGCTTACAAGGGCGTGCCGGTGCTTTATGTTGATACCGCCAAAGAACTTTTGCCTGGTGTAAATCCGGTACTGGATTATGTCAGTGATGCTGTGTTGAATAACAAGCCGATCATAGCCGTTGACCGACTTGCACCCGAGGGATGCTTTACGAGAAATATCAATCTATTCAAGTCAATATAAAAGTGTTTGTGCCGGTTATTATCTGTTTCAGTTACCGGCCCGGCTGTTTCTGTTATATGCATACTGAGATAGAGGATGTGACATGAAACTATTATATACAACCCCGGAGCTTGAATATCCGCCCAAAGGCGGTCCCCGGCTTCGCGTTGATAATTCAATCAAGGCGCTTGCTTCCGTTGGAGAAGTGATTTTGGTCAGCCGTCGATCAATTGAACAAATCGGCGGAGAGCCTGCGGTTGAGCATTATCAAAAATATTGTTCGAATATCTATTTTCTAACGGACGGTGATTCTCAGATTGCAGCCGAACAGATCAACAAAATCGCATTGATGGAATGTGCCGAGGTAATTTGGATGGGTTTTGGGAACATCTCTTACGAGATCCGTTTGCAGATGATAAAACAGCAGTGTCCATTCAGGATCGTGATGGATACAGATGCAGTCTGGTCGCGGTTTGTTCTTCGGGGCCTTTCGTATGCGGAAAATCTACAGCAAAAAATGAAGGTATTTGCCCAGGGGATATTAAAACGATGGGAAGAATCATGGGGCACGTCGCTAAGCCATGTTACCACGGCTGTATCTGAAGTGGATGCGATGTATTATCGTTTATTCAATCAGACTCCTTATGCGGTTGATTTGTTTTCCAATGTGATAGATCCTGCGTCTTATGCAGCGGAGTATCCGAATCCGTCCATACAGAAACCCTGTGTCTATCTGGCCGGCACTTTCTGGCCGGGCAGTCCTATGGAACAGGCCGCCGTCTGGTTTCTTCGTGATATTCTGCCGATTGTTCGGCGGTCCTATCCACATATTCATGTCTATATCATCGGAACCGGGATTACGGAACCGGTGAAAAATCTGGCGGACAGAAATGTAACGATTGCAGGGCGTGTGGAATCGGTTCTTCCTTATCTTAAAAATGCAGATGTTGCTCTGGTGCCGCTGATGTTTGAATCCGGTACTCGATTTAAGATCATGGAGGCCGGAATTTGTTCGATTCCCTGTGTCTCTACAACGCTTGGAGCCGAAGGCATTCCCGTAACCCATGGCCGGGATATCCTGATTGCCGACGGAGGGGAAGATTTTGCTCGTGCGATTGTCTATTTGCTTGATAATCCCGTCCAGGCGAAACGAATCGCAGAACACTGTAAAGTCCTTATACAACGGAACTATTCGATTGATTCAGCGGTATTAGAAGCCTGTTCGATACTTTCCAATCTTTTGAGATTCCAATCCGTTCCGGTTTATTCATTGGATAACGCCTTGGATACCATTGCTTCGAAGGTCTATCCTGCGATGGCGGCCGGGGATGTATATGCTATGTTTGCCTATGCGGTTTTGATTTTTGGAGCGATGCTCTCGAAGTATGGGAATACACCTCCGTTTATTCTCGAGGAAGAGAAGGAACAGATCAACGAACTTTTGCAGCATGTCAGTTCGCGAGTTTCCGATCATACAAATATCCGAAGGGCCCTGGCTTTACTGAATTCTCATAATATGTCATTGGTGCAGTAATTAGCTGCGCTGCTTTTACAAGGAGCATGTTTAAAGGGAAACAAATGAAAATTCTTCTGGTTGGCATATACGATACCAATACCGTCAGCTTGGCGCCTCAGCTTCTCTCTGCGTTTGTAAGGCAATTTCCGATTGCACAAAAACATGAGATTCAGACATGTGAATTTTCTATTTTCTCAGATTCGGTCAATTCGATTGTTTCGAGCATTCAGGATTATAATCCGGATATTGCGGGATTCAGTTGTTATATCTGGAATTACAACCTGATAAAAAAAATAACGCCTCATCTGAATTGTACGGTTCTTCTGGGCGGTCCGCAGGTTACCGGTATTGAAAAACAGATTCTTCATGCCCATCCGGAAATTGATATCATAGTGACAGGGCAGGGAGAACGGACGTTTCTGTCCCTGCTGGATTATTTTGCGGGCAAACAATCTCTGCATGAAATTCCGGGCATTACCACGGACACTATTCAGAATCCTCCACAGGAGTCGGCTTGTCTTGAAAAGATACCCCCGTTTTATCAGGATCTTTTTGATCAGCATCCCGATCTTACATGGATCAGCTTTGAAACCTCTCGCGGATGTCCAATGAACTGCGGCTATTGTACCTGGAGCACCAGCCGAAAGATGCGATACTATCCTCTCGATTCCGTTCTGTCTGAGCTGGATGTCATTCTGCGAAATCCGCGTATCCGGGAGATTTATCTGTGTGATTCCTCCCTGCTGGTAAATAAAAACCGAGCCAAGACGATTCTGGACCACATTATTGATTCCGGCACAGATAAAGTTATTCGTTATGAATTTTCGCCTGAGCAACTGGATGATGAGATTATTGAACGCATGGCTCGCCTGCCTTTTAATGAGTTTAATTTCGGCATCCAGACCATTACTCCATCGGCATTGGCCCAGATTGGCAGGCCGTTTGACAGGAATCGATTTGAACAAAACTATTTTAAGTTTATTCGGGCTCTGCCGTCTGCCCAAGTGACTATTGATCTGATTTATGGATTGCCCGGCGATGACATACATGGATATTTGGATTCCATCAATTATGCGATGACTCTTCCGGGTGTCTCTCGGATACTAACCAATCCGCTGATTATTCTGCCGGGATCACGATTTTTTCAACAAAGGAAGGGCTATGGGATTGAATTGTCAGAGGATGATTCTTTTCTGCTCAAAAAAAATTCAACATTTTCCTGTGAGAACATGGCGGATGCCCGCCGTTATTCTTTTTATGTGAATCTTTTATATCTTAATACCGCCTTAAAAAACGCTTTGTTACAATATGCAAAGGAAATAAAGAGCGAACCGATACGGTGCATGATCGACTTTTTTGAGTCACTTCCTTTTCAACTCGTAGAAGGTACCTATCCTTGTACAATTCCATCAATTAAGGAAGATTTTGAACATCGTAATCGTGCTTTTGGATTTGTATTGAAGCGGTATCCGGACATTGTAGAGTATTTTAGGGAATATTCTAATCATCATGTCGATTGCCTCTTGTCTTCTTACCAGTCTTTGTTTACTACCCAGTATCTAAAATATAAAAGCTATGCGTTAACAATGGATTGTAAATAAACAACCTATTTTTCCGAGGACTTAGAATTAAGAACAGGGTGCCTGACGATTCTGAATAGAATGGATAATAAAAAGGTTCAATTTGTATCTGTTAATCTTCCTTTGCTGGACGGCCGGGAAGAAGAATATCTGCTAAAATGTATCCGCACGGGGTGGATTTCCTCTGAGGGGCCGTATGTTCGGGAGTTTGAGGATTCATTTTCCTCAAAAATCGGGTGTCGGTTCGGCATTGCCGTCTGCAACGGTACGGCCGCACTCGAGTTGGCCGTTCGTGCACTGGGGATTGGGCCGGGCGACGAAGTGATCTTACCCACGTTCACAATTATTTCCTGTGCGGCCGCTATCGTCCGGGTCGGGGCAACGCCGGTTGTTGTAGATGCTGATCCGAAAACATGGAATATGGATGTTTCACAAATCGAAGCCAAAATTACGTCAAACACAAAAGCGATCATGCCGGTTCACATTTATGGTCTGCCGGTAGATATGGACCCGCTTCTGGATGTTGCATCTCGACATCAACTAAAAGTCATTGAAGATGCCGCTGAAGCGCATGGCCTGAAATACAAAGGGCGAAACTGCGGAACTTTTGGCAACCTGAGTATCTTCAGTTTTTATCCGAATAAACTGATTACAACCGGCGAAGGGGGAATGATTCTGACGGACGATGAAATGCTGGCCGAGCGATGTAAGTCCTTACGCAATCTTTGTTTTCAGATCGAGCGGCGGTTTGTTCATGAGGAACTCGGCTATAATTATCGTATGACCAATCTTCAGGCGGCTCTCGGCTGCGCTCAGTTGGAGCAGTGGGACCGATTTTTAGAACGCAAGCAAAAGATGGGCCGGCTTTATACTCAACTCTTGAAAGATATTCAAGGGATTGAGCTTCCGCTGCCGCAGACGGGGTATGCGGATAACGGCTTTTGGGTGTACGGGATCGTTCTTGATGAATCCACAGGTATGGATGCTGCGGAGATGATGGGGCGTTTGGGGGAGCTGAAAATTGGAACACGGCCTTTTTTCTGGCCTATGCACAGGCAACCGGTCTTTGAAAAGTTGGGCTTTTTTCAAAATGAATCCTATCCGGTTGCCGAACGCCTTGCCCGGCAGGGATTATATATTCCCTCCGGGCTGGGCCTAACAGAAGAACAGATGGAATCTGTTGTAAAAAAGTTGCGGGAGATCCTGGGTTAACTATGACTGTATTTTTAGATTACGCACGGTATTACGATCTTTTGTATCAGGATAAGGATTATCCGGCAGAAGCGGGGTACATTGTCGGCATTATCCGCAGGCACTCTCCGGATGCAAAATCGATTCTTGAACTGGGATGCGGTACGGGCCGGCATGATGTTTTTTTTGCAGAAGCAGGATTTGAGGTTGCCGGATTGGACTTCAGTCAATCAATGATTGATCTGGCTGAGGACCGAAGGCAAAAACTTGGACCGGACATCCGGAGTCGCATATCATTTCAAGTGGCTGATATTCGGAATTTTCGTTTGGACAGGCAATTTGATGCGGTGATTTCTTTGTTCCACGTGATTAGTTACCTGCCAAATAATGAAGACATCAAGATGGCATTTGACAATGTGCATCGTCATTTAAAACCGGGCGGACTTTTTCTTTTTGATTTTTGGTATGGTCCGGCCGTATTGACACAAAAGCCGGAAATTCGGACAAAAACACTTGAAAACGACGAATTTAGAATTCAGCGTACAGCCCAACCTGAGATTCTGTATAATGATAATACAGTTGATGTCATTTATGACCTGGCAATTCACTGCAAGACGACAAAGCAGGCCCAAAAAGTCCACGAAGAACATAGGCTTCGATATCTCTTTTTACCGGAAATCAGGTACTTTCTTAAGGATTCAGGGCTAAAATTTCTTTTTGCTGAGGAATGGATGAGCGGGAGATCACCCGGGCCTGATACATGGGGGGTATGTTGTGCAGCAGTGGCCCTGTGATTTTTGGGAGAGGGTGTATTTTTTTGAAAAAATCTAATTAACTGCTTTAACAAAAAAGGGTTATAGGTGTTTCGGCACATGATTTGCACACGTTTTCATAGTCGCTTTATATCCGGATTTACATGGTCTGAATAGGGAATTAATGAAGAAACGATTCACTCATCCAATCGTAGTATATCAGATGGGCAAGGTCGGCTCAATGACTGTTCAGCGGACGCTGGAGAAGTATTTGCCTGGTGAATTGATTACACATGCCCATTGCTTTTCCTGGGAAGGGATAGAAAGCGCAGAAAAATATTATCAAGAGCAGGGCCGTAAGGAGAAAGATCTGTATATGGCCCGCAGCAAATATGCTCGCGCTCTTTTTGATAAGACCAAAGAGATTATTCGCTGGCGGTTTATTACCCTTGTGCGTGAGCCGGTGAGTCGGGATATTTCCGACTTGTTTGAGAACATGAATGTATTATTGCCGGATGCAGGCAGACAATCCCTTTCAAGAGAGTCATTGTGTCGGGAGATCGAACTCTTTTTAAAGAAGAAATATGCAACTTATGATGCGGAGAAAGAGTACCTATGTACATGGTTTGACCGAGAAATGAAGGAGGTCCTTGATTTTGATATCTATTCAATTCCGTTCGATTGGGCCAGAGGATATCAGATTTATTCGACAGCCCACGCGGACATTCTTTGCATTCGACTGGAGGATTTGAATCGCTGCTACCGACAGGCGTTTCGGGAATTTCTCGGTGTTGATATTCCCCGGTTAGCCAATCACAATGTTACTTCACAGAAACCTGATAAGGCATTATATAAATATGTTCACGACACCCTTTGTATAGAACCGATGCAGGCGGAAAGAGTCTATTCGTCTAAACTGGTTCGACATTTTTATTCTTCTGAAGAAATTCAACGATTGGTTGACAAATGGACCACAGCGCGCGCTGCGCAACTGAATGCGGGCAGCCGTCTCTATCCGGTACAGTCATGGAATCGCAAAAAGAAAATATTGATTGTTCATTCCGAAGGCAATATCAATAATAATCCGAATTTGTCCGGGCTCGCGGAAATTCTATGTGAGCAGGGATACGAGGTAGATATCGCGAGTCCTCGCAGGGAAGGGATTATCCAGAAAAGCCCGCATCCGGCGGCAAGAATGCTGCTTGTTGACAGTCGGGTGCCCCAGGAAATAGGGGGGGAATGGGTATTGCTGGCCGGTCAACCGATGCGCAGCATGGCGGAGATTCAGGCGGCGACGGCCGTTCTGGATGATTATGATTTTATATTCGGAGTTGACCGTACCATTGTCGAGGCCTCTGTGATTGCCCATGCGAGGCGAATTCCTTATGCTTTGATTTCCTATGAGATCTTTTTTGCCTCCGAAACATCTGCAGAGTACAAGAAGCCGGAGATCCTGGCGTGCAAAAACATTTCCTTTGCAATATGTCAAGATCCGGTTCGTGCAGAACAGTTGAGTCGTGAAAATCATATTCCACGTGAGAAAATGATTTTGATCCCCGTGGCCGGCCGCGGCTGTTTGCCGCGTCGCAAAAGTACTTTGCTGCATGACCGGCTGGGGATTGATCGAAGTCGGAATATTGTCCTTTTCAGCGGCAACGTTGAAACCTATTGTATGATTGATGAACTGGTTCAGAGTGCGTTTACGTGGCCTCGTATCTGGGCTCTGGTTCTGCATAATCGATATGGTCTGGATAAACGAACGCGTGAATATTATAAAAAATACGCGAATCACGAAATGGTCTATTTCAGTACGGAACCGGTTGAGACACCGGATCAGATGTATACGCTTCTCCATTGTGCCGACATTGGAGCTGCCCTTTACAAGCCGGTCCCGGGCAGCAAATGGGCGGGCAATAATGTCCGCTATCTTGGGCTTGCTTCCGGAAAAATTGCCACTTATCTTCAGCATGGCTTGCCGGTATTGATCAATGAAAACGGTCAGATGAGTGATTATGTAAGACGCTATGAATTGGGAAAGGTTCATCCCGGCGGTTTTCCCATACAGATGGATGATGTGGCCGAAAATCTGAGCCGGTGGAGCCGAAACACACAGCCGTTTTTTCGGGATATTCTGGATTTAGATCAGACGAGCAAGCCGCTTCTTGAAAAGCTTTCCCGCTTATTGAATCAAAAGCCGGAATTGTCCGCCGCCCCTTCTCCGGCGGTTTCCTGTCCGTGTGCGGACTTGAAAACGGAACGAACAGCCGAGAACAAGACCATTGCTGTGGCTACCAGTTTGGCTCCGGGGAACATCGACAATCAGCAAAAGGCGGTTCAGTCCTGGCTCCGGGCGGGATTTCGGGTGATCAGTGTGAATAATCCCGATGAGATAGAAGTGCTGCGAGCGCATTTTCCCTGTGTCTGTTTTGTCCCGGCCGCACGAAACGGAAAAGCGCATCTGGGAAAACCCCTGATTTATATTGACGATTTGCTTGCCGCCCTCAAGGAAACGCAATTCGAAATTGTCGGCATTATCAATTCGGATATTCATCTGTCCCTGGAGAAAGGGCACCTGAATGCGATTGCGCAGCAGACGCAGGAGGCCGTGGTCTGTGTCAATCGGATGAATGTCGAGCATTTGGGCAGGGATACGGGAGAGATGTATGTGGGCGGTTTTGATGCTCTCTTTTTTCATCCGAGGATCATCGAGAGGATTCCGGCTTCGAAGTTTTGCCTGGGGGCTACCTGGTGGGATTATTATGTCCCAATGGTCTGTATTCTGAATCAGATTCCGCTGGTTCGTTTTCAGGATCCGGTTGCTTTTCATATCAATCATCCGCTGAATTGGGACAGAAACCAGTGGCTGCATATGGGCCGTTATTTTTTTCATCGGCTGCTGGAATTATGCCAGGAGCGGGTGGGTTATAATCAGTTCAGTAATCTGGGCAGCCTATTCGGCAATGCCTGGAAGTGCTATCACCTGCGGATCCTTGAGAAAAAAGCACCGGACGCGGTGGTGTATCGGAGTATCGCCTATACGGAATTTGTATTCGGCATCATTTGCGGCCATATCAAAATTCTTGACTCGATATGTTCACCGAGAAAATGTGACACAAGTTTCCTCTCTCTGCCGGATCCGAACGGCCCTTTTCCGGCGACAGAGACTGCTTTTTTGGATGCGGACAGCGCCGGCGGCACTCACTTGACGGATATCACATCGCCGCTTTCTGCCGTTATTGAAACCAGTCCGACCTGGGGGTCTTCCCGCAAGAGACCGCCGGACCTGCCGAGGATTACGGTTGTGACCCCCTCCTTTAATCAAGCCCGGTATTTGGAGGCCTGTATCCAGTCGGTGCTCAGCCAGGGATATCCGAATCTGGAGTATATTATCATGGATGGGGGCAGCAGTGATGGTTCTGTGGAGATTATTAAGAAATATGAACACCGCCTTGCTTATTGGCAAAGCCAGAAAGACGGAGGGCAGTATGCGGCGATTGAAGAGGGCTTCAGGCGTTCCACGGGTCATATTCTGACCTGGCTGAATTCAGATGATGTGTTTTTGCCGGAGGCCTTTCTGCGAGCTGCCGGAATCTTTCTGAATCGTCCGGATATTCGGTGGATAACGAGCAAGGTTCTTCTTTTAAACGAAGATGGGAGCGCTCGGAGTTTGCGTCGAAGTCTGATTCGGTGGAACCGCGCGAAATATCTGAACAAAGAGTATAAATATATTCAGCAGGAAGGATCTTTCTGGCGAAGAGATTTGTGGGAGCAGGCGGGCGGTTTTCTTCGTAAGGATATTGAACTGGCCGGCGATCTGGAATTATGGACCCGCTTTTTTCGATATGCCGATCTTCATTCAGTTGAAGAATACTTTGCGGGATTTCGTTTTCAACCGGGTCAAAAAACCAATACCATGCTAAAAGAATACAATCAGGAGGCGGAGCAGATTCTTGACCTTGAACTGCAACACTATATAAAAGAAGAGCGCCGAGCCGGCCACCAACTAAGAGAAGCACCGGAACCGATTTCCTCGCTAAAGGTCCGGCAATACGTCGAGACAGTGATTGACCTGCAGGATTCTGCCGGGAGTCCGATTTCGCTTCCTGTCTCAGTGATTCGGGTCAGTGCGATTGTGTCCACTTATAATTCAGAAACATTTATTCGCGGTTGTCTGCAGGATCTGGTGGATCAGACTCTTTACCAAAAGGGAGAACTTGAAATTGTAGTCATTAACAGCGGTTCGCAGCAGAATGAGGAGGCGATTATCAAGAAGTTTCAGCGGCGATATCCTCATATCCGCTATCTCAAAACCAATCAGCGGGAAGGTCTTTATGCGGCCTGGAACCGGGCGGTACGGGCCGCCAGAGGGAAATACCTGACCAATGCGAATACGGATGACCGGCATCGTCCGGATGCGCTCGAGATCATGGCTGAGGAACTGGACCGAAATCCTCATGTGGGGCTGGTGTATGGAGACCAGGTAATAACAGACATTCCCAATGTTCTGTTTTCCTCTCATCATGGGAAACTGATTCCGAGGCCGGATTATACGCCTGAGCGGCTCCTGTTCGGCTGCTGCGTAGGTTCTCAGCCGATGTGGAGAAAATCGCTCCATGAAGAGATGGGCTATTTTGATGAATCGTTAACGGTGGCGGCTGACTGGGATTTCTGGCTGCGCATTTCACAGAGATATCCTCTCCGGCACATCCCGCAATTTTTGGGGCTATATTATCAAAATGTAGAAGGATTGGAGCACAGCCGGGAAATTCATTCCCTCTATGAACGTTATATTGTCGGGAAGCGGTACGGCAATCCGTATATTTCTGTGGTTCCCCGATACACCCACCGGGACAATCCGCTGATTTCGGTTATTATGCCGGCCTATAACGCGGCCGATTATATTAGCGAGGCGATTGAGAGCGTACTGATTCAGAATTATCAGAATCTTGAACTCCTGATCGTCAATGACGGATCTTCCGATGATACTGAGGCGATTGTCAAACGTTTTGAGGACAGCCGTATCCGGTATTTTGTGCAGCCGCATGCCGGTCCGTCGGCGGCCCGGAATCTGGCGATCCGGAATTCGCGAGGCCAATTTGTCATCAACCTGGATCATGATGATATGATCTCGCTGGATCATGCCGCCAAGCTTCTGGCTGCTTATGATGAGCATCCGGAAGCGGATATGATTTACTGCGATACGCTGCTGGCCAATGAGGACGGGACCCCGATCCGTGTCCATCAGCGAGGAGACTATCAAAATCCAAACCATTTGATCCGGGATTTGTTTCAGGCGGGGTTTCCGATTATTCCGTTTCGGACTCTGATCCGCAGGCGTGTTTTTGACCGAATCGGCTATTATGATGAATCCCTGAAAGTGGGAGAGGATTATGACATGCTGCGCCGATTTCTTCAGTACGGACTGGTGGCGCGGCATGTTTCAGAAACGCTCTATTTCCGCCGTGTCCGAAAAGCCGCTGCGTCCAGAAATGTGACCGAGGAGAAGGCCCGTCATCATTTTGCCGTAGTCAAAAGGTTTATGGAAACTTTCGGGGCTGAACAGCTTTTTCCCGATGTGCGCTGGGAGCAGGTTCCCGCGGGCCATAAAGACTATTTGTTTCACTATCTATCGGCCCGGGCTTTGATCGCGATGGGTCAGCAATATAAAAAGGCCGGCTCTTCCGCTTTTCTGATCGAAATGGCCCGGGACAATGCCATGGAGCAGATTTCGATATGCCGGTCTATGTATCCGGAGCGGCCGGAGGTATTGGAACTGCTTGATCAATGCAGGGAGCCGGACTGGCCGGCCGACAACCCCGCGGCCTCCGGCGGTTCGGCTTCTATATGTGAGGAGGTCCTGACGGAATGAATCCGCTTGTTTCGGCAATTGTGTCAACGTATAACTCCGAACGATTCATTCGGGGCTGCCTTCAGGATCTGACGGAGCAGACCCTGTTTCGTCAAGGGCTGTTGGACATTATTGTTGTTAATAGCGGCTCGCAGCAGAATGAAGAGGCCATTGTTCGGGAATTTCAGGGGCATTATCCGGCGATCCAGTATATCCGGACAGAGGAGCGGGAAACGATTTACGGGGCCTGGAACCGCGGCCTGCCGGCTGCACGCGGGAAATACATCACCAATGCCAATACCGATGATCGCCATGCCCCGGAAATGCTCGAGAAACTGGCGGCCGTCCTGGAGCAGAATCCCGATGTGGCTTATGTGTATTCTCATTTTTATATTACGGAAGTACCGAATCAGACCTGGGAGTGTCGAACTCCCTGCCGCGTTGCGGACTGGCATCCGCCGTATTCTCGTCAGGAACTGCTGCAGCATTATTTTTGCGGGCCGCAACCGATGTGGCGGCGCTCGCTACATGATGAATACGGCTACTTTGATGAGCGGATGAAGTCGGCGGGGGATTATGAATTTACGCTACGGATTTCGCAGACCCATAAACTGATGCGGGTTCCCGAGGTGCTGGGACTGTACTTTCAAAATCCGGACAGTCTGGAGAGGACGGCCGGGACCGGCGATCGGGAGGATGCCTGGATCAGGGAGCTATATTTCCATGCCAAAGGATATGTTCGCAGGCCGTATATTCCGGCCAATCTGGGAGGCCGTCCCAAAGAAATATTTACGCTGCGAAAGGAGGCTCCCGTCATTACGATGGATTCTCTGGGGCAGCACGGCGGTTTGGGAGACCGGATTTTTCAGTATGCGTTTTTGAAAATTTATGCCCATCGGCATGGGCTGGAGGTTCACACACCGTTGTGGATTGGCCGGGCTCTTTTCGGGCATCGAGATCCCCTGATTCAAAAAGAGTTGCCGACGGTTTATGAGCATTCCTGTAATTTGGCCGAATCAACTCTTCCTTGTGGTAGGCGTCTTGAAAACGTGAATTTCCAGGGCCGTTTTCAGTATCATACTTCGTATTATACCCCGGATAAGAGGTATTTTCGGTATTTATTTTGGCCTGTTTTGTCTGTTCGCAGAATCCTGGAGCCGGCCGTCGCTCAGATCCGCAGGCGTGGGAAAACGCTGGTTGGTATTCATCTCGGCCGACGCGAATGCCAATCCGCATCCGGGACGATTGCCCCAATCAAGTGGTATCAGCAATGGCTTCGACAGATTTGGGATACGCTCGATGAGCCGATTTTATACGTTGCCTGTGAAGGGTCGCAGGAATGGCTGGAGAATTTTGCGGAGTACAATCCCGTGACGGCAGGAGATCTGGGGGTCGATCCGGCCGCCGGTTCCTTTTATCCTGATTTTTATATTCTAACCCAGTGTGACCGGCTGGCCATCTCAAACCGCTCTTTTTCCTTTGCTGCGTGCATGCTGAATGAGAGGGCAACCGAGTTTGTCCGTCCGGGGCCGGCCGAAATGAGATTGATTCCGTTTGATCCGTGGAACAGTTTTCCGGTTTATGATGAGACTCGGCTTAGTCAGACAGCCGCCGGTCAGAATGTAGAAGAGAGCCCAGGGTCTTTGTCAAGACCGCAGTTTTCCCTGATTATTCGCAATTATAACAAGGGATCGTACATCCGGGAGTCGATTGAATCCGTGCTGGCCCAGACAACGGATGACTGGGAATTGATTCTTGTTGACGATGCGTCTACAGATGATTCCCGGAACGTGATCGAGCCTTATTTGCGTGATCCGAGGATCCGGTTGATTCAGCACGAAAACAATCTGGGCGCTTCCCATGCGGCCCAGACAGGGGTACTGGCGGTTCGGGCTGAAGTTTTTGGGGAGTTGGACAGTGATGACGCTCTTGTGCCGAATGCCATTGAACGGATGATTTGTGCGCACCGGGAGCATCCCGAATGCGGATTTATCTATTCGCAGCATACGCTGTGCGATGAACAGCTCAGGCCGGTCAAACCGGGTTTTTGCAAACCAATTCCCGACGGGCAGACGACGCTGGAGGCGGGCGGAACAATCGGCGCTTTCCGTACCTATAAACTCCGGGATTTTCTCAAGACCTCGATGTATGATACGGACCTGACCTGTTCCATGGACAAAGATATGTATTATAAAATGGAGGAGGTTGCCGGAATCTGTTTTGTTCCTGATTCGCTCTACCTGGTACGGCAGGATCCGAAATCGCTGGGGCGGGGAGATTGTCAGCCGCTGGAAACCTGGATGTGCGGTGGCCGCTCGAGGATTCGGGCGCATCTGCGAAGAAGTCGCCTGGAAGGGCGTCGGAAAAACCTGGATCCGAATCAGATTTTTGGACGGCGTCTCAGGCAGGCATTAAAAGAGGATTTTCGCATTCAACTGCTGGTTTTTACTGTCAGGCAAAATAAGGATCTTCTGTTGCGTGAACTGCCGATTCCTCCGGAGTATGCCGATACCTCAGAGAGCCGGGTTGTATTATGGATTGCCATGTATTCGAGTATTCGGAAACTGCTGGGCATTTTAAAAGGCCGCGGTATTTTGCAGGCGATGTGCGCCGAAAAGGGTGAAAAGACGGGAAAGGCCGATCTTTCGCGACATCCCTCCGCGGCCTCTGTTCCTTTTGTAAGTGTTTATATGGCGGCGTATAATTCTCAGGATACGATCCGTCAGGCGATGGCATCGGTGTTGGCCCAGACCTTTGGGGATTTTGAACTGCTGGTGATCGATGACGGCAGTACGGACGGAACGGAAGCGATTGTCCGGTCGTTTTCGGATTCGCGGATTCGCTTCCTGCGGCAGCGGCATCAGGGTTTTGCGGCGGCAATGAACCATGCCATTCAAGAGGCCCGGGGGGAGTTTATCCTGGGGGTTGATTCTGATGATTTCATTGAACGGGATTATCTCCGTACCCTGACTGACTATGCCGAAAGGTATTCCGGGTACGATTACTATTATCCATCGGTTCTTAAGATCGTTGATCCATTTGATCCGTCTTTTCAGGATCGCTGGGTGTATGAGAATTTTGAGAACAATCAGCGACTGGTCCCGTTTTTATTTGCCTGCGGGTATTCACCCATTCCCAACGCCGGTTCGCTGAAGCGGAGATCCATGTTTGAGAGAACCGGTCTTTATCGGTTGGTGGAGACGGCATCGGATTTTGACTTTCTGACCAGGAATGCCCTGAGTATTCGATTTAAGCGGGCAGATGGGGTTGCCGGTTATCACTATCGTGTACTGCCTGCCAGTAACAGCAAACGTATGCAGCCGCGACACCGTGTAACCTGCCAATGCCTGGAAAGCATGATCCACCAATATCCGGATTCTCTGCTTTGTCCGGGTCTTTCGGTTGTCAGAAATCCCTATGAGCGAAAGAAGAAATTCTTTGATCATATCATTTCAATTTATGAAGAACTGTTTCTGAAATATCGAGATTTAGACGGTGGAATTTATAAATCCTACGCAGAAAAATATAGACAAAAAAGCAATGAAATATCCAAAGAATACTTAAAGCAGGAAAATATGCTCGGAGGATTTCTTCGGTCCCAATTGTCGATGGCACAAATACACATTCAACAGGGAAGACCTGAAGAAGCCGCCGTGATCTATCGACAGATTATGTCCAATAATAACCGTACGATTCCGGCTGACTTACTGGATTGCCTTAAGCGGATACTTATCCGGCTGGATGGTCACGAACGGAGGCATTCAGAAAGACAAGAGAATCTTCTGTTTGGAACCCATAACCCATGATAATAAAAAGAGTTGAATCTATTTTAGCAAGGCCGAAATTTGTCGATAATAGACAGAGAAGACTTGCCCGGTCAATAGGGTACTCGGCCGGGACGAAATTAAGACAATTAAGACAGGAGTAAGCGATGAGTTCGATCCAATTATCCGGTCTTTCAACCGGCATCGATACCGCGGCGATTATAGAACAGTTGATGCAGGTTGAGCGAAGACGGCTGAATACGCTGCAAATGAATATGAGCGGCTTTACCACAAAGCGGGATGCGATTACCCAACTCAGCAGCAAAATGAGTACGTTTCGATCGGCCCTTCAGGCCCTCTCGGATGCCAGTCAACTGCGTTCGTATGAGGCCAAGACCAGTGATTCCGATTTGCTGACGGCCAGCGCCAATTACAATGCGTATGAAGGGACCCACAATATCAAGATTCGCCAGATGGCCTCGGCCAATCGCTGGGTACACAGCGGTTTTAGTTATCTTTCCCAATATGTCGGCGCAGGCAACCTGATTTTGTCGTACAACAACCAGGAATTTGTCGTGCAGACCACAGATACAACGACGCTGGAGGATTTGGTTACTTTGATTAATAATGACCCGGATAATACGGGTATTACAGCCAGCATTTTGGAGTATGATGACCCCAGTGGGGGGCGGTACCATCTGGTTTTTAGCGGACGGCAAAGCGGTTCTGACTACCAGATTTCGATCAATACAAGCAATACCGATGTCCATACCTCGACGCAGATGCTGGTCAATGGAGATGATGCGGCGCTGACAACGAAGATTTCTCAGTTGGGAGAGAACTTCGGAACCGATACACACCAGATTCTGATTGACGGAACACTGCATGACGGGGCGGCGATTGAAACCCGGGAGTTTCAGATCAATCAATATACAACTCTTGAGGAACTGCTGGATGAGATTGAAGGCGCCTTTGGAGATACGGTGCGGGCCAGACTCGAAGACGGGAAGATCGTGGTGACAGACAAGGCCAGCGGAACAAGCTCTTTGTCTATTTCTCTGTCCTTTGTTTCGGGGGGAGGCGATGCGGCCTGGACCCCGCCGACCTTTACGGAAACCACCGAAGGCGGCAGTGTTACCTCCGGCCTGAGTACCCTGGACCCTTCCGATCCTACGCAGTTTATCGAAACGCAGGCGGCTCAGGACGCCCTGATCAAGATCGACGGCTATCCGCCGGGAGCCGATGATGACGAGAGTACGTGGATCCGGAGAAGTTCGAATACCATTGACAATGTGATTGCCGGGGTGACGCTGAATCTGCACGGGGTAACGGGCAATGATGAAGACGGGTACAGTAGTATCGAGGTCTCGCTGAATCGTGATACGGGCGCCCTGAAGGATAAGATGCAGGCGATGATCGATGCTTATAATGCGGTGATTATGTACATTGATGAAAAGACGGCCTATAATGAAGAGGAAAAGAAATCCGGTATTTTATCCAGCGAATACAGTTTGAGCAGCATACAATCGGTGATTCGTTCTGCGTTTAATCTGAATGCAACGGGTTTTACGTCAAATGATACGTTTTTGAACCCGAAGGATATTGGGCTGACTCTTGGGGCCGACGGGATGCTCTCCCTGGATGAGGCGGCTTTTGATGAGGCGATTGTGGAGGACTACCTGGGTCTTCTGTCTCTCATCGGTGCGCAGAAAACGGGCACATCCGACTCCACAACGGTAAAATTCTATCAGGCCAGCCGTTATACGGAGGCCGGCCAGTATGATGTTCGGGTTACGATTGAGGCCGGGGCTGTCACATCGGCTCAGATTAAGCTCAAAAGTGAGGATTGGTCTGCGGCCCGGGATATGACCATCAGCGGCAATACCCTGTATGGCAGTAATGAATCAGCAACCAGCGGACCGGTGAATCCTGAGTACAGCTTAGCTCTTACGGTTGATGCCTCACAGGATGGGACGTTTGATGCGATGATCAGTATTCGGCAGGGCTTTGCCGGGGGACTGTATGAGACAGTTGATGATATGCTCAAGACGGGCAGCGGACGTCTGCCGATTGCCCAGACCGGAATCCAGAGCCGTATTTCGAATATCGAGCGGCAGATTGAAACGGAAGAAGCCCGGCTGGAACGGGCGGAAGAGCGTTTGCGGGGCCAGTATGCCCGGTTGGAACGCAACATGCAGTCTATTCAACAGCAGATGGCCGGGTTGTCGATGCTTGGCTGATGGCTTTGTGCAGAGAGGGGATGAGGAAAATCGCACCGGCTGCGGCAGCCTCCGGACACAGGGCCCGAATCTGTTCAGGCGTCTTTGAACTGAAAAACAAGACTTTTGTTTTGTCCATTTTCCATTCCTCATGGCGAGTCCACATCCATTGTCCCTGCGGCGCATAGACAATGCGACAAGCGATATCGTCTTCCTGGTTTTGGATGTTCAGAAGGGATTGCGGCCTCTGGTCCATAAGACACTGTATCTTCAACGAATTGATACGAGGAACCGGAGAGGGTTTCCTGCAAAGAGTCTGAGGATCCATGGAGAAGACCCGGGCGGCTGCATGACGCTGTAAATCCGCATCTATCAGGAGGACAGTTTGCTTTTTCCGGGCCAGTTGAACCGCCGGATGTACGGCGACTGTGACGGGGAGATCTTCTACGGATTCAGCGGTCAAGATCAGAAAAGCAGACCGGAAACAGGGATGGGTGAAGAGTTTTTCCAAACTTTGATAATATTGCGCGGATGTTTTGCATCGAATGTTTATGGTTCGAATTTTGGAGGCAGGCGCTTGCGGGGGAGAGGCGGGCGGCTGCGGTTCGAAATGGACGATTTTCTCTGTCGGCTTTTGGCTTTGCGAAAGGTCGCTAAGGGAATCCGGATTGAGCAGTTCCACCTCTTCAGGCCGACCGCTGACGGAAGAAACAATGTGGATTTTTCGACTTCCGTTTTGCTCATTCGCGGCATCATTTCGAGGCAGAGCAAGTGATTCTTTGTTGAGCAGCGCTCCGCAGGCCGCGGCCACAGCTCCTACAGGGACCCAGGAAACAACGGCAGTTCCGGCAATGCCTGCCGCGAGTGTTTCGAGGACTGTTCCTGTTTGTTCGGCGGCCGCCTGAATGGATTGTCCGGCCCAAGCCAGCAGGGCGGAAGCCAATACGAGGAAGAGATTGACGGCAATCTGGGCGGTCATCAATTTTCGCAAGCCGTTCATGGAGGCATACAACCGAACTTCTTTTTCAATTTTCTCCAGCAGGGTTTCCGCCTGTTGGCGGGTCAGAATATTCAGATTTTGATCGGTTTCCAGCCCGATTTTTTTAAATGGAAGGATTTGGACGAGATAATGCTCGATTGCCTGGCGGATTCGACGTCCGGACTGGGTGACCAGATAGAGGATAAAGAAACCGAGGACCGGCATCAGGATCAGGGCCAGCAGAGGTTCGAGGGCAGTCAAAGCGTCTCCGAGTCCGCGAATCAGCCGTCCGCAGGCATCCTGTCGCAGGACGATGGCCCGCATGCAGCCGGCCGTACCGAGCAAGCTTAAAAAAGAGGTGGCCGCCAGCAACGGCGGAAATCCGTCGAGTTGAGAGCTGCTGCGGGCGGATGCGCAAATCGCCAGCACGGCCGCAGCAAGTGAAAGCTGGCAAATCCAGAGAATATCCAGAACCCGGTCCGGCCAGGGGATCAGAACCCCGGTCAGCAGCATCACCGCAGTGCCGGTAAACAGAAATTCCGGGCGGCTCCAGGCCGGACCTGAGCGGATTGGATTGGTCTGTATATAGGAATTCATCCGTGGATATCCTCCGGTTTTCCATCAGTATAACGGATTGTGATAACCGGGCAAGGATTATCTGGTATGACGGAGGCGATAGATCAGGGCCAGAATTTCCGCGACGGCGGTGTAGAGTTTCTCCGGGATGGGATGGCCCAGTTTGACGGTGGCGTATAGTTCGCGGGCCAGAGGGGGACGACGCAGAATGGGAATCCCATAGGCGCGGGCGATCTCCTTGATTTTTTCACACATATGATCAGCGCCTTTGGCGGCGACAACAGGCGTTGCCATCTTGTCCGGATCGTATCGCAGGGCAACGGCGACGTGGTCGGGGTTGACCAGCACCACATTGGCCTTGGGGACCTCCTGAAGCATTCTCCGCATGGCGGTCTCGAATTGTTTTTGGCGGATTTTGGTTTTCAGTTCCGGCGGGCCGTCTGTATCGCGGTGTTCATATTTGACTTCCTGCTTGGACATTTTCAGTCTGTCGATGTATCTCCATTTTTGATAAAACAAATCGATTACTCCGATGATCAGCAGGCCGAGGCAGATGCGTATGACCACGCCGAAAATGATTCGGGCGATTGCTTCCATCAGTTGTCCGGAGTCCATCCATTGCAGGGTGGCAAGCAGGTTGAGTTTGTCGGACAGATAGAACCAGACGATCAGGGCGATACAGATGATTTTGAGGACAGAGAGTCCGAGTTTCACCAGGGATTCCGGGGAAAAGAGACTTTTTAAGCCGCGAACGGGACTTATGTTTTCGAGCTTCCACTGCAGTGATTTGGTGGAGAAGTTCAGGCCTCCGATTAGGATGCTTCCGGCGGTTCCGGTCAGCACCAGCAGCAGCATAAACGGGGCTGCGATCAGCATCGATTCGAGGATTAGTGAGTTGAGAAAATCACAAAAGACCTGGGTATTGTCCATAAAAGACACATCACAGGTAAACGCGCCTCGCATTTTTTCTTTGGACCAGTTTAAGAACCAGGGGCCGCACATCGCGGCCGTCAGAACCAGCGTCAGCAGGGTGACGGCCGAAAGCATTTCCTGGCTTTGTACAACCTGTCCTTCCTGGCGGGCTTTTTGAAGCTTACGCGAGGTGGGTTGTTCGGTTTTGGAGTGTTTATCCTCGGCCATATATCCTCAAATCGGGAGCAGCTTATTGAGCCAGGCGGCGAACTGCTGCAGATAGGCGTTCAAATAAGGAATAAAAAAGCCCACCAGGAGAAGACCCATACCCACGCGCAGCGGAAGACTGAGAAACAATACATTTGTTTCCGGGGCCACCTTGGCCATGAAAGCCAGCACCACCATCAACAGCAGAAAGGCCGCCAGGATAGGGGCGGCCATTTGGAGGGCGAGTAAGAACATGTGTGAACCGGCCAGGATCACGCTTTCTGTTAACAGTCCGATTTCGGGTATGGATCCAAGCGGATAGCGGTCGAAACTTCGGGACAGTATCTTGAGCAGGAGGTGGTGGCCGTCTGTGCTGAACAGCAGCAGAATAAAAAGGATTTCAAGCAGCATGCCGAGGGGCTGGCCCTGCTCGCCGCTGAACGGATCGAGGATATTGGCCATCGTCAGTCCCATCTGGCGTTCACTGAAACGGCCGGCCTGTTGAACCACGGTGAAAAGACAGTAGGCTACCAGACCCAGGCACAGGCCGTACACCGCCTCCTGGGCTAACAGCAGGATGCCGTATAAAAGCGGCAACTCTCCTGTAAATGAGTTGGGGACCAGGGCACTGAAAAAGAGACTGAGCACAATGGCGATGGCGGTACGGGTCTGCACCGAAAGCACCTGCCAACTGAACACGGGAACCGTCGCAAAAAAGGCCCCGAGGCGGGTCAGGATCAGAATAAAACCAAAGAGCTTTCCACTTACCAATTCCATGTTTACTGACCATACGTCTGAATCTGAGTAAAGATTTCGAGCGTGAATTTCATAAGAACCTGAAGCATCCAGTGGCCGAACAGCAGGGCGGTCAGCCCGGCCCCGATGAGCTTGGGGGCCATTGTCATGGTCATGTCCCGAATGGAGGTTACGGTTTGAAACAAAGATATAAGGATGCCTGTAACCACACAAACGAGCAAAATCGGCGCTGCGATCAGCAGGGCGGTTTCCATCGTGTGCCGTCCGAGGTAGAGAATATAATCCGCATCCATGGGTTGTTCCTTTTAAATTCGTTTACCTGAAACTTAAACTTAAACCCTGGGCCAGGATTCCCCAGCCGTCGACCAAAATAAACAGTATCAGCTTGAACGGCAGCGAAATCATGACCGGCGGCAGCATCATCATGCCGGCGCTGAGCAGAATGCTGGCGATGACCAAATCCAGCAGCAGAAACGGAATAAACATCAGGCATCCGATCTCAAAGGCCGTCCGAAATTCACTGATGATAAATGCGGGTGTGACGATATGCAGCGGCAGATCTATGGCCTGCTGCGGGGCGGGTATTTTTGCGATATTGATAAACAGTTTCAGATCGGACTGCCGGGTCTGGCGGATCATGAATTCCTTGAGAATGCGGCTGGAAATCTCGGTAGTCTCCTGCAATTCCATTTGGCCGTCGAGATAGGGTTCAATGGCCTGCTGCTGAATTCTGGAGAAAGTCGGGGCCATGGTAAACAGGGTCAGAAACAGGGCCAGACCAAGAATGGCCGTATTCGGCGGGATGTTCTGCGTACTGAGAGCGCGGCGGACAAAACCGAGGACAATGGCGATTCGGGTAAATGACGTGGTCATCGCCAGCAAGCTCGGCAGCAGGGCCAGCAGCGTAAACAGAACGACCAGACGGATCGGGGCGCTCCATGGGGTGGGTTCTTCTGACTGAGGGTCTGTGGTGGCCTTGTCAATGACGTTCAGCAGATCCTCAACCGTCGGCATTGCGGCCGTATCTGCGGAGCCGGCACCGGGAATCTGCTCCTGGGCCATACTGACGGCCGTCGGAAAAAAGAGAAAAAACAGACACAAAAAGATCCACACACGAGCCATTATTCATGTCTCCCTTCAGGGCGGTCTGCTCCTGACGGTTCCCGGACGGCTTCTGTGACATCGGTCAAAAATCGGATGCTTTCTGAGGTACTGCCGATCAGGAGTTTCCGGGAGCCGACCTGGAGAATATGGACCGTTTTGCGAGGACCGAGGGGGACGGTCTCTGTAACGGTGACCAACCTGCCTTTTCCGCCCATCAATCCCCGGCTGTACTTGCGGGCAAACCACCAGAGTCCGGCACCGATGAGGACCACAAATGCGATCATGATAAGTAACTGCTTTATCAATTGGCTTCGAAGATCATCCGAATTGGGGGCCTCCGGGGATTCGGTTTCTTCCGAAAAGGGAGATTCTTCTGAAATCCGTGTATCCAGGACCGGTTTTTTCTCTTCTTTTGGAGACTCTGACGCGGCCTGTGATCTACGTAACCACCATTGGCCGGCCAGGCAGAAAAGGAGCAAGATTCCGATCAACAAAATCCTTTTTTTCAGCATTTCCGCATCTTTCGCATAAGGAACACACAATCAGACACTCAATCCTTGTGCAAAAGTCATGCCGAAGCAGGAAAACCCTGATTTTGGAGATGGCGCAGAGGCTTTTTTGTCCGAGTTTGTAGGAAAATCGGACAGGACGTAAAAGGGCTGAACAGATTCTTGTTTCTACTATTCGATTATCATTGCGATCATAATCTGGGTTTGTCTGGTTGTCAGGCCGGATTGACCTGTCCATTCGCCTCCGGGACCTCCTCCCCAGCAGAAGATAGATATTTTTTTATCTTTATCATTTAGCTGGTCCAGATAGTCCTTTACGGCTTGTGCCCTTTGGGCTGACAGAGACCATTGAAGTGTTGGATTCGATTCATCGGCGGCCAGCCCCAGCACATACAGAATGGGTTCCTGGCCGGCGGTTGTGGTTTGGAGCTGGTTCCAGTAGAGCTGCAATTCCCTGTGGGCCTTTTCATTCAGGACATATGATCCGGGTGAAAAACGGATATCCATGGCAAGATAGGCCTTGGAATCCCCGTCGATCTGCGAAGGGGATATTTTCATTTTCCTCTCAATTTCAAGAAGCACTCGTCGAAGCATCTCGGTTTGGGAATCAATCGATCGATTTTCCGGCTCATCTTCTCCTTCATCAATATTGTAAGCGGGTTTTGGATGTTGAAATTCCGGTCCGCTTTTTTGGCTGACTAAGAATCCGGCCATTCCAAAATCCGCCAGCGCCCGCCGTATCGAGCTTCGACCGGCCATGAATTTATGATCGTCAATCTGTGTTTCCGCCATGCTCAGAAGCATGACAAAAAACGTCAGAAGAAGCGTTACCATATCGGAATAAGTGACGATCCAGGCCGCGACGCGGGGGGCCTCCTCGGCGTTGTTCTTGTTGCCGCTCATTGGTACAGGTTCCTCTCAAGCAGAGTAATTTCCAGTTGCCGCTGATCGGGTGGAGTTCGCATGGTACTGGAGGTCGAAATACTGAATCGGCCGGGCGGCAATCCTTTTTCGGCGGTCAGGTATTCCAAAACCGCCAGACAGCGGCCAAGCGATAAGTCAGTCTGGCCGTCCGGGCCGTTTTCCGAGATTACAACCCGGCCCGGAGTGGCCTGCAAAAAACGCGCCAAGGCATCCAGTACTTCGCGCCCCGACTGGGAAATGGCGACCCCGCGGCCCCAGAAGAATTGTCCGGAGGGAACGGTAAAAACCTTCAGATTCCGAAAATCGAGCGGTTTTTTTTCTCGCATATAGTTACTGGTCAACCGGTTGACGGCGGTTCGGGTCTCCGTGCCTTTGGTCTGGTTGACCTGATCCTGGGAAGCTTGTTTCTTTTGAAAGGATTCCTGATTGCTCAGATGGGTCAGCCCGACAGAGGGCATTGACTGGGCAAAGGATTGAGCCAGGGACGGGAGGGTGTCTTTATCAAAAGTCGCGAAACTCAGCAGGAGGACAAAAAAAGTCAGCAGCAGTGTCATGCAGTCACTAAAGGTGACCATCCAGTCCGGCGCGCCGGGAGCTTGTTCCTCGGTTTTGTTATTTTTCCTCGCAGCCATAAATGCAGCTCAAATGTTTGCTTTGATATCTTCGCGGTGATTGGGGGCCAGGAAGGCCTGCATTTTTTCCCGAACCACCGTAGGATTTTCTCCCCGGCAGATTGTGCAGATCCCTTCGAGGGTCATTTCCATCGCCATGATTTCCGTTTTGGAATAAATGCCCAGTTTCCCGGCCAGCGGAATAAACACAAGGTTGGCCAGAAAAGCGCCGTAAAAGGTTGTGATCAGAGCCACGGCCATGCCGGCCCCGATGTCTTCCGGGGAGGTCAGGTTTCGCAGCATCTGGACCAGGCCAATCAGGGTTCCGATCATCCCGAAGGCCGGGGCAGCGGCTCCCATAAATTCAAGGATTTTTTTGCCGCAGGAATGCCGTTCCTGAAGCGACTCGATTTCGAGGAGCATCAGTTCCCGCATTTTCTCCTCTTCCTGGCCGTCAACCAGCATTTGCAGACCCTTGGCGATAAACGGATTATCAGTCTTTCGGATCTGCTCTTCAAGCGCCAGGGCGCCGTCTCGTCGGCTGATGGCGGCATAGTTGACCATTTGCTGGATCAGTTCGTTGGGGCTGGGTACTTTGACCAGGATGGTTTTTTTTATGACTGAAAAGATGCCGAGGAACTGGGGCAGAGAGAAATGGATCATCACAGCGCAGAGCATGCCCCCGACGACAATGCACATCGAGGGGATGTGAATAAACGCCATGGCTCCTCCGCCCATTGCGATGGAGGCGATAATTACACCAAATCCCAAAATCAGCCCGACGATTGTTGCGATATCCATATTTCTTATCCGTTTTCCTGTACCCGTTTCAGTTTCATACTGATCATTGCCGCCAGATCCGGCTGGCTGTTTCCGATTTCGCCGAGGACCTTGGCGGCCGTGCGTTCAGACATATAATAGAGAATCTTGATGGCATCTGAGGCCTGGGGGCCGGCGGCCATGTTGGCCAGAATCCGGCTGGCCTGGGTGGTTTCCATTTTATCATACGTAGCCGCCAGCCGCTGAAAATTGGCCAGCTCGACGGTTTCGACCTGAAGCAGTGTTTTCTTGAGCTGTTGTTCCTGCTCGTCCAGGTTTTGGGTCAGCACTGAAATCTTGCTGCGCAGTTGGTTCAGTCGGTCGATTTCTTCCTGGAGGGTCTGGTGCGCCAGTTCAATTCGCTGGGCTTCTTTGGCCAATTCTTTTTCCCGGCTTCGGTATTCCTGCATCCGATCCCGAATGTCGTGGATCAGTGATTGCAACTGCCTTTCACTGAGTCCCGGAGCCAATGAATCCCTGTCCGCTGCCTGAAGTGTGCGAGGCAGGGAGGGGAAGGTTCCCTCGGAGGTCTCTTTTTGTGAGGCGGCCTGCGTGTCAGGGGGGGCCTCCGGCAGGACCGGCTGATTCTTTTTCAGGTACCAGCTTGCACCGAAGCTGAATGCAAAACTGAGCACACCGGCTCCGATCATCATCAGCAAGTGTGTTTTTTTCATTTTTTATCGATCCTTTCTTCTTCAATTTCTTTATTCGGAACAGGTCTGCATCTGCTTTCGTGTCAGGCCCGCGTGGGTGCATTCATCGAGAAACTTCTGTTCTTCACGATTCAATTCCTGTTCGTATTCGGCCCGGGCCCGGGAGCGAAGCTGTTCGAGTCCCTTGCGGAATTTCTGTGCTTTTAGCAGCTCATCCAGTTTTTCCCGCCGCTGCGTTTCAAGCTTGCTCCACTGATCCTGCAGCCGGCGGATTTCCTCATCCCGCACAGACACATATTGCAGGTACAGGGCCTGTGTCTGCATGCGCTGGTCAGGGGCCAGGTCATTCAATTCCGCCAACTGGCGGCGAAGTTCAGTTTTCAGCGCCATAATCCGTCCCCGGATTGCCACCGTTTGTTCTGTCAGGGCAACCAGTTCTCCTCGGACGATCTGCTCCTGCTTTTCCTTGATTTCCAGCAGTCGCTGCATGCTCCAGACAAATTTTTTCACTTGTCAAACCTCATTCTGCGATCTATTTCCGCAGGGTTAATCCTGTTTTTCTGCCGCTATGGATTCAGTCTTGGTTTTGCCGGTTTTGAAACGGCCGTCGGCCGCTCCTGGAGCAATTGGTCCCACGCATCGGCAATTTCCTGAAGCTGCCGGACGGTCTGGTCAAAAGGGCATCGCTGACGGATCGGCTGAATCAAAAAATTCTGAATCCGGTCAATCAGGGCCAGAGAACCGTCAATTCGCCGGTTGCTTCCCGGAGAAAAGGCGCCGATATTGATCAGGTCTTCGGCGTCGGTATAGGTGGCGTAGATCTCACGCACTTTCTGAGCCGCTTTGCGGTGGGCCTCTGTGGTGACGGTATTCATCAGCCGGCTGATGCTTTGCAGGATATCGATGGCCGGGTATTGTCCCCGGTCAGCCAGTTTGCGGCTCAGGACAATATGGCCGTCCAGAAGCGACCGGGCGCTGTCAGCGACCGGATCGTTCAGATCGTCTCCCTCGGCCAGAACGGTCAGGATGCCGGTAATGCTTCCGGTCTCTGAGCATCCCAGCCGTTCTACAAGACGCGGCAGCATGGAAAAGACACTGGGGCAGTAGCCCTTGGTCGCAGGCGGTTCTCCGGCGGCCAGCCCGATTTCCCGCTGGGCCTGTGCGAAGCGCGTTAATGAATCCATCATAAACAACACATTCTGCCCCAGATCCCGGAAATATTCAGCGATGGTGACCGCGACAAATGCGGCTTTCACACGCTGGATCGGTGCTGTATCTGACGTTGCGACAACCACAACGCTGCGAGCCAGGCCTTCCGGACCCAGGTCTTTTTCGAGATATTCCCGCACTTCGCGTCCTCGTTCGCCGACCAGCGCCACAACGTTGACATCGGCCTCGCTGCTGTTGGCAATTTCACCCAACAGGACGCTTTTGCCGACTCCGCTGCCTGCAAAGACCCCGACTCGCTGTCCCTTTCCGCAGGTCAGAATGCCGTCAATGGAGCGAATCCCGAGAGCCAGCGGCTCTTTGATCATTTCCCGCTGCAAGGGGGGCGGGCTGGTATTTTCGATCGGCCGCATTACAGAAGCCGAAATCGGACCTTTGTCGTCTATAGGGCGGCCCAGTCCGTCCAGGACACGCCCTTTCATCGATTCACTGATGGCAAGGGTTCGCGGTTTTTCCAGGGCTGTGACAATGTCTCCCGGGCTGATTCCGTCGATTGGTTCGAGCGGCAGAAGCACCACATGGCTGTTGCGGAAACCAATGACCTCGGCTTCGATGGTATGCCCGTTTTGCATCCGGATCCGGCAGAGCTTACCCAGTCCGACGGCGGGACCGCTGCTTTCAAGCGTCAGGCCGGAAACGCGGACCAGAGTTCCTTTGGGTTCTGTCAGCCGCACATTTCGCACGGCGTCCTGAAGCGGCTCAAAATCAATCAAACAGGTTTTTTCTGTGGGTTCTGTCATGGCTTCCGATCACTTCCCAGCAGGGCCGCGGAAATCCGCTTTAAATGATCCTCGATAATCCATTCAATGACACCCTGCTCGGTCTGGACTATGCACTCTCCCGGGCGGACCGTCCAGTCTGCGGTCAGTTGAATAGACTCCGGCGGACCGGAAGACGGCTGACTCAACGTTTGTTGACAGGTCTTCAGGTCCTCCGGATTCAGTTTGACCGTGACCGGTTTTCCTTTCGGAACCTCCTCAAGGGCCTGGCTGAGAATCCTTTCCATATCGTAATTTCGGTCGTGGATCTCCTTGGCCAGTACCTTGGCGGCAATTTCGATGCTCAGCCGGATCAATTGCTCGCGATGGGAGCCGACTAATTGTCGGCCGTATTCACGAATGTCGCCGGCGGCCTGTTCGAGTGCCCTGGCGGCCTGCCGTATTTTCTTGTTCTCAGCTTCTGTCTGAGCGGCAGGCGCGGGGGTTTTAGATCGCGGTTCGGGAGGGTCTATCAGGGCAACCGAGGAGATCGGCGAGTCGGATTGTAGCTGGACGGTGGGCGGATTCATTATTCTTCCTCAATAAACAGAAGCTCCTCGGATTCATTGGCTTCTCGCAGAGGCTTGACAACCTCTTCGCGGGCGGCCAGTACGTCTTTCTTTCTGGGTTCTCCCATGAGGGAGGCCTCTTCGTCCACCATTTCCGATGCCCGTTCGGAGATATTGGTCCGAATTTTCGCGGCAATGACCGGCTCGGCGCTGTGCAGGGCTTTGGCCAAAACCGTCGCTTCGATGTTCCGAAGAATCTGCTGGAGGGAACGGTCTTCAATTTTCGGAATATCCTCCCAGGTAACCATCAGGGCTTTGACGGTTTTGGCGGTTTCCGAATCACGGCCCTCGATCTCTTTGAGCATGGTATCCCGCTTTTCCTTGTCCAGTCCGCTCAGAACCAGGGCAACCTTTCGCAGAATATCGCGCGGGACCGTTTCTTTAATGACAGGAGCTTCTTCTCGGCTCATGTCCACCAGCCGTTTACAGAGAATTTCGCCGATCCGGCGCATGGTTTTTGCGGAAACCTCTCCGGGTTGGGTCATTCGCCAGATTACGCGCTGGCTTTTTTGTTTGTCGAGGCGATTGAGCACATCCGTGCTGACTTTGGCCGGCAGCGCTGAAAGCACCAGGGAAATCGCCTGGGGCGGTTCATTTTCGATGGCGGCGGCGATGTGAGCAGGCGGCGCTGAGGCGATGACCGTAAAGGGATCTTTTTCCCGCACGGCCTGCTGCATTTTCGCGTGTATCTCGGCGGCTTTTTCTCGCCCGGCGGTGCCGTGAAGAAGGGTGTTGACAAAACTCTTTACGTGCATCGTTCCGGTTTGTGATTGCTGCAGGTGGGTGCAGAATTCCCGTGCAATCTGGAACGCATGCTCCGTGTTTTCCTTTCCTCGCGCATCCAATTCGGATAATTCCATGGCAATTCGATGGATCACTTCCTGGGGCTGTCCTTTCAGAAGCTCCCGCGCAGTTGCCGTGTCCAGCGTAGTCAGGAGCAGAGCGGCTTTCTGGATCCCCTTCAATCGCATGGCTTACTGGTCCTCCGTCAGCCAACTGGCAAATAGCATACGGACCTGTTCCGGGTTCTGCTGAAGCTGACCGGAAATGAGTTTTCGAATCCCGCCGGGCGAATCTGCCCCGCTCGGAAGCATGGGGAGATTCATGCCGCTGCCCAGAGAATCGGCCTGGGTTGTTGCATGGGCGGCGGCTTTTTTCCCGGCGCGGGTAAATATTTTCAGCACCAGCAGCGCGCTGATCGCCAGAAATCCCATGGACAGTTGGCGGGCGATTTCGATTATGCCGTCTATGTCGAGACCGGATTCGACCGGCATTGAGGCGGGCCGATAAAACGGAACATGTTTGACCGTCAGATTTTGTTCACTGAGAAGATCCGGCCCGATTGCCGTTCGAATGATTTCCTTGACGTCTTCAAGCGTCATAATCATTTCCTGCCCGGTTTGGCCGTCGGCTTCGGCTTCCGTGTTTTCGCCGACGGCCGCCGACGGCTCCGCTTGTCTTAAATCCACCATGACCGAAACTGACCAGGCGGTAACCTGTCCGGGGATTTTGGTTCGGGTGGTGATGGTTTCCGGCAGCATGTACTGAGTGGTGGTGGTCCCTTTCTTTTCCGTGGAGCCGGGAAGGGTCTGGGGTCCTTCGTCACTTTCGGTGACGGTTTGCTTTACCATGGAGGTTTCATCGATGGTTTCCTCTACCGGGATTCCTTTTTCATACACTTTGCTGACAACGGATTCTCCGCTCATATCAACGGTAGCCTTTACCATCACAGTAGAGCGGCCCGGTCCCAGCACCTGTTCCAGCGACCGCTGGAGTCGATTGGCCATTTCGCCTTCGACGGATCCCTGGTAATCCAGATAATTATTGGCTCCGGCGGAGAGAGTGTCCTGACTGCCTGAGTGACTGAGCATATGACCCTGGCTGTCGGCGATGGTAACCTGTTCGGGATTTAATCCTTCGATGGCGCCGGCGACCAGGTTTGAGATGGCGGCAATGGCCGGGGCGCCGATTCTCCATCCCGGTTTGAGTTTGAGCATGACCGAGGCGCTGGCTTTTTGGCCGTCGCCGGTAAACAGGGTTTGTTCGGGACGGACGATATGAACCCGTGCGTATTCGACCCCTTCGAAAACCTGAATGGTGCGGGCCAGTTCTCCCTGGAGGGCGCGGTTGTAATTT
>JAHDQI010000068.1 GCA_018433925.1 Phycisphaerae bacterium | reverse complement strand
GAAGACCAGGATTTCTGGCGGCTCAGCGGCATCTTCCGCGACGTCTATCTCTACGCCGCCCCCAAACGGCACATTCGCGACTTCTTCGTGCGCACCGACCTCGATGAAAACTACAAAGACGCCGAACTGAAGATCACCGCCCATGTCATCAACTACGACAAGGCAGCCGCTCCCATGCCCGCTTTGGAAGCGACCCTGTATGACAAAAACGGAAACAGAATCCTGACCGCCAAGCCCGAACCGAAAAGCGGAAAACTCGACGCCGGCAAAGAAACCGCATTCGAATTTTCCGCCCGCGTCAAAGACCCCCTCAAGTGGTCCGCTGAAACCCCGCACCTCTACAAGCTCGTCCTCACCCTGGCCGGCCCGGACGCCGCCGAGGCCGTCTCCTGCCGCGTCGGATTCCGCAAGGTCGAAATCACCGACGGCGTCCTGCTCATCAACGGAAAATACGTCTATCTCAAGGGAACCAACCTGCATGAGCACCACCCGGACACCGGCCACACCGTCACCCGTGAGTCGATGATCCGCGACATCCAAATCATGAAGCAGAACAACATCAACGCTGTCCGCACCAGCCACTATCCGCACAATCCCCTCTGGTACGACCTGTGCGACGAGTACGGACTCTACCTCATCGACGAGGCCAATATCGAATCCCACGCCCTCATGAACTACTCGAACCGCTTCGACTCCCTCGGCAATCGGCCCGAATGGAAAGCCGCCCATCTCGACCGCACCATCAACATGGTCGAGCGCGACAAAAACCATCCCTCCGTCATCATCTGGTCACTCGGCAACGAAGCCGGCGACGGCGTCAACTTCGAGGCCGCCAGCCGATGGATTCACCAGCGAGACCCCAGCCGCCCCGTTCAGTACGAGGCCTGCGGCGAGCGGGCGCTGACCGACATCGTCTGCCCCATGTACGCCCGCATTCATCACCTCGAAGAATACGCCAAAAAAGACGGCATCTACCGACCCCTGATCCTCTGCGAATACTCCCACGCGATGGGAAACAGTTGCGGCAACCTGGCCGATTACTGGGTCACCATTAAAAAATACCGCCCCCTCCAGGGAGGATTCATCTGGGACTGGGTCGATCAGGGCCTGCGCAAAAAAGACCCGAAAACCGGCCGCGACTTCTGGGCCTACGGCGGCGACTTCGGCGACCACCCCAATGACAACAACTTCTGCTGCAACGGCCTGGTCCAGCCCGACCGAAAACCCAACCCCCATCTGCACGAGATGAAAAAAGTCTACCAGTACATCACCGTCGAGCCCGTCGATACGGCCGCCGGCCTGTTCACAATCCGAAACGAATACGACTTCCAGAATATCCGCCAACTCGTAAACGGCGCCTGGGAAATCACCGAAGACGGCCGCCCCATCCGGCAGGGCATCCTGGCCGATCTCAATATCGAACCGCAGGCCGAAAAACAGGTCAAAATTCCGTACGAGACCGCCGCCTTCAAACCCGAATGCGACTACCACCTGAGGATTCATTTTTCGCTGGCCGAGGAAACCCCCTGGGCGCCGAAGGGCCACCGGCTGGCCTGGGAACAGGTCGAGCTTCAGGCCGCCGCCCCGGCCCGGCCCCAACGAAATGACCAGGCCCCGCCGCTGGAGATTGCACAGACCTATGAAGTCATCCGCATCACCGGCAGCGGCTTTGAGGCCGCCTTCAGCAAATCCGAAGGCGCCCTCGTCTCCTACAAAATCAAAGACCGGGAAATGATATACGAACCGCTGGTCCCCAACTTCTGGCGGGCCCCGATCGATAACGACAACGGCAACAAAATGCCCCAGCGGCTGAGAGTCTGGAAACGGGCCGCCCGGCAACCGCAGGTGGACACCGCCGACGTCGAACAAATCAGCGAGCAGCAGGCCGATGTCCGCATCGACATGACCCTCGACACCGGAGACAGCCAATCCGCCCTTTCAACGGTCTATCGCGTTTACGCCGACGGCAAAATCCTGGTCGAATGCAAAGTCACACCCGGCGCCGGCCTGCCCGAACTGCCCCGCTTCGGCATGCAGATGAAAGTACCCCGCGCCTATGATACCATGCAGTGGTACGGACGCGGACCCCAGGAAAGCTACTGGGACCGCCTGACCGGTGCGGCCGTGGGCATCTACTCCGAAAAAGTCACCGAGCCGGATCCTCTCTACGTCCGCCCGCAGGAATACGGCAACAAGACCGATGTCCGCTGGATGACGCTGGCCGATGCAAACGGAAACGGCATCAAAATCACCGGCCTGCCGCGCCTCTACGTCAGCGCCTGGCCGTGGTCAATGGACGATATCGAGAAAGCCAAACACCCGGTCGGCCTGCCCGATCGCGACTTTCTGACCGTCAACATCGACTACAAACAAATGGGAGTCGGCGGCGATGACAGTTGGGGAGCCCGCGTCCACACCCAATACACCCTGCCGGCCAAAGAATACCAATACCGCTTCCTCCTCGAGCCGCTGCAGGCCGAACAATAACCGTCCCGCGGCAGACCGGATACACAGACGCAAGACAGCGGGGCTTTCAGCGGCCCCGCTGTCTTTTTCATGCAACCGACCCCCGGCGGGCACTTTTCTGATTCATTTCTTCGATTTATTCTATATAATCAGGCAAATTCAAAGGACCGCTTAGAACGGAGTGCAGAGCATGACAAAAAAGAATATCTCGATCCGCTTTTTTCTCTTTTTGGCCCTCGCCGGTCTGCTGACCATGATCCTCGGCTGCGGCCAAAAAATCCCCCAGGGAAAATACACCGAAGAAGAGATGCTCAATCTCCCCCTGGCCAACCGATACGATCTGCCGGCCCCCACCGGCGGCATGACGCTGAGCATCGGCCCCGAAACCCTGACCGCCGACGACATCCTGTCCATCCCACAGCTTCAGGAAGCCCTCGCCCCCCTGGCCAAACGAGGCAACATGACCCTCTACGAAGAGCAGGCCATAAGCTGGATTCGCGGGGCCGTCCGATCGCGGGTCGCCGACATGCTGCTCTATGAGGAAGCCCGTAAAAACGCCCCCGAAAACATCGATGACATGCTCAATAACGCCGTCAAAAAAGAGGTCGAACGCTTTGTCGCCGGCTACGATAACAACCTGGCCCTCGCAGAGCAGGAGCTCAAAAAAATGGGCATGGATTGGCGATCCTTCCAGAATTTCCAGAAAAAAATGATTATGACACAGTCCTATATTTCCGCCTCAATGGAAGAACAAAAGACGTTTTCAAGGCAGGAGCTGTTGGACTATTACAATCAAATCAAGGACAAGCAGTTCTCCAGGCCCGGCAAAGTCCAGTTTCAGCTCATCGAGCTGGTCCCGGACAAAATCCCCCCCGATCTGATCCAACAGGACGAAACCCCCCGGCAGGCCGCACGGCGGCTGGCCGACGAAATCATCGATAACCTCCGTCAGGGACAGGACTTCGGTGAGCTTGCCCGGCAGTACTCCCACGGTCCGCTGGCCGCCCTTGGGGGCCTGTGGGCCCCGGTGACCATCGGATCAGACTCGCTTGCCGAACCCTACGATATCCTTGAGGAGCACGCCCAAACCATGAGCCCCGGCGCCCTGAAAGGACCCATTGAGAACGCAGGTCGCCTGTTCATCCTCCGCCTCGAGTCCCTCACCCCCGCCGTCTCAAAGACCTTCGAGGAGGTCAAGCCCATGCTCGAGGCCCAGCTTGAGTTCCAATACAAAAACAAACAATACAATGAAATGGTCGACCGGGTCATCAAACGGGCGGATCTCGTCGAAATGGAACGATTCGCCGAGTTCTGCGCCCGCGAAGGATATCGACGCTGGAGTACCCTGTAAACAATATATAGTCTTTTTATGTCCTGTTTGTATATTCTTAATTCATAAGGACATATAACAAATCGGGCCGGGCGGTCCCACGCTTGTCCAATGCCGGAAAACAACGCTTTTCAAGCCCTGTAAATCCGCCAAAAATTTCCACGTCAATTAGAATGTAAGTCCTTTATTAATAACTACTTAGGTATTTCAGGCCGCTTTTTTATTG
>JAHDQI010000255.1 GCA_018433925.1 Phycisphaerae bacterium | reverse complement strand
GCGATGGCCCTGTCCTGCCTGCTGACACTCGGCAGCCAGGCCGTCGCCGATGAAGCGGAAGGAGAAATCCCTGTCAATGACTACGAAGTGTACCGGCAGACCCCCGCGGCCATTTGTGTGACCGTCGAAGACACGGGGGGACCTGCCGAAGAAATCAGTGAATAATTGCGACAAAAAAGTGAATTCAAAGGCCGCCGCGATAACCCTTCTCGGCGGCCTTTTTTTTTACGAGGGCACCCTGCTCTCAAAACCACTGAAACTCACGGAAAGAAAATCATCACCACAACAAGAGCCAGCAGAGAAAAAATCAAAAACGCCATATAAACCTTCTGCCAAAACAGTCGTTTTCGCTCATCCCGGCTTTTTTCCAGCCACATAAACGGAAGCCCCAAAACAGCCCACGGAATCCAGAACACAAGAAGAAAAAAATAGAGGCCCTTCTTCCACCAGGCCTCCCGCTCAAAAAAACACCGATTCCAGAGCTTACCGAAGATCCCCACATTAAAACGAATATTAACAAACGAAATATACGGAGCCAGCGGATTGATCGCCTCATTCGACCCGCAATGCGGACAGTAATAATCCAGCGGATTGCACGGTCTCAGGCACTTCGGACAGACAGGAACCGCATCGTCCGTGTTTTCCTGCTCCGGCTCATCGCCGAATAACTCCCATTCCTCTCCCATCTCGTCCATCGGGTCGTTCCTATTGAACAATCCCCAGCCGCCGCTGTGTTGCCCGGTACCACTTGCCCGAACGCAGCCAGGACCACACGAGGAGCCAGAAAACCAGCAGCCACAAACCGGAAAAACGCAGGAACATCAGCATAAACCACAGCTTGGAGTCGGCCGCCCGGGCCGGATACCCGCAGAGCAGTTCCTTCGGCAGATACATCGCCCCGATCAGCACGCCAGGCGCCAGGCACTGCCACGGAAACAGAAACAGCAGAAGAAACAGCGAAATGAAAAAGGCACGGCTGATATGACTGATCCCGCCCAGCCGGCTGACCAGGGATATTTTCAGGGTAATCAAAAGGGTCAGGCAGTACAGAACCGCTGTAAACAGCAGAAGAAAATTAAAAATCCGAATCAGCATCGAGATGTTCTTCCAGGGCAGTTTCAACCTGGACCAGTCCATCGCTTCCTTCGCCGGTTCGGCCGCCTGCGCCTCTTCGGCCTCCGATTGTTCGGCCTGCGCCTCCGCGGCCACCTGACGGGCCTGTTGAGCAATTGTTCCCTCGATTACAACAGACGCCTCTTCTTCTCCCTCTTCCGCTTTCGCCGCCGCAGGAGCGGCCTCCGCTTCAACCGCCCCGGCATCGCCGTTTGTCTCTGGCGCTTGGCTCGGAACGGAACAAACCAATCCGCAGCTCCTTGCCTGAGGGCAGTCACCGCGGTCGATCCAGCCGCCGCGATCCAGCCAGAATAATCCCTGCAATATCAGCAGCGAAAGCAGCATCAGCCAGAAGCAGAAATTCTTCATGCCGCGAATCGCGTCGCGGGCCTCCAGGCAATCGGTCACATCAATCATATCGTGCGCATTCTGAGGGTCTTCCATGATTTGGGCTCCTTTACAAATCTATTTTATTCCGGTTTCACGCAAGGCATTATACCCCGCCTCAAGGGTTTGTTCAATATCCGATTCGGTATGGGCCAGGCAGATAAACATCGCTTCATAAGCGCTGGGAGCCAGATAAATACCCGCCTCCAGCATCCTCGAAAAAAATCGCTTGAACCGGCCAATGTCACTCCGCCGGACCTCCTCGAAATTACGGACCGGCCCGGCCGTGAAAAAGATACTTAAAAGCGAGCCGACCCGGTTGATCGTCACCTCGGCTCCCGCCGTGGCAGCCGATTTTCGCAGTCCCGCCTCCAGCCGACCCGAAACACGCTCAAGCTGCCCGTAAACCTCCTTCTCGGCGAGCAGATCCAGCGTCGCGTTGGCCGCCGCCACCGCCAAAGGATTTCCGCTCAGCGTGCCCGCCTGGTACACCGGCCCCAGCGGAGCCAGCAGATCCATAATCTCCTCTCGCCCCCCTACGGCCGCACAAGGCAGACCCCCGCCGACAATCTTGCCCAGGCAGGTCAAATCCGCCTCGATCCCATACAATTCCTGCGCCCCGCCGTAAGCAACCCGAAATCCGGTGATCACCTCATCCAAAATCAGCACGCTTCCGTGATCATTGCAAAGTTGGCGAAGGGATTGCAGATAGCCGTCAGCCGGAGCAATCACCCCCATATTGGCAGCAATCGGCTCCACAATGACCGCCGCAATTTGTCCGGAATACCGCTGGAACAGATATTTCACAGCTTCCGTATCGTTATAAGGAACCACAAGCGTCTTTTCGGCAAAGCCGGCGGGGACCCCCGCACTGGCCGGCACACCAAACTCCGCCGCTCCCGACCCGGCCCCGGCCAGCATAAAATCACTATGCCCGTGGTAACAACCCGCCATTTTAACAACCAGATCACGCCCCGCATAGGCCCGAGCCAGTCGCACGGCCGTCATCACCGCCTCGGTCCCGCTGCTGACCAGCCGAACCTTGCGAATCGAGCCAAATGCGTTCGTAATTCGTTCTGCCAGACCGATTTCCGCCTCCGTGGCCGCCCCAAACGAGGTGCCTTTCACAGCCGCCCTGCAGACGGACTCCACCACGAGCGGATGCGCATGACCGAGAATCATCGGCCCCCACGAACCCACATAATCAATATATTCATTGCCGTCAATGTCCCAAATATGAGATCCGGCCGCCCGCTCAATAAAAACCGGACCCCGATCCACCCCGCCGAACGCCCGCACCGGGGAATTGACCCCGCCTGGGATAAACCGGCAGGCCCGCTCAAACGCTCTTTGGGATGCTTTCATGCTCATTAGGACTCCTTTTCTGTCATACCTCTAAAAAATAGGGGTAAATTTATTGTACTCAACCCGCCGGTAAAGTCCAAAGGAAACACCGCCGGCAAACCGATCAGAAAACAGGACACATCCGGCCGGTGTTTTTTCTTGCAATCACCAAAGATTGCACTATACTTGGCAAATTCGAAAATAACGGACTTGTTATTACTTGAATAAGACATGAGGCAGCTATGCATTTGGTGAAATGGATTCGGAAAAACGAACGAAAACTCATGGCCTGGGTCGTAATCCTGCTGATGATCGCATTTGTCGGCGGCTCCGGCCTCCAGCAATTATTGACCTATTTCAGCGCCGGCGGAAGCAAACGCCTGATCGCCACCTATGGCGACGGCAAAAAAATCAGGGCAACCGACTACCAGGAGGCACAGGGACAATTGGAAATCCTTCGTGCCCTTATGGCCGACCGCATGCTGAATGTCCTCTCTCAGATCAATGGGGATTTAGGACCCAATTTCCTCGAACTGATCCTCTTTCCCGATGCCCGCCTTTCCGGCGAACTCCGTATGCAGCTCATCCAGTTGGCTGAACGCGGACAACTGGATCTGGATCGAGAGCAGATCGATCAGTTTTTTTCGCCTCATCCCCATCGGCCTGAATTTTTATGGATGCTCCTGAAAGCCGAAGCCCGCCGGGCCGGCTGTGTCGTCGGGGAGGCCGAGGCGGCCGGGTACCTGCGGCAGATGATCGCCGAAATTACGCAGAATCAACTTGATGCCTCGACGCTGATTGCACAGCTCATCCAGCGAACCAAGCAGTCTGAAAGCCAGATCATCGGGGCCTTTGCCGACCTGATCAGCATCATGAATTATGCCGATCTTGTATTGGGCAACTACATGGTCACCTCGGATGAAATCCGCGGCGCCATCGCCCGAAATATGGAACGGCTTACCGCCGAGTTCATGCCGATAGACGCCCAGTCGCTGGCCGATGAGCAGCCCGAACCGTCCGCCCAGCAGATTCAGGACCAGTTTAACAACTATCGCCAGAACCTGCCGGGCGTTTATTCCGAAGACAATCCCTACGGTTTCGGCTACACACTACCCAAACGCATCCAGGTCGAATATTTCCTGGTAAACATAAACGATGTGCGGCAGCGGATTGACCAACCCACCCCCGAAGAACTCGAAAATTTCTACAGCCGCAATTTATCCCGCTACCAGAAGTCCGAACCGATTGACCCGAACGACCCAGACGCCGGCACGCGACAGGTTATTCAGCCGTTTGCGCAGGTGGCCCACCAGATCCGCCAGGATATGGAACGCCAGAAAATAGAGAATTTGTCCACCCTGATCCTCAACGAAGCCCGTCAGATGACGGAAGCGGGCTTCGACAACATCGATTTCGAAACCGCCTCCACGGCCCAGCTTCAGCAGGCCGCCGGCGATTATGTATCCGCCGCTGACCAGCTTCGACGAAAATACGAAGTTGCCGTCTATACCGGAAAAACCGGCTTCATGCGGCCTTCCGACATTCGAAACGACCTGTTCCTCGGCCGCATTTCCATTCCCACCTCTACCGAAAGCACCGTTCGGCTCATGGATTTGCTGTTAACAATCCCCGACGATGGAAAGCCCTCTTCACAGCCCGGCCTGCCCGCCGTCAGAATCTGGGAAAACATCAGCCCCCTGACCAGCGGTCTGCTCTCGGAAGACGATGAATATGTCCCCCTGCGAGGAATGATCCGCGTCACGGACATCCGTCAGCCGGCCGTCCCGGACAACGTGGATATCCAGTTCAGCCGCAAAGGCGTTACCCTCACCGAGCCTGAAGAGCAAGAGATCTTTTCTGTGCGGGAGCAGGTAATCGGCGACCTGAAAATCAGGCAGGCCATGGACGCCGCCCGGCAAAAAGCCGTCAAGCTGGCCGAGCTGGCCGAAAACAAGGGATGGGACAGCGGGCTGGAAACCTTTTACCAGACTTATTACCCCAATACCGATCCGAACAGCCCTCCTTCCGCCCGCCCCCGGCTGCGCACCTTGCCCAATCAGCCGATTCTCTCACAGGCACAGATCGAGGGGCTGCGCCAGCGTCTGCTCAGTCCATCGGCTTCAACCGAACTGATTGCCGGCCGATACCGAAACTCCCTGCTGATCCGAAAAATGGCCGAACAGATGGACCCCGACCGGCAGAGTACCGGCCCGGTGGCCCTGGTTCTGCCTTTCGAGCAGACCCGGCAGGTATGTGTCATCAAGGAACTCAATCGGCAGCCCGCTACGGAAAAAGATTACCAGGAAAACAAAAACAACTTTGCCCTTCAGCTTGCGATGCTGTCCAAAATCGATCTCGGACTGATTCATTTCAATCCTGATAACATCGCCAAACGCATGCAGTTTCAATACGTAGAGCAGGACGAGGAGCCGGCCGCAACCGAAACCGATACCGAGGAACAGGTGTAATGAAACCCCGCTCCCCCATCGACCATACGCTGTGGCTCTTTCTCGTGGGTATCGGCGCCTGGGCCGTGCCGGGAGCCGGTCATTTTATGATCGGGCAGCGAAAGCACGCCCTCATCCTGTTTGTCACCATCGCCCTGACATTTCTGGCCGGGTTATACATCGGCTCCATCGGCATTGTTGACCCGGTCGGCGCCAAGCCCTGGTATCTGGCCCAGTTGCTGGTCAGCCCCGTCGTGGGCCTCATCGGCCAGATTGCACAAAACGGACACTACCCGGTTTATGGCCGGCCCGCCGACTACGCCCAGATTTACACGGCCCTGGCCGGTCTGCTCAACCTGCTGTGCATCCTGAACGCCGTCTATCGGGCGTACACCGGAATCGGTGAAAAAATCGGGCAGGAGGAAGAAGAAAATGTTTGATCTCTCCACCTCTCTGCTGGCCGGTTTCACCGCCCCTCTCGACATCGGCACAAACCCGCTTTCGATGCTCTGGATGTTCCCCCTGCTCATTTCGATTGCTGTCGTCTATAAAACCACCCGGCTGCGCGTCCTGTTCCTCAAGCCGCTTGCCGTCGAAGTGCTGATTCTGTTTCTGACTCTCAGCGGATTCATGATCCTGGCCGGGATCGTGCTGAACCTGATCGTCTGGCTGGCGGCCGGTTAAGAACCCGCCGCCTCATCCGGCAAGGCCCCCGAATCATCCAGCACCCCCAGGGTCAATAATGCCTGCAGTGCGGCCTTCTGCTCGGCCTCTTTTTTGGTCACACCCCACGCGCTGGGAAAATGACGGCGGCGAACCACGGCGGCCACCTCAAAACATTTGTTGTGGTCCGGGCCTTTCTCATCCAGCATCTCATACGTGGGCGTGCTGTTAAAAAACCGCTGACAATGCTGCTGCAGCATAGACTTGAAATTGTCATGGTGCCCGTTGGCGTCCGCCCCGCTCAAATAGGGATCAAACTGACGCAGCACAAATTCCTGCGCCGCCTCCAGCCCCCCATCGAGTGCGATCGCCGCGATCACCGCCTCCAGCGTCCCGGCGGCAATCGAGCCGTTCATCGCACGCGAATTATCCGTGCCCTTGCCGACCTGAATAAACGTCTGCAAACCAAGCCGTCGGGCCAGTTGCGCACAGACCCGACGGGAGACCACCATGCTTTTGATCTTCGTCAGATCCCCTTCCAGATAATCCGGAAAGCGATCAAAAAGAGAACGGCAAATAATCATCCCCAGGATCGCGTCGCCCAAAAATTCCAGCCGCTCATTGCTGGCAAGACGCGAATCCGCAGAGGAGGAATGAATCAGGGCTTCCCGCAAAAGCCCCGGATTGATAAAATGATACCCGATTTGCTGCTCTACCCGCAACAGAAGCTCTTTATCCATATCTTTTTTGTCCCGTATCTGTGCAAGCAGATTACGAAAACCGCGGCTCCCGGCGGGCTTCGCAATGCACTTGCGAATCTATCGGCACTCTATATACAATCCAAATCATCCGGTGTCAAGACCGGAATATAAAACCGGCGGCCTTACGATTCGGCCATTTGTAGACCGGCCAGGGCAATAAACTGATCCTGGACAAAGGTAAAGACCGTATCAAGACCCGTCACATGAAAGATATTCTTGGTCTGCGGCTGCACGCAGCAAAGCACCAGTTTTTGCTGATTATCGTGCAGAATCTTGCGAAGTTTCAGCAGTTTGGCAATGCTCGAGGAGGTCAGAATCTGCACATCCGAAAAATCCACGACCACATCCTGATCGGTTTGCTCCGAAACGATCTCGCAAACAGACTGAATTTCCTCCCCCAAATCCGGCTCCTGGGCCAGATTGACCAGTATTACATTCTCCGACCAGTTTTGAATTCCCATAAGTTTGGCTCCTAATTCATATAAAATCAGATACTCTCTTATCGTCCCGGACAAACCCCTCGTTAATCAAAAAAACAAGCCCCCTGCCCCTTTTTTCTGATTTTTCAAATAGTTGATAAGTATAAAGATATTTTGCATGTCTTGTATCCGGTTCTGTTCCCGAACATGGGAATACAAAAAAAGAGGCCTTCTCTATGCGAGAAGAACCTCTTTTATTCGATCAGAACTGGAGATGATGAAGGAGTTTCCTATTTTCGCTTAATGAACAGCCCTCCAAGCCCAAGCAAGACCAGCGTCAGCGGTTCAGGAATGGTCACATCAATATGGTACACATCCGGATTTGATGGATCGCCGGAGCCCGTCAGGGGATAGGCATCCATATTGCCGCCGACCTGGAAACCGATATTGGTCACATGATCCAGGTTGATAACACTCAGCGCCGCGAAATCCAGCGTTACGGCCGTCGATTCACCGGGCGCCAATTCCACCCAGTCCGACTGATAAAAATTATCCTCTTGTTCGTAGGGAGGATCGGTCCACCCCGTATTCATGTAAAGATTGACCAGCCAGATATCATCATTGGTGTTCATAAAATTCAACGTATAGCCGTCATAGTCGCTCAGGTTCTGCAATCCGGACGGCGGAGGCCAACCGTACCCCACTCCCATCGAAGCCCATCCGTCAGCCGATGCGTCCCCATACTGCATCAGGCCCGAGAAACGAATCGAACTGCCCAAATCGACTACGGAAAGCAATTGAGAGGTGGTTTGATCGGCATCAAAAGTTTTCGCCATGCCGTAAATCGTTGCCAAATCGGGGGTGAAATAAGCCGCTTCAAGAGACATAGACCCGGTGGTCATGAGAAGAACTGATAATAATAAAATTCCCTTGCTCATCTTTCCTCGCCCCTTTCCCGGAATCATAGTATCCGAGTCTGAAGTTAAATCTCATGAGATGGCTCGCAAAAGGGCTCTTTCCTCACCCGCTCCATCTCCTTATCTCCACAT
>JAHDQI010000238.1 GCA_018433925.1 Phycisphaerae bacterium | reverse complement strand
GCTCTTTTTGCGAAACCGTCTGCTTCCGTTGCTCGACTTCCTGCCGCTTGTCGGCCAGAATCTGATCCAGAATCGTTGCCACTTATTCCTTGACTCCAACGGCCTTGAAAAACGTGTAATTAAAAGTCCCGTCCTCTTCGGCGGCCCGGTACAACCCGTCAATCCCGCGCTGCCAGTCTTCCTCGCTCATCATCCGCTCGGCCAGTACCTTCTCCCCCACGCCCTCAACCATGGCGGCAAAGGTTTTTTGGGTAAATCCCTCCGCCAGCTCCGGCCGGCCGCCGTCCGCATACACGGTCCGCGGACTGACCTTCACCCGCCGTAGCCCGGCCGCCGTAAACAACGGATACAACCGCCTGCCGATCAGGGCATCGCCACCCGCCCGCGCCTGAAGCTCCACCAGGCATTCAATCGCCCGCCGGGAATGCCCATTATCAGGGTAAAAATACGTAGAGCCGTGATCCCCTTCGATGGCAGTCAGCGTTCCGCCCGGTTTCAGTGACTCCATCAGGATTCGAAGGGCCAGGACCGGCTCGGGCAGATGCTCCAGCACAAAACACAAAAAAATATGGTCGAAATCGGCCGGCGGGTAGGGCAGGCGAAAAAGATCCGCCTGCGCAAAACTCACATTCCCGATCCCTTCCTGTTCAATCAGTCTCCTGGCCTGCTCCAGCGACGCGGGATTGATATCCACCGACACAAACGAAACCTGCGGATTGTTTCGGGCCAGCACAAGGGTCTGCGACCCGACCCCGCATCCGGCCTCCAAGACCCTGGCCCCAGACGGATAAAACGTATCGTGATGAAGCAGCGCCGACAGTGTCCGCGCCTGATCGCTCAGCCGAACGGCCTCTCGCTCCGAATAGCCATGCACATACGGCTTTGCTGGATCCATCATTTACTGCCTCCCTGATTTACCCGCCGAGCGATATTTCTGTATCCTCATTTGGAGAGTTTCACAAAAGTCAGCCGCAACTGTTCAAGGGTGCGGCTCAGAAGTGCGGTCTCTTCGGTTGTCAGGTTCCCCCTGCACTTTTCCTCCAGCATTCCCAGCAGGTCAATATGATATCGCGCCATCTGCCAGTCCGGCTCGACCTCCTTTTCTTTGTCTTCTTCATTTCGAATGACGCCAAGGGCAAAAAACGCCTGGGTAGTCAGAATGCTCACCAGACCCGAAAAATCCGCCGGCGGCAATGAAGTTTGTGTCTGCTCCTTATCGTCATTCTTCTCTTCCTCTCTGGCCTTTAATACTTCCTTTTCTTTCTGCGCCTGACTTTTCCAGTCCTCATCGATGATGATCTTTTTTTCGTCGTTCTTTTCTTCAGCCATATTTAAACTCCTACGATAAAAATCCACCAAAGGCAGGTTCTTATTTTTGACTTTCCTTATCGAAATTTCTTCATGTGCCGGCCGAGGTCTCGTTTTTGCTCCCGGTCCTGTATTTTCTGCCGCTTGTCATATTTCCGCTTGCCGCGAGCCAGCGCCAATTGAACCTTCGCCAGGCCACGCTCATTAAAATACACCTTCAGCGGAACCAGTGTAAAACCACGCTGATCCAGCTTGGTCCGTATCTTTTTTATCTGTGCCTTGTGCAGCAGCAACTTTCGATTTCGCTGCGGATCGTGATTTTCACCCCCGGCCTGCGGGTAAGTCGCAATCTTGCACCCCACCAGCCAGCATTGCCCCTCCATAATGCGTGCATAGGAACCTTCAAGATCGCACTGCCTGTCCCGCAGACTTTTGACCTCTGTTCCCAGCAGTGACAGCCCGGCTTCAACCTTCTCCACCAATTCATAGTCATGCCGTGCCTTCTTGTTCTGGGCGATGGCTCCCGTTGCCTGATCATGTTCTTTGCTTTTTGTCATCGGAGACATCATACCAGCGGCGGCCGATTTTGCAATGTTCGACCCCGGCTTGCCCGAAACAAAAAAGGCGTATCCGGAAACAGGATTCCACTGGATACGCCTTTGGATTGTTGGTCTTCTTACTTGAGAAAACGGATACAAAGCGGATACTTATAATCCTGCCCGCTATTGACCTTTACGGCCGCAATAATGACAAAAACAAGATTTACGATCCCTACGGCCGCAAGCAATACCGCTCCCAGTCCCGCCAGGCAAATCAGCGGAATACAGATCAAGGCATAGAGGGTCATGGAAATCTGGAAATTCAGGGACTCTTTGCCGTGTTCCCGTACTAAAGCGAACTCCTCTCGCTTAATCATCCAGACAATCAAAGGCCCAAAGATATTCCCAAAGGGAATCCCAAGGTAACCGGCTAATGCAGCCAAATGACAAAACATTGCCCACTGCCTGGCTTCTTTTTCCTTATCCCCTGCCGGCGGCGGCACCTGACCTTCGGGCTGCGGCTCCATTGCTGGATTGTCCATATTCTGATCCATTTTGCGTCCTCCCTAATCGTACTTCTTCCGGTTCGAATTCAATCCCTTTGAACTGTTATTTTCTACCCATTAACGCCCATTTTGTCAAGAACGGTTTTGGCTTCACTGAAATCACATTTCTAAAACATCTGCCTTAGACTCAATATGCAAATAAACCCATGTTGCCAAGACAGGTAGAAAACAATAAAACGTGTGAAGAAAAACAAGGGAAAAGCCCTCGTTTTCGTTTAAAATAGCAAATATATAAGATTATAAAACTGAACAAACACAACTTATCCACCATTCATGCACAATTTTTAATAATTTTGATTTTTTATGAGCTACTATTTAAAAATTATAAAAAGCATACATACCGGTTGGTATATTTAATTGAGTTCCAATTAAAATATTCATAAGCCCTTAATATCAGTGTTGATAAGTTATATGCTATAAATCCTATATTTATTTAGTATTATTAAGATAATGTCCGTATACTGATAATAAAAAGCGTAAAAATATCCATTTTTTACAAATTTTTTCGATAAGGGACCGGTTTATTCACAAGTTTTCAACAAATAGAATTAACGATTTTTAATTTCCAAAAACTCTTGAAAAAATGTAAAAAAGAATCCCAAAAAATCCTATGTGTCTTTATTCTTTTGGCTTGTTTGTGCATAATACCATGAATGGATTGAGGTTAAAGTGACTCGAATACGGAGCATTCCATGAAAACAGCAAGACGGCTGAAAAGTGTCCTGGCTCAGGAGCGGGCTTTTACAGTGATGGTAGAGTTGACGGGAGGACCGAACTACAATTTCGCCCCGATTGAGAAGTTCCTGAGGTCTTATCAGGACAACCGTGGGCAGGATCTGCCTGATGGATTTGTCCTGGCCGGGATTACCCTGCCGCAAAACCCCGGCGGTGCGGCCAATATCGATCCATCCGACGTAATCGCCGTACTCGAAACCCAGTCGCTGGCCGGAGACCTGGATATCATTCCTCACATAAGCTGCAAGGATTGCAATACCGACTCGCTGATCAGCACACTGGCCGGATACCGCAGACGGGGCATCGAAAGCGTTCTGGCTCTGACCGGGGATAAGCCGATCACGGCCCAGGGGGTATTTGAGGTCGAATCGATCGGCCTGCTGTCCCTGATCCGGCGGATGAATCAGGACTCGATCCTGAGGGCCAAAGGCGGCGACTGGTCCGGCGTTCACCAGTTTTATTCCGGCGCGGCGGTCTCGCCTTTCAAGTACACCGAGCCGTCGCTGATGCAGCAGTATTACAAGATGGAAAAAAAGATCGCTGCCGGGGCCCACTATTTGATTACCCAGGTCGGCTGGGATTGGAAAAAATCGCTGGAACTGATGCAGTACCTGAAGGAAAACAAGATTACGATTCCCGTGATCGGCAATGTATACTGGCTGTCGACCCAGACGCCGGCGCCGCGTCTGATGCACGATATTCAGCTTCCGGGCTGTTTTGTCAGCGACGGGCTTCTGGCCAGGCTGCACGCCGAGTCGCTGGATGAACATATCGACCGTGCGGCCCAGCAGATTGCCATGTACCGAGCCATCGGGGCGGCAGGCATTGACGTCGGCGGTGTCCATGACTACGGAATATTCATCAAAATTCTCAACCGAGCCGCCGAAATCGGTACGGACTGGGAACCATTTAAGGACAACCTGTGCTGGCCGGCGGAGACCCCTTTTTACCTGTATGAAAGCAGCGGAAGCAGGGTGTCTTTGTCGACTCCGAAAAGAAAGGCCCGCGAACGGTTTTTTGATTTTATGCATCGGACAATTCTGGATCCGGACCATAGCGGGTTTCACGTATTTGCAAAAACCCTGAAGCTCACCGGCGCCCACAACGAGAACCGATTCACGTACAAGGCGTTCAACGCCATTGAAAAAAGTGTTAAGTATATGCTGTTCGAATGCGAGGAATGCGGGGACTGCTACCTGCCGGAAAACTTCGGCTATTGCACAATCGGCGAGTGCGAGAAGGGCATGGACAACGCCCCGTGCGGAGACGCTACGGTGACGGGCTATTGCGGCAACAATCTTGACCGTCTGTGTATCGGGGAGTATATTTATAATTCGGCCGCGGCCAGGCCGGGCGGCCTGGAGAAACTGAGAACCCTCATCAATAAGCCGCGCATCCCCGCGCTGGAGCATACGAGTTCGCTTGTCAATTACCTGTTTGGAAAGGACCACACGATGCATTCACCGCTGATTCAGATTGCCGAGGCCATTCATGCCTCGATCCCCAAAACCGGCAAGATCATGAAGGAACTGCGGGACCTGGGCGCTGCGGCCTATACCAGCCCCAGCGGTCCGCTGGACTATATCCGGGCCCTGGTCGAGACGCAGGCGGAGGAGGGGGCTGACTATATCGCGGTCAATCTCGATGCATTCGGTGAAGATGACCCGGCCGCGGCCGTGGAGATGATGAAAGAATATGTCAAACTGGTTCGCAGGTGGGGCAAGGGGGTGCCTGTCTGCGTGGACAGCAGCAACGATGACGTGCTGGTCGCGGGATTAAAAGAATGGTACAACACGGATGAAGCGGTTCGGCCGCCGCTGATGAACTCGATCAAGACGTTTACGGCCAAAACCCTGATGCCGCTCAAGAAAGAATACGATTTCGCGTTTATCGGGTTGCTGGTGACGGAGGAACGGGCCAAGGGGCCCGGGGGCTCGCACTCGGTGGAGGAATTGCTGGCGTTAGCACATGAGCTGTATGAACGGGGCATGGAATATGGCTTTAAGCCGGAGGAGATCTTCTTTGATTCGACGGTTTTTCCGATCGCGATTGACATGCCGATGGAGCCGGGCGTGCCGGGGT
>JAHDQI010000044.1 GCA_018433925.1 Phycisphaerae bacterium | reverse complement strand
TCCGATTTCCCCGCTCTCGAGGACATAGGTATAAAGCGACCCCACGGCCATTGCCAGAGGAGTATCCTCGTCCAGGGAATCGGTCAGGGCCTGTATTTTTGAGCCAATCGCATCTACAAGATAAGTATTTTCCGAATCGATCCACAGCAATTCGTCTTCCTGGGGATCAGAGCCGGCCGGCTCATCTTCCGAACGGATATAATCTACGGTCTCCAAAAAGTAACGCAGCCCTCCAATCCAATCCTGTCGGGCCTGAGCGAGAATCGCTGCGCCGTCATTTGGATCATGACTGGTCGGGAGCACTTGTAGAAACTCAGGATGCGGCACAAGCAGGTCACGCGTCAGGTCCAGATTGTCTCCGTACCATTTTTCCAGAAGCCGGTCTTCCGAATTTACAACCACGTCATACGCATTTCGTGCCTGCAAAAATGCCTTCAGACCATAGAGCCACCCTTTTAAAAGCGGCACCTCCCCGTAATCAACTTCGACGTCATGAGACAGGGACAGCGCATCGAGTCCCCAAAAAACCCGCGTTTCCGAAGGGGTCAGATAAATCCGAAAGCGATCGCCCGGAACATCCTCGATTTGATCCAGCACAGCAATGATCTCATCGATCTCAGGAACTGCTGAATGATCCAAAAAACGTAACAGATCCTCCATTTGTTCTTCTGCATCCGACGGAATGTCGTAAGAATCATACCGATTTTGGGGCAGCTGCGGTTCGATCATCACGAGATCCCGTATTAAATCCCCATAGATCTGTGCACCGGCTTCCATAGCAAGTTCCATGGCGCTGTTAACCTCTCCGCCATCCTCTCGAACAACCCACATGGCAATCCGGGTAATCGCATTAAAAAAAAGCATCTCCCGATTCCCGGCGCATCCGGGGTCCTGAACTTGCTGACTAAAGATTTCATTCGCCTGGCGTATGCCGGTCAATGTTCCATCGAACAAGGATGCGCGGCCCGCACTGAGCGAATCCTGACAGGCCCCTGCGCAGGCGAATGAAAACAGAATAAATAAACCGGTCAGGGAAACTGTGTATTGGCTGCGATCCATAAATCCTCTCCGTTTTGTGAAGTGTTTATATAGTGTGACTGAACAGCATGTAAACAGGTATCAACACGAAGTGTTTTTCCGTAATATCGGTTTTGATTTTGAGTAAGGACATAAGGCCCGGGTATGCAGAATTCACCTGCCAACATATCCCAGACCATTTTGTTGCATTCAATCGTTTTTTCATCCGTCCTGAGTATCACATGGCCTTCGAGGAAAAGAAGTTTCGGGGACAGGCAGGACAAAAGCGCACGATGGCAAGAGACCAAAAGCTTCGGGTTGTCTTCCCGGAAAGAGCGAAATTCAAACCCATAAATCCTCAATTCTGCGGTATTGCCTAAGGCCAGCCAGGGAACGGTTATAGCCGGATCAGAAAATAGAAAAGCGTTTTGCAGGGACCGAATTTGCTGTTCCAGTTGATTCTTTGTAACTTTGAGTTCGGATAGAAACTGCTGTTGATCACGTTGGCTCGTCTCGGTCTCATACCCATAGACGACGATTCGGCAATCAGTAATCCGGATTTTTTTATAGGCCGCTGTTTTAAACAGACCCGCATTACCACAGATTGATGAAATCGTGCCGACATAAACCCGGCCGGTTGGTTTGTGATGATTATTCCGGTCATAAAAGGCCAGGTCAAGAGCCGCCGCTTCATTTTTTCCGATAGATTGTGCAGATTGTAAACACGTATAATCCGAAGAACCAAAGGGATGCTTTGCCCGAAAAAGAACAATCAGCACAGACAATAAAATCAGCCAGGCAGCGATCAAAAAAATACATCTTCTTGCAAACCAAAAACGATCTTCGGCAGGGAGAGATTGGGAGATATGGCCGGTGGAAGACGAACTTTGCAAAACCTCCCCCCTTTCACAGATAGCCACTATGAACTCGCCCCGTTGATCCGATTGTCCTCTGTTTGTCATATACCCTACTCCGGGAAAACAGTATAGAGGATTTCAGGTCTTCTTAAAAGGAAAATATGGACAACAGGCAAGAAAATCAGTAGGATCGATTGCTTTCTTCGGGAAACCTCGGCTCAAAGGTCAAAGCCGC
>JAHDQI010000081.1 GCA_018433925.1 Phycisphaerae bacterium | reverse complement strand
GTGCTCGACCAGATGGAAACCTGCACCCGCTACCTCGATTCGCACCGGCTGATCCCGGAGCCCGATGAGTCCCGGCCGTCTGAGGAGTCAGGCAGCCCGCGCAGCAGGCCGACGTTTGTGATCGCCGCCAAGGCCGACCTGGCCCCGGCCGGCACGCTGGAGGCCCTTAGGGAGCTGACGGACCGGCCGTTGGAGTACATCGAGATCTCCGTCCAAACCCGCCGGGGACTGGATACCCTGCTCAAACGGGTCTTCGAGATGCTGGACGTGGTCCGCGTCTATGCCAAAAAGCCGGGGCAGGAACCGGACATGAAAGATCCCTTTACCCTCCCCCGCGGCTCGACCGTCACGGATTTGGCCTACCAGATTCACCGCGAACTGGCCGACCACCTCAAGGCCGCACGCGCCTGGGCGGCCCCCGGCATCCATGACGGCCAAAACGTACCCCGCGACCACGTCCTGTCCGATAAAGAGATCATCGAACTCCACTTCGCATAACCCCCCCCTCAACTTTTTCATGCTCTTCATAGTGAATTTACACCGTTTAGTGTCAAAGAGAGGGTGTAAAATACTCTTCCATATCTAATACCCTCTATTTTCTCTGTGTCTCTGAGGCCATGAATCCCGGCCGCTGCCTGTTGATTTTATCCTTAAGCCCCCCCGCGGATCGGCCGATAAAAATGACGGCCTGAGGTCTGCCGTGATCCTGTGGAACCGGCAAGGACAGGAAGCACAGGAAGAAAAAAAGATGGATAAAAACCTTCATGCTCCCGGGCCTCATGGCAAGAAAAAACCGAAACCTTTATAGAATCCGTAGTTTCCGTGATTACCGTAATCTCAAAACTGAAAAATGAAAACTCAAACCCCCCTCCGGGTCCTATACAAAATCCATCCGCCCCCGGCCGATTCCGTAATTCAAAAGCAAGCAATCAACATTCAAAATTCTCCCGCTCCTTCCCCACAAAAAAACCACCCGCCGCAGGCGGATTCCGAAACTCAAAACTTAAAACTCAAAACTCAAAACGAATTCGACAAGCGTTTTCACTTGTCGAATTAATGATTATCGTCGCCATCCTCGGCATCCTCGCCGCCATTGTCATCCCCGAATTCCAGACCCACTCACAAAAAGCCAAAGAAGCCGCCGCCAAAGACAACCTCAGAATCCTCAGAGAAGCCATCGAAAGATACGCAATCGAACATAATGGCATTCCGCCTGGATATCCAAATAATGATATCAATGATTCACCTTCTTCATTCTATTTTTCTGCTCAGCTTGTTGTAATGGCCACAAATTCAAAAGGTCAGCTTGCAGAACATGGAACACCTGGTTATGACTACGGACCTTATATTACATATATACCAACCAATCCATTTAATAACAAAAATAGCGTTGCAGTCTTTGGCAAATCTACTATTCTTTCAGAATCAATAACAGGAGTTTTTGGGTGGCTCTACAAACCATCGACAAGAGAGATTCGACTCGATTATGAAGGGACAGACGATCAGGGTACGGATTATATTGAATATTGAATCACTTATGAAATATAATTCTACGTACCTCCGATACTTGTTCTTGTTTGTCAGGCCATTTTGTAATTGTTTTCCATGACACCGTCCAACTTCGACCGTCTTCACTAACCCTTCCTGAAAAATCATCAATAATAGAACAATTCAGCTCGGCCTCATTGGATTTAATATAGAAATCCTCTATAACAACTTTAGCTTGCAAGAATCTTGCCCTACAATCATAAGACCATTCGGAAGGTCCATATATGTAATGGATAAATAAGTTTGGCTCTGGATTAATATTTGTTCCTCCTTCTGAGAGGATCATATGCAATCCATCAGGTCGTAAAACCTCGGATATTATACCATCCGATTCAAAAACAAAATTCCACTTTTCACCTTCTTCTATATTTTTCCATGTACCAATAACAGATTGCATACAGTTATTATTTTCATAACTTTGCCAGCAGCCGCAAAACAGCAATAAAGTTGACACTATACAAAATTTACGGCACATTATTTGTCTCCTTTTTATCTCATCTAATTTTCCATTAAACATCTTCCCGTCACTATGCATATTAATATTACCAACCTTTTTAAAACGAACAAAACAAAAAAAGCCCTCTCTGTAAAGAGAGGGCTTTTCGTGTGTTCACTACGCGTTCGTTAAACGCTTCTGGTTCTTGTCCGAATCGCTCTTATTTGCGGCGACGCAGGAACAGACCGCCGAGACCCAGCAGGGCCATAGTCATCGGCTCCGGAATAGCCATTGAAAAGCCATCCAAGCCCGCAACTTCGCCACCTGCAAAGTTAACTTGCGAAGAACCCATAAAAGCTGATTCGTAAAAGCTAACTTCAGTTGTCCCAGGATCAAAATTAATTGTAAATATCACACCACTTTTGCCCAGAGCATCTGTTGTTGAAGCAGATGCACCTGCCCAACCCATTTCACCATAATCACCAGCCCAAAGACCAGGGTCATTGACAGTCGTAAAAGCACTGCTAACAACACCATTAGTCAAAACGCCTGCATCCGGCATAAGGTTGAACAGATAACCGGTTACACCAGTTCCCGTAACGGTAATGGTGTTTGTAGAAGTATCAACTTCATATTCTAAACCTTCTACAATCAAACCTGCACTCGCCAACGAGGCCATTCCAAGAACCAGAATCATAGCTAACAACTTCTTCATCATCGTTCTCCTTTCACAATTGTTCGAACAATTTGTTGTTCCCAGTTAACGTTAACTTCCCGCGTGTGAAGTGTGTGTCACGCTTTTTACTACTGTTAGGGACAGGTATAAGCAAAGAACGGCCCTGTCTTATTTGCGTTAACATAACCAATCATCTGGTTAAGATCAGATACATTAACTGTCCCGTTAAGATCAAAATCATAGTCCGCATCAAAAGCTGGATTACTTGTCGGTATCGAGAAGAACGGACCAATCTTATTGCTGTTAACGTAGGTGATAAACGCATTAATATCAGATACGTTTACAATATCATCCGTCGCCCCATTTTTCTTCTTTGTCAGGTTGTAATCCTGGCAAGAGGGGAACGGTTCGCCGGGTTCAGCGACTGTGTCGCAGTCAATGTCAACCACGGTACCGAGGTCATCGCCGACGATTCCGCCGCGAAGGGCATCGGGTTCAACGCAGACCGTGGCGTCGCCGGAGAAGTTGCCGAGCTGAATCTCAGCCAGCACGGCGCTTGTATCCACACCGCCCTGGGCGCCGCTGTTATCGAGGGCACCTACGCTGATGGAAAACACGGACTTGGCTGCTGACAGATCGAGCACGCCGGCGGCGTCCGGATCGGCCAGGGCATGGGCCACAGCGCCCGGCAGTTCTGTCTCATCGGCCAGTGTGCCGAGGTAGCCGGTGTTGCTGTAGTAGTAGTCGATGTAGGCGTTGAAGCCGCCATCGACAATCGTCAGGTCCTCAACGGCACTGATGTCGGCACCGGTGACGGTGACCTTCAGGGCCACGCCGCGGACCACCGCATCGCCGCTGATCGCCAGGCTGATGCGGGCAATGCCGTCGCCTGCGTCATCGACGCTGACGGCCACATCGGCCAGCGCCGGGGCAGCGATCGCAATCGCCAACAAAATCGGGAGCACTTTTCTCATTGTGACACCTTCCTTTCTCTTTCTCTTCTTCTTTCCCTATTACTACCCCTCTTAAGACCACGCGTCCTAAAAGGTTTCTCGCTGTCCGTTGTTTCCCCCAATTCGCTGAAATGACTGTCTGAGGCACGCTTTTCATCACCAGCATCTGCCGACCTAATCAGTTCAGCATCTCCAATACAAGGTTGATGATACTAAAAATCCGACACGAATGCAAGAAAAATCCGAAAATAATTTAAAATATTTCCCATAAAACCGCTTTTCCCAGTACTGAAAAGGGGATTATACCAGATTTCGGGCCTGAAGCAAGGTTCTTTCCTTATACTCCCCCACGAGAACAGAATTTCCGGCCCTTCAATGTCTTTTATTGATTATTGATGCCTTTTGAGGTCCTGATTTCGATAATCTTACGGATTTTGCCGGAAAAAACGCTTTTTTAGCCCCGCAATCGCCGATAAGATAGTAGAAACCTTATAAACTACTTACTTCTACGCGGCGTAGGTCTGAACTCTGTTTATGCTCGATGGTTTGTTAACAGGTCGTTTGTTTTTTACGCGGTTTTCAATGCTGGCGGCGGCTCTTGGGCTTTCGGCCGTGGGCATCGCCGTCATTTACGCGGCCGGACATCCGGCCCCGCTTGAGCCCAAAATCCCCCCCGGAAGCTCTGAAAACGCCGAAATGCCCACTGAACCCACCGCCGAGGCCCCTGAGCCGTCCGAACAGGCCCAGACGGCCGATCCGCCCCCCCTGCCGCTCGAAAGCGCCCCGCCGCCCCACAAACTGGCCACAAACTGGAAAAAACAGGTCGCCTACGCCCTCGTGGGCCTGGTCGGCATGATCTTCATTAACCTCATTGGCTACAGGCGTTTAGGGCCCATCTCCTACGGGCTGTACGCGGTGATCCTGGTCCTGCTGGCCATCCTTTTATTGGATATGGTGATCGATATCCCCTTTGTGCCCTACCGCGAGGGCCGGGCACGGCGGTGGATTGAGTTTGCCTTCGGCGGGCGAATCCTTTTCCAGATTCAACCATCGGAGTTCTGCAAGATTATCTATATTCTCGCGCTGGCGTATTACCTGCGCTATCGAAAAAACTACCGCCGGCTGCTCGGCCTGATCGGCCCGTTTGCCCTGACGTTTCTGGCAATGTTTCTGATCCTGCTCGAACCGGATCTCGGAACGGTGATTTTGATGATGCCGATTTTGTTCGCGATGCTGTTCGCGGCCGGCGCCAAGGTCAGACACCTGATGCTGATTATCGGACTGGCCATCGCCACCAGCCCCATCCTCTGGATGTCCATGCGCGATTATCAGCGTATGCGGATTTCCAGCTTAGTGCTGCAGAACCCGAAGGTTCGGATGATGGCCCGCAAGCATCCGCCGCTGGCGCGAATCCTCGTGGGCAGGCCGGAGCGGCTGTATAACTGGAAAGAAGGCGGCGGCTACCAGCTTCTGCAATCCAAGCAGGCCATCGCCTCCGGCGGCCCCCTCGGATACGGCTTTGCGCAGGGGCCTTATATCCAGGACGACTTTTTCTTCCTGCCGGACAAGCATAACGATTTTATTTTCGCAATCGTCGCTCACCAGTTCGGGCTGGCCGGGTGTCTTGCGGTGATTTTTCTGTATATCATTATCATTGCCGCCGGGATGGAGATCGCCTGGCTGAATACCGACCCCTTTGGGCGGCTCGTGGCGGTGGGGATCACATGCATGTTCGCCGTACAGGTCTTTATCAATGTTGGGATGACGCTCGGATTGATGCCGATAACGGGCCTGACGCTTCCGTTTATCAGCTATGGGGGGTCGAGTTTGCTGACGAGCTTTCTGGCGATCGGCCTGCTGAACAGCATCGGGCGGTATCGCCCCTTCTCAGTAGCCAAAAAACCGTTTGAGTTCCAGCCGGAGAGCCGGCAGGTCCGATAACCCCCCGCTCCGCTACCGGCCGAAGACCGGCCGCAGGTGCCGCTGGAGAATGTTGGCGGCCACGTGTTTGGCGATTTCCTCCTCATCGGCCTTGAGGGCATCGGTAAAGCGAGCGCCCATATCCGCGGCCACCTTGTAGCCGACGTGGAGCAACTGGCGAAAATGCGCATTGTAATTGCCGCAGCTCTGATCGTGCCGCAGGGCCGCCGCGAAGGTCGAGCCGTCCCACGCCCGCACCTGCTCGGCCGACGGCAGCTTGGCCGGGTCGATGTCGATGACTGTCGCGTAAGGAGCGCAGAGGGCATCCATTTTTTCCAGCGCCCTTGCATAGACCTCTTTGGCAATCTTGAGGCCCTCGCCGCCCGCCTCGGCCAGGCCGATCAGCTCCTCCAGCCAGGTGGTGCCGGCGGTTTTCAGATGCAGGCCCGCGCCGAATCTCGCCAGGGCCTTGCGGATGGGGCCGTAGATCGAAAACTTGTCGCTGCCGGAATGGACCGACAGTTTCAGATTGGCCGGCAGACCGAACTCCTTTACGGCAAAAGCGATCACCGCCAGATCCTCGTTAAATTCCCTCTCGAACCGGGCCGTATCGCCGACATAATCGACGCCCTTGTTGAAACGGCCGGTAAATTTGGGGGCGACGGTCTGGGCCGGGATGCCTTCCCGGGCGATGGCCGCCAGGATCAGAAACATTTCAACGGGTGTCTGCGGGGCGTCCGTCTCATCCATCGAAACTTCCGTGATGAAATTTCCCTCGCCTTTTGCCGAAACCAGATGCCGATAAATCTCACCCGCCTTCTGAACGGCAAACAGATACTTGCGGGCGGCCGCGGTGATGGTTTCCCTCGTAATATCAAAGGGCTTGTCAATGCCGGGGATCTCCAGCGTGCGGATATAGTTATCGCAGAATTTGACAAATGCCTGGATTGCTTCCGCCTCGGCCGGATGGCCGATCTCCTCGGCCACGTCCAGCGTGAAGAAGTCGCTGTACTCGATGAAGGTTTCGACATTCTTCAGATTGATGTGGTCAGCATCGACATAATAGCCGCCTTTCCAGCCGAGAGATTTGACGGCCGCATCCGCTTCGGTGCGGACGTCAGCGGGCTGAGTGCCAATGATTGAATGTTCGCGAAAGGATTTGTTCCAGACCGGAACGATTTCAATCCCCTCGGACCGGGCCTGGACCATGGCTTGCAGTTGTGCTTTTCCCTGGTGACCGAACCGGTCGCCGATGCCCATCGAATACTTTTCCAGCGTTTTCATCGCGTTCAATCCCCGTTTTTGTATATTTACAGGTTTCTTTTGTGAGGGGTATTGTCGCGGGGAAAGACAGGTTTTGCAAGAATTTTATAAAAAAACGAAAGAAAACGAATTACTCGAACGGATCATGGGTGTGAATTTGGACGTTATCGCGATAGCCGTTCTCGGATTGGTTCATCCGCCGGGTTGACCAGAAGATGCGGATTGCATAGCCGATAGCCGAAAAACCGGCCATGAAAAACACAGCCGCGGCCACAAAGGCAAACAAATCGCGCAGGACAAAGACCAGCATTCCGAAGCCGATCAGAAACAGACCCAGCACGAGGGCCCCTTTGGCCAGCGTCTTGCCCGCCTCCCGCATCGGATCACCCTGATAGAAAAAACGAAACATAAACTCACCTCATATTAAAAAAGCGAGCCCCATGACGGGGCTCGCTCGCATCACATTTTAGTACACACCGCCGCCGGGAGGCATGGCCGGAGCTTCTTTCTTCTCGGGGATCTCGCTGACCACAGCATCGGTCGTCAGCAGCAGCGAGGCAATTGAGGCCCCGTTCTGCAGGGCGGTGCGTTCCACCTTGGTCGGAACGATCACACCGAACTTGATCATGTCGCCGTATTCTTTGCGGACCGCATCGTAGCCGAAATTTTTCTCTTTGGATTCGAGAACCTTCTGCGCCACGATAGAGCCGTCCAAGCCGGCGTTGACGGCGATTTGCTTGATCGGAGCGACAATGGCCCGCCGAATAATATCAACGCCGACTTTTTCGTCGCCTTCGGTTTTGACCTTATCCAATACCGGCAGGCATTTGAGCGAAGAGACGCCGCCGCCGGGGAGAATGCCTTCCTCCACGGCTGCCCGGCAGGCATGCAGGGCGTCTTCCACGCGGGCCTTCTTTTCCTTCATCTCCGCCTCGGTCGCGGCCCCGACATTAATCTGGGCCACGCCGCCGGCCAACTTGGCCAGCCGTTCCTGCAGTTTCTCAATGTCATAGTCGCTAGTGGACGCATCAATTTCCTTTTTGATCTGCTCGATGCGGCCCTTGATATCCGCGGTCTTGCCGGCGCCTTCCACGATGGTTGAGGTATCCTTGTCGATCGTAATCCGCTTGGCCTGACCAAGCTGACTGAGTTCAATGTTTTCAAGCTGAATGCCCAAATCCTCAAACAGGGCTGTGCCGCCGGTCAGGATGGCGATGTCCTGAAGCATGGCCTTGCGGCGATCGCCGAATCCGGGGGCCTTGACCGCACAGACCTGCAGCACGCCGCGCAGCTTGTTGACCACCAGTGTCGCCAGGGCCTCGCCTTCGACATCTTCGGCAATAATCAGCAACGGCCTTCCCTGCTTGGCTACCTTCTCAAGCATGGGCACCATAGTTTTGACGGAGCTGATCTTCTTTTCGTGAATCAGAATATACGGCTTGTCCAGAACAACCGTTCGCTCTTCAGGATTGTTGATAAAATGCGGACTTAGATACCCTTTGTCAAACTGCATGCCCTCGAGCAGATCCACCGTGGTTTCAAGAGACTGCCCCTCTTCAACCGTAATCACGCCGTCTTTGCCGACCTTCTCCATGGCCTCGGCCAGCGTTTTTCCGATTTCCGCATCATGGTTGGCCGAACAGGTAGCCACCTGCTCAATCTGTTTGCTGGAGTCAATCGAAATGGACATCTTCTTCAATTCTTCCACAATCGCTTCGACGGCCTTGTCAATGCCGCGTTTAACCTGCATCGCATTGGCACCGGCCGTGATATTCTTAAGCCCCTCCTCAAAGATCGACTCAGCCAGAATGGTTGCAGTCGTGGTTCCGTCACCGGCAACATTGGAGGTTTTGGACGCAACTTCCTTAACCATCTGGGCGCCCATGTTTTCATAAGAATCCTCCAGTTCAATTTCTTTCGCAACGGTCACACCATCCTTGGTCACAGTTGGGGAACCGAAAGACTTTTCAAGGACGACATTTCGGCCGCACGGACCCAGTGTAATTTTTACGGCGCGGGCCAGTTTTTTAACGCCTTCCCGGATGGCCGCGCGGGCCTCGGTATTGTATGCTATTTTTTTAGCTGCCATGTTTT
>JAHDQI010000102.1 GCA_018433925.1 Phycisphaerae bacterium | reverse complement strand
CTTCGCTTTTCTGTAATTCAAAAAGTTCCATCCCATCCAGCAGGGTTTCATAAACCCCGTCGGCAACACGGCTTCCAAATGTCGTAGTATAATAGTATTCTTTGATCTCCCAAATCGCCACGGGATTCACCGTGGAAGGAAAAGCGCCGTCTACGCGCCGGGCAAGAGTGCGAATCGGCAGATTGTCCTGGGTAACGATAGTCAACTTTCGTGGATCGTAGTCGCAGGCACTGGCCCCCGAATGGGCCTCAATGAGCATGTTGACCATACAGGTCAAATACGCCTTGGCTTGCTTGCTGCCTTTTTGTTTATTCATTGGCATCAGACAGGACGCGGACGGCCTGAGTTCGCGCTTCAGCTTTTGATACAAAGCGCCGGCTCGTTTCGCGTCCATTAAACGGGGCTCTACATAGTCATTCAGAACCTGAGAACGATACGAAAAATAATCGCACAAAAGGCGTCCGAGTTTCGTGGATCTCCGCCCGTCTGCTGCAAGGTGTTCAAAAGAAAGATTCCTGGACTGCATGGCCTCTACCATGTCTTCCAGACGCGGAACTTTTATGGCCTTCTTCCCACGCACCGTATATCCGACGGTTTCGCTGATCGCCCGTACATGAGCCCAAAAAGAAGGGGGCTGGCATAAAAAACGTTTATTCGGCTTCACGAATTCGCCCCTCCAGCTCCTTGACAAAGTCCGCCAGGGAGATCGAAAAAACAGAACAGATTTTACGGATTTCGAGAATATCCAGTCGCCTTTCCCCCGCTTCGTATTTACTCACGAAAGATTGCGGCACGTCCAACAAATCCGCCAAATCTTGTTGGCGGTATCCCTTCCTTTTGCGTAGATCACGCAGAAGCCCCTGCAGGAGTTCCTGATCTCTGCTGTAAATGCTTTTCTGCATAAACGAATCCCTAAAATCCTGTTTTAGGATATTTTAATTTCCTTGACCTATATCCCAAAATAGGATATTTTGCCCGGCAGAGTAAACTGGAATCCAGGAGAATAGAATGCAGAAACTTTTATTTGAACAAGAACGAAACATGGTGCAGCCATTTAAAACCCAACTGCTAAAGTGGATTGGGAATAAACAGCGGTTTGCCCATGAAATTGTCTCTTATTTCCCGGCCCATTTTAAGACATATTATGAACCTTTTTTGGGCAGCGGGGCAGTGTTGGCCACTTTGGCCCCGCGCCGGGCAGTGGCTTCCGATTTATTTCCGCCGCTGATCGAAATCTGGCAAACCCTGCATAAATCTCCCGAAACCCTCAAAAAGTGGTACACAGACCGCTGGAATACGCTCGTCAATGGAAATAAAATCCGGGAATATGAACGAATAAAAGCATCTTATAACAAATCTCCGAATGGGGCGGACCTGTTGTTTTTATGCAGGACCTGCTACGGAGGCGTGGTCCGATTTCGGAAGGAAGACGGATATATGTCTACGCCCTGCGGAATTCATCATCCAATTTCCCCCAAAGAATTTTCGAAACGTGTGGACATGTGGCACAGTCGCACAAGCGGCGCCTCCTTTCATACCGCCGATTATCGTGACATGATGGGCAATGCCAAAGCGGGCGATATCATTTACTGCGATCCTCCTTATATGCACAGCCAGGGAATATTGTATGGAGCACAGGATTTTGATCTGTGCGAGTTATTAGACATGATAGCGCAGTGCAAAAAAAAGGGTGTGTTTGTCGCTTTGAGTATCGATGGAAAGAAAAAATCAGGTAAACAGGTCTGTGAATTACCGATCCCGTACGGTTTATTTGAACAGGAAGTATATGTGAATTGCGGGGCGTCCATGCTGAAACGCTTTCAAATGGAAGGCAAAATTCTATATGATCATCATGTCTCAGATCGTCTTTTGCTGACTTACTGAAACATCCCGCCCTGACAAAAAACATATAATACTATAGAGAAACCATCTCTGTTTT
>JAHDQI010000298.1 GCA_018433925.1 Phycisphaerae bacterium | reverse complement strand
GAGGACGAACCGGCGGAATACGAAGGCACCGGCAGAATCACGGCCTGGTCGCCGTCCGGGGCCACGGAGGACGCGGTGGGCGTTTCCATCTCGGTCCAGGGCGATGGGGAACTGATTCTCGATCCTACACCATAACGGAGGTACTGCATGAAGATCGGCGGCAAGAACAGGGAATTCCGGTACGGAGTGAACGGCATCCGGGCGCTTCTCCGGGCGACGGGGAAGACCCCCGGGGAGATTTTCGGCGGGGGATTTGACCCCCGGGACGTGGAGTTCGGCTGCACCCTGGTGTGGGCCGGCCTGCTGTGGCAGGACAGGAACCTCACCATCGACCAGGTCGGAGACTGGCTGGACGAAGAGGAGCACCTCTACGTCGACGCCGTGAAGGAGGCCCTGGCGCGGTTTCTGGACTCGTTCAAACGGTGCTTCAGTACCGCCGGGGCCGGCGGGAAAGACGGCGAAGACGACGAGGGCGAGGGAAAAAACTGACCGCAGGGGACTGGGAGGCTGCCTGCTCGGACATGAGCCTGGCGGTCCTCGGTCCCCTGCGTCTTTCCCATGACGATCTGTGGTGCCTGACATGGGGCGAGGTCCAGGACCTCCTTCACGCGTACCGGTACCGGGAATACCTCGACACCAGGCAAATGGCCCAGCACGCGGCATGGATCATGAACGCCACGGGACGGCTGAAGCATCCCGTGAAGTGCGACGACCTGGCGGGGTACTGGGTGGACGGACGGGTGCTGTCGAAAGGCGAGTATCACGAGCATCTGAAGAACCGGGTCAGGGCCAGGAAGGGGGAGAAGCATGGCTAGAAAAAAGACGCTGCTGTTCGGTTTCGGGGCCGATATCACTGACCTGGAAAAGAAAATGAAGCAGGTCGACCGGGACATGGCGAAGCTGTCGAAGCGGTTCCGGAACTACGGCATGAGCATGACGAAAACCTTCACCGTCCCCCTGGTCGGGATTGGGGCGTATGCCCTCCGGGAATCCATCGCCTTTGAATCGGCGTTTGCACGGGTGCGGAAGAGCGTCGGCGGCACCGAGGCGGAGCTGAAGTCGATGGAGAAGGCGATCATCGACATGTCCAAGGAGATGCCCACGGCGGCCGGGGAAATCGCTGCGGTGGCGGCAACGGCCGGACAGCTGGGCATCCAGCGGGATAAGGTCATGGGGTTCACGAAGGCGATCATCCAGCTGGGGGAGACCTCCAACCTCGTGGGCGAGGAAGGGGCCACCATGGCGGCCAGGTTCGCCAACGTGACGCAGATGAACCAGGACAACTTCGACCGGCTCGGATCGACGGTGGTCGCCCTGGGCAATTCCCTGGCGACCACGGAAAAAGACGTGATGGAGCTGGCCGGGCGCTTCGCGGCGACGGCCAAAATCGTCGGCATGACGGAACCTCAGATCCTGGCGCTGGCGGGGTCTCTGTCGAGCGTCGGCATCGAGGCACAGGCCGGCGGCACGGCGTTTGAGAAGCTGTTCATCGAGCTCGACCTGGTGACCAAGAAGGGCGGCAAGGGGCTGAAGGACTTCGCGGATGTCGCCGGGATGTCGGTGAACCAGTTCGCCGCGCTGTTCAAGGAGGACGCCGCGGGGGCCATCATGGCCTTCATCCAGGGACTGTCAGATCTTGAGGGTACGGGGACATCGGCCATCGAGGTGCTCGACCGGATGGGCATCACGGAGGTGAGGCAGAGGAACGCCCTGCTGAAGGCCTCCGTGGCCTCGGATATTTTCGCCCGCTCCATGAAGATCGCAAACGAGGCCTGGCAGCAGAACAACGAGCTGCAGGAGAAGACGGCGATCTTCTATCAGACCACGGGAGCCCAGCTGCAGATGCTGAAGAACGAACTGGACGCCGTGGCCATGGAGATCGGTACGATCCTGGTGCCCCACCTGAAGGACGGGATGGAGCTGCTGAAGGGGTGGACCAAGGCGTTCAGCGAGCTGTCCCCGGAGGCGAAGGAGACCACGGTGAAGGTTGCAGCCCTGACGGCTGCCATCGGGCCGGCGCTGCTGGCTATCAGCGCCGTGATCAATTCCCTGCGGAACGTGAGCCGGACGCTCATGGCGCTGGCGAAGGGACCGGCGGCTCCGCTGGTGCTGGCTGCGGCCGCGCTGATCTACCTCGCGGAGAGCTTCGAGGGGTCGAAGGAGGCCGCGGCGAAATTCCAGAGCGAGATCGACTCCATGGACCTGACCAAGCTCCGGGAGCTGCAGGACATTGCCTCCGGCGGGCTGTTCGGTGCCGAGGGATGGAAGGGCAGCGCGGCGATCGCCATCGCGGAGGAGAAGACCCGGAAGGAGATCGAGGACGCGAGGAAGCGGCTGGCCGAGGACGTGAAGCGCGACGCGGCTGATGCCGACGCGGATATCATGGCCGGGCTGGTGCCGGTGAAGAAGGGATCAGGCGCCGGATCGAAGGGGAGCGGGAGCTCCGGGACGAAGGCCGGCAAATCCTCCGGCCAGTCGGCTGCTGAGAAAATGGTCCAGAACATCCGTGACCAGATCGAATATCTCAACGCGGACGGGGCGGCGTTCCTCCCCGTGCTCGACGAGTGGAAGGCGAAATTAAAGCCCCTCTCCGATGACTGGAAAACCATCGTTGACCTGGAGAAACAGATCACGACGGACGCGACGGCGAAGGCCGAGGAAGCGGTCCAGAAACAGGCGGAGCAGGACAAGCAGTCCGTTGAAGATCTGCGGACCATGATGGAGGGGCTCTCCTGGCAGAATTCCATGGGGCTGCTCGGCGATTCGGAATACCTGGAGCACCTGACGGACGTATTTGCCGGGCTGAAGGCCCAGCTGGCAGATCCGGGCATCGAAAACTGGACGGAGCCCATGAAGGAATTGTTCGCCTCGATCCAGCAGCTTCAGGGGGACGAGGCGCGGGAGGTCATCGACGCCCTGCAGCTCCAGTTCGAGATGGGGGCCATCGGCGTGGAGCAGTACCGGGCCGCGCTGGAGGGGCTGAAAAACCAGTTTGCGGAATTCCCCATGGTGGTCAAGATGCTTGATAGCGAACTCAAGGGGTTCGACCGCAGCGTCCAGATGGCCACGAAGTCCATTGACGTGATGATCCGCGAGGCCGAACAGGCGCTCAAGGATAAATTAGCAGGCGTGGCCGACGGGCTTTCCGGGGCGTTCGCCTCGGCGATCGTGTACGGCGACGACCTGGGGGCAGCCATGCAGAAATTAGCACAGGACATAATGTTTGCCTATGTTAAGGCATTGCTGCTGAAATACGTGTTCGGACCGATCCAGGCGGCGCTGGGTTTCGCCGACGGCGGGGTGTTTTCGGGCGGCAATATCGTGCCCTTCGCCCGGGGTGGCATCGTTGACCGGCCGACGATATTCCCCATGGCCAGCGGGATGGGGCTCATGGGCGAAGCGGGCCCCGAAGCGGTCATGCCGCTGGAGCGTGGTGCGGACGGGCGGCTCGGCGTGAGCGCCGAGGGGTCTATGGGGCCGCCTGTGATCATCAATGTCCTCGATAGGAACGATCTGGAGCAGGTGACATACGAGGCGATGTCAAAATATCCGGGGTCGCAGATCGTGACCAATCACGTGCTGCGGGCGAGGTCCGAGCGGACCAGCCTGGCATTCGGGGGGGTGTAGGGAGTGACTGTACCGGCAATAACGCAATACCTGTCAACGAGCCTGTCAACGATCAGCCTCCCCGCCCACTCGGTGGTGGAGGTGAGTCAGGAGGACAGCATCGAGGAGTTCACCAGCCCCTCCAGACTGTCGCAGTTTTTGCACTATGACGCGTTTTTGGAGAAGCGTTTTTCCATCCAGATTCCCGCCCTGACGGCCGCACAGGTGTCCACGCTGCAGGCGCACTGGGTCGCCGTGAAAGGGCGCGCGATCCCGTTCAAATGGGCGAACCCTGCGGACAGCACCACCTACTACGTGCGGTTCGACTCTGCAAAACTGACCTTTGAGCAGATCGCCCCGGCCTACTGGAGCTGTTCGTTTGTCCTCCGGCAGGCCCACACCCTTGAAGTCACGGAACCGGAGGCGTAGACCATGGCCATGAACAACGCGGATTTTTTGAGTGATGCCGTCGCCCTCGATCTGGGCAAGTCGGGCGTGAAAGTCGCCGAGACGCTGGAAATCCAGGTCGGCGAGGAATGGTGGCGGCTGATCAACGCGGCGGACGTGACGGAGGGGACTACGTTTGAAAAACGGCGAAAGCCAAATTCTCACATTGTCGCTGACACAATTGATTTGTCTGAACTAGTGACGGAAGCAAAAATCGGGAAGAAAAACGCATCCCTGACTCCGAAATTCAAACCAAAAACTTTTAAGTTTGCCAATGGGGATGTGGTGGTTTTATATGTAACCACCTCTGGCTCTAATATTACGTGGACTGGGCACAACGTGACGCAAGGCACAACATGGACCATAGGTCCTCAAACAACAACAGAATTCAATTATTCTGTTTTTTTTGACGGGGCGCGGGATGGTATTTGCTTTAGTTTTCAGTATGCTTCTTATCAATACTTGCGAGTTGTAAATTCCAATGGAGGAGTTATTGCCAGTTCTACCGTGAAGTACACCCCAGCCCCGTCTAGCGACTATTACAATACGTTTTCGCTTCCAGAATATCCCATGAAATCATATTCTATTTTTTGGGTATCGGGGACAGCTCCTAACATTAGAACAGTTACACATGTTGTAGGCGATAATATGATAAATAAATCTACATATCTTCATCGTAACTCAGGGTCGTCCACCCTTCCCACCGTTCCATCAACCGCGGTGTATACGGCGGGGATCCATTTTTTCTATTTGCGGGCGGCTGAATCTGTTGGAATAGCGTTTTTAGATGGGGCGGATAAGCGGATTAAATATGTTTTGGAAAATGAAGGTTGGGCTACCGTTCGAGTATTACCAGATGTTTCTAGCAATAATACATTATTAAACGGATTTGGAACATTGACTCTTCCCGTTGACGGGGAGTTTTTTTATGCTTCCTACAGTAAGGAGCAATCAGGGCAATTGGGAAGGCCAGTTGGCTATTCATTTCCTAATAATTTTGTAGTGAATGGATTGTATAAAACTGGTGACAAAAAATTTAGATTACTGGGAACCGTTGGCACTACCATGTACGCATATACCCTTGATCCTGATACCATGGAATTAGAATCGCATGGTGTTGTGTCATCAGAGTGGCCCGGAGGAGGCGAGAAGCCGGTCCTTATTGCGGCTTCCGGCGATTATGAGTTGTTGAAGTTTGGGTACGGAGATCCGCGGATTGCCATGTATAACAAAAGCACGCACACGCTGTTGTGGACCTGGCGCGACTGGACAAACTCTACCTATTTCCCTATATCCTATACACAGTACAACACTTGGAGTGGGCGGTTTGGTGCGTTTTGGGCGGCTTCCGATCGGGTTTTTTTTCTTGCGTTTAGGTACGATTTAACTGATGGCCAACTTGGAGCACGGGGTGAATTTTATACTTTTACGTATCCGCAGATTATGGGAGCTTCCACCATTGCTGATTTTGTAGCATTGTTGACTCCTACAAATCGTATCACCGGAAGGCTTGGAGGTAGCTCCCCGTCCACATGGGGACTGATAGGGTCAACCCTGTATATTTATCCGGGGTACCCCGAGGACGGAAGCCTTTCAGTTATTGAAACGGATGTTCATTATATTTTTTATTATTCTGAATCTCCAGGTGGCGGTTATGGGGGACATTTTATAAAGATCAGAAAAACGGATTTACAGTTTGATGTGCCCACTAGCACATCGTATGTCGATTGGTCCTCATCAATAGAAATGGCACGCACAGCAATTGGATTACAAAATAATAAAAACAGAATTGAGCCTGAACGATATTTATCTTTGTCAATTAATGGTACAGATGGATGGTTGCGCACATTTTGTGAGAAAGAAAACCGCTTTATCACACCCTTCTCTGGTTGGGGTGCATTGGTAAAGGGTGGGCTGAATTCCGAGTCTGTTAGATGGGGTGATGGTTGGAGAACACACCAGGTGATTACTGGCGAATATGGGCAAGGCTGCGTGTATACATGCTCCGGCACATCCTTAAAAATTATAGGCAGTTATTTTGAAGGGGCATCTGAAGGCGCACAAAGCAAAACGATCACCCTGCCGTTTACGTATCGAACCATGGTGATAGACGAGTGGAACAATACGACAATCATTGTGGGGAATGTCGTAAATGGTGACATCCCCTTTTTCAAAATGAGTGGAGCAGAGGGGACTGCCTATAAGGACTACATGATTAAGGTGTCTGATGCGTCTGTATACGAGGTGAAACTAGCAAATAAATTGGTAGGCGGGGTTTCATTTAACAACCCGATGGGCTCGTTGCATGTATACGCCACCATGGCGGGGTGTCATTACATAAAGAACACCGGGGCGTTGTGGACGGATGGTATGGGAGGAGATGTAGGGGCAGGGGAGGCCGTTGTAATTTATGACTATCTTGATCAGACATTTGTTCCCTACCCCTTCGCCCGGGAAGGTATTCGCGCCGAGCTATCGAACATCAGTAAGACCACGAAAATCACCCTGCCCGAAACGCAGGACAACCTGATCCGGGGGATGCTGGCGGCCGGGACTGATTTTCGGGGTTCGCGGTGCATCCTGCGGCGGGTGTTCCCGGACCACATCGATGAGCCGGGGGCTGACATCGTTCTGCTCGACGGCTACATTCAGGACTGGAGTTATGTTCCCGGCAAAAAAGGGATTGCGTTTTCCGTGTCAAAAACCCTGATCGATGTGGGAGCGCAGTTCCCGAAAAGATTAATGAACATGGGCTGTTCCCACGTGTTCAAGGGATCGCGGTGCCGGTACCTCGGCGAGGAAGGCCGGTGTCTGAAAACGCGGGCGTTCTGCACCTCGCTCGGCAATCTCAACCAGTTCGGCGGGTTCCCGTGGGTCGCTGCGAGACAGAGACGGGTGATGTGGAAATGATGCCGTTTGTGTGTCCGTACAGCCCGGCTGAAATTGTTGCCCGTGCGCGGTCGTGGGTGGGTCGGCCCATCTCCCGGGCGGAATGGCGGCCCGGGGAGACTTGCCTGCACCTGGCGGCCTACGCCTACGGGTGGGAGGGTTCCATCCCTCCCGGGTGGCAGGGAAAGACCCTCGCGGACCTCGCGGCCGCCACGGGATGGAGACTGACTGACAAGGCCCCTTGCGCCGGTGCGCTCGGGGCTTTTTTCATCCACGGCCATGACCATCTGGGGATTTTCACCGACGGCGGATTTTTGATCCACGCCGGGGTGCTGACCATCGTCGAGGCCATAGCTGACAGATATCTGCCGTATTTCAAGGGGGTGATGGAATGCCCATAGGAGGACTGTTCAGCGGCCTGCTGGGCTGGCTGTTTTTCGGCG
>JAHDQI010000175.1 GCA_018433925.1 Phycisphaerae bacterium | reverse complement strand
CGAGCGGTTGGGTGCCGACCTCTTCCAGATCCAGCACTGAGATAATCCCCAGCGCCAGCAGTTTGTCGACAAATGTATCGTCCACTCCCTCAATCTTGCTGATGCACGCCGTCAGCCGGTCCACCTCTCGGTTGTATTCCGTTGGGGTCAAAATGTCGATATCCCAGCCGGTCAGCCGGGCCGCCAGCCGCACATTCTGCCCGTGCTTGCCGATCGCCAGACTCAACTGATCTTCGCCGACAACCACCGTTGCCCGTCCCAGCTCGAAACAGATCGCGATTTCGCTGACCTTGGCCGGCCGCAGGGCATTGGAGATCAGAATCTGGGAGGAATCGCTCCACGGCACGATATCGATCTTCTCGCCGCCCAGTTCATCGACGATATTCCGAATCCGGCTGCCGCGTACTCCCACACAGGCCCCCACCGGATCGACTTTGTCATCCACAGAATCAACCGCAATCTTCGTTCGATAGCCCGCCTCACGAGCCAGCGCCTTAATCTCGATAATCCGCTCGGTCACCTCCGGGACTTCCAGTTCGAAGAGCCGGCGGATAAAATCGGGATGGGTTCTCGAGAGAACAATTTTCACCTGGCTGGACTGCTCTCGGACTTCGAGAATCATGGCCCGGATGCGTTCGCCGGGATGATGCGATTCGCCGCTGATCTGTTCAGACTTCGGCAAGATCGCCTCGACGCGGCTGCTGAGGTTGATGACCAGGACCCCGCCTTCGAACCGGCCGACGATTCCGTTGACGATTTCGCCTCGCCGCTGCACATACTCGGTATAGATGCTGTCTCGCTCGTCGGCCCGAATTTTTTGAATAATTACCTGTTTGGCTGTCTGGGCCGGGATTCGTCCCAGTTTTTGAATATCAATCTCGGCCCCATCCATAAATGCTGTAATGATTCCGGACGTCCGATCGATGTGTACCGCAATATCGCTGTCGGGGCCGACACCGAAATGTTTGCGTGCCGCCGATACCATCGCCGCTTCCAGATCCTGGAAGATCGACTCCTTGTCAATGTTTTTGTCGCGTGCGATGTTTTCGACAATTCTTAACAATTCCTGATTCATAAACTCCGGTTCCTTATTTTTTTGACCCCGGTTTCAGGCCCGCCTTGCCGGGGCGGGCAATAAAAAAAGTGGAAACCTTCAGGTTGCCACTTTCCATACCGCAAAAACCGGCCCGCCGCATTGGGCATAAGGCCCCGGGCCGTCTGATTTTAGACCTCAGTCGGCCATGAGCGCTGCCTCCCAAAAAACGAGCCGCATCTGCAGCATCCCTGAAGCATCTATTCCTATTACGACAAGTCGCCTGACCATCCTGCGCAAATCCGGCGTACAGGATGTAATCCTATGCCAGTACACGACTTATTGTTCCTTTAATCATTGTATCCCACCCTTTCCGCTTCCATTAGTCCGCGTTGGCGAAACTCGGATTATAAGCGCAGAATAAGTAAAGTCAAGAAATGTTTGCATTTCCGGAAAAAAACCGGCCGTTAATACCTGTAATCGGGTATGATATTTCCTGTATTAATATCTCCCAGTCACGTGGTTATCAGGTGAAGCTTTTTTTGACGTTTGTATTGCGGCCGGCCCGGCGTCTGTTGGAGAGGGTCAGTCGGCCCTTGCTGGTTTTCATGCGTGCGCGGAATCCGCTTTTGCGGTTTCGCTTGGCCAAACTCTTTCGATGATTCTGCATGTTTTCCTCCTGCCGGTCGGCAGCGTCTTTTTTTAAGATTGTTTATGTCCGGTTCTTAATATAGAGCACCGAATTATACCGCCCGGCCGTGATTGGGCAAGCGTGAAGTTAAAAAATGTGCATTTTCTTTGTTTTTGGGCTGGAAACGCGGTTTTGTAGGTATTATTCCTGAT
>JAHDQI010000083.1 GCA_018433925.1 Phycisphaerae bacterium | reverse complement strand
GAGCTGGGGGCGGATCTGGAAAAGCCCGATACGGCCGCGGCGGGGATTGTCGAAGAGATACAGATTTTTGTGCACGATGTGATCGATCGGGCGGCCGAACGGCAGCGTCTGGAGAAGCAGAAGGCGTTTCTCGAAAACGGGATTCGACCGCTTGAGGCAAAGCTGAGCAATCCCAATTTTCTGTCACGGGCCAAACCGGAGGTGGTCGAGCAGAGCCGCCAAAAGCTGGCCGATCTGACCGAACAACTGGAAACCGTCAATGAACTTTTACGAGAACTCCAGTAGGCAAAGGCAGGTTATGGAAATACCGGTTGAATTATCCCAGATTTTAATTAATGAAACGGTGGACCAGCAGATCATCATCCTGAAAGAGCAGGATGGGGATCGCAGTTTTCCGATTGTCATCGGGATGCCGGAGATTCTGGCGATTGACCGCCGGCTGAAGGGGTACGAGCTGCCCCGGCCGCTGACTCATGATTTACTGGCGAACGTCATCGAGCAATTGGGCGGGCGCGTGAGCCGGGTCGTAATCAATGACCTGCGGGAGCATACCTTTTACGCCCGCATTTATGTTCTGCGGGATTCGAAGGAGATTGAAATCGACAGCCGTCCTTCGGATGCGATTGCCCTGGCCTGCGGTCTTACGGTTCCGCTTTTTGTGGAAGATCGTGTGTTTGATCAGCTTCAGATGTGAAGTTGGCCAGCAGGATCAGCCCGACGCCGATACACAGCATGGAGTCGGCTACGTTGAAGGTCGGCCAGTGATACGAGCCGATGTAAAAGTCGAGAAAATCTCGTACCATGCCTTCATTGAACATCCGGTCGTAGAGATTTCCGATGATTCCGGCGGTAATGCATCCGGCGGCGACCTGTATGATGCGCCGGTGAAAGCGGCCGGTCAGGAACAGAAAGAGCATGACTGCCAGCGCGACGATTGAGATGCCGGCCAGGATCAGTCGCTGCCCCTGAAACATGCTGAAGGCGGCCCCGGAGTTCAGGCGGGCGACGAGTTGGAAGAATCCGGGGATGACGGAGTATATAGTCTGATTTTCGGGGGGTCCGAGCCAGTTAAAAACGGCCTGCTTACTCCATAAATCGAGGACCGCTCCACCCGCGGTGAGCCCTCCGAAAAGACCCCAGCCCCATGCGTCCGGCCGCCGGGACAGACGGGTTGATGTGCCGCCGGAAGGTTTCTGGTGGGCTGGGTTTGCGTTCATACAGGATAAATCCGTTACTCAGCGGTACTGGGTCAGGAATTGTTTGAGCTTGGGCTGGTCGGGGTTGATCTGCAGGGAGATTGTCCACTGTTCGAGGGCGAGGGCCTTGCTGGCTTCGTCCCGATTGGAGAAGAACTGAATCATGTAGGCCACGCCCAGGGATTTGTGCGCCATGTAGTCCTGGTCGGCGGTTTCGACGGCCCGCTTGTAGCTTTCAATTGCCTCGGGCAATTCCCTGAGCCGAAGCAGCGCAAAGCCCATGTACTGGTGGGCCATCGAATTATCCGGTTCCATATCCGCGACAACGGCGAGGAGTTCCCGTGCGGCGCTGTATCGGCCGGATCGCAGATACGCCCTGGCCAGCGGAAGCATGATCTCGGGCTTATTGCCCTCCAGTTCAAGGGCTCGGCGGTAGGCGTTGATGGCTTCGACGTGGTCTTTGCGTGATTCGAACAGTTCGCCCAACAGGATCTCCGGTCCGGGCTGCTGGGGGTCAATGGCTTTTGCCATACGGGCGTATTCCATGGACTGGTCATATTCCTGCAGGGTATAGAAGCAGCGGGCCGCTTTGTAATGGGCCTCGAAATGGCCGGGGTCGAGATTGCAGGCGGCGACGTAGGCCTTTACGGCTTTGGCGAAATCCTTCAGGATCTGATAGACATTGCCGAGGTTGAAGAAATCCCTGAAAGACCAGGGATCGATTTTTGTGGCTTTTTCATAGGCCTGGGCGCTTTTTTCATAGTCCTGGATCTGCTGGAAGATGTCGCCTTTGAGTGAAAAGGCCAGGGCGAAATCGGGGTCCAGGTCCGTGGCCATTTCCAGTTTTCGAATGGCTTCGGCGTGGTCATTGAGTTCGCTGAGCATCATGGCATCCACGTACAGGGCCACCGCCTGATCGCGCCGCTGGGCGAGTTCCTGCCGGAGCAATTCTTCGGTGAGTTGGTCGTCTGAAGATTTCTCCGCGGCCTCCGGGGGCACCTGACAGCCGATGCAGACCAGTATCAGCGCAAGGCAAATCGCAGCAGGAAACCCTCCTGAACGGGATTGTACTGAATTCATAGAAAAATCCTTTCCACACTTCGCAGGCGACCGGTATTTCGCTATCTCCGGCCGGACCCTGTCGGTTCACTCCGGAATTCGTTCTTTGCAGATAAAACCGGCCGTGATTATAACAGAGGGAAAAGTTCTGTCAAAATCTTTTTTAAGGGCTTTTTGAAAAAGGACTTATCGTTTGTCTTCCCGATGGGAACCCTCCGCGGGGCGCTCCTTTGGCGAAGGGGCGGCCCCGGTCCGTCTGCCTGCCGGGTGCGGCGCAGCGATCAGAGGGGCCTTTTTCGGCGAAACGCGACGGCCAGACAAGAACCGATGCCCGCCAGCAGGATCGCCGCGGGGGCCGGAATGACGGCCGCATCACTAAGCGTGACGTTGTCCAGATAGATCTTTGTCATCGGATCGTCTTCGCTGTAGTCGTGGATCAGTTCGAAACGGATGGTTGCGGTGTCGGTTCCGCTCGGCAGGAGCAGTGAGATCGTCATCCAGCCGTCTTCGTCCGTTATCATGCTGACGGCTCCGTCGGCCATTTCGGGTGTCTGATCGGGGTTGCTTGACCAGTGAAAAAAGTAAGCGTCCGCGGGATCTCCAACGCTTACGAGAGATTGTCCGGCCGGGACGGGATCAATGCCGCTGTCTGCCGGATCGACCGATTGGCTCAGACTGTCTGCGCTGGTGTAGGAGGAGTCAAGGATACTTGCATAGAAATGGTCGGTTTCGTGGATTTCGCCGGTCACCTCCGCATAAAAAGAAAAGGTCAGCATGCTCAGGCCGTCCGTATCGAATTGCTGACTAAGGATGCTTGAAAACAGGCCGTCACCGAACAGAAACGCCGACTCCGGGTATTCCGGAAAAGGGGAAGGCAGGGCGCCTTCGTTATGGTCCCATCCTGTCAGGCCGGCACTGAAATCCCCGTTGATGACGTCGGCGGAGGCGGCTGAGCCAAAGAGGGAAATCAAAGACAGACATAGAGCAATCCTTATTTTTCGCATCGTTTTCTCCCATTGCACAAGTTTTTCGTACCTGCTTTTCTCCAAACCGAAATCGTATAGACAAGGCGGTAAAAAGCAAGAAAAAAAAGGATTTTTACCAGAAAAAAGAGATTGCCGGGCAGAAAACAGCAAAAAAGAAACGGAACTTGTTGCGTCTTAGAACGTAAAACCATTGACAGAAAGAATTTGAGATTATAGGATATCGCTTCTTTTCGGAGGCAAACGAAACTTGTCTATTTTGAAAGATTGATCAATATGACGAAACATCCAAAGACTTTGCGAAAACGACCCTGTGTGATGATTATCCGCGATGGGTGGGGATATAATCCGAATCCGGAAGAGGATTCGTTTAATGCCATCAAGCAGGCCCGTGTGCCGGTGGACACGATGCTGATGAAAGAGTATCCGAACTGCCTGATTCGTACCTGCGGTGAGGATGTGGGTCTGCCGGAAGGGACGATGGGCAACAGTGAAGTGGGCCACCAGAATATCGGGGCCGGGCGTATTGTGTACCAGGACTCGGTCCGGATTACCCGTGCCATCCGGGAGGGGGACTTTTTTGAAAACCAGGTCCTTCTTGAAGCGATCGAGCATGTCAAAGAAAGCGGCGGCAAGCTGCATCTGCTCGGTTTGTGCAGCGACATCGGCGTCCACTCCCTGCTGGGTCATCTGTACGGGCTGCTGAAACTGGCCGGCCGGCAGGGTATCGAGAAGGTGTATCTTCACGCGTTTACGGACGGTCGTGATTCCCCGCCGACCAGCGGGGCGGGTTATTTGAAGGCGATTGAGCAGAAGATGGCCGAGATCGGGGTCGGCAAGGTGGCCTCCGTGATGGGCCGTTTCTATGCGATGGATCGGGACAAACGCTGGGAACGGGTCGAGGAGGCCTATGCGTGCCTGACGCAGGGGATCGGCGGGCAGGCGCCGGATGTACAGACAGCGGTGCAGGCCAGTTATGAGAAGAAGGAAACCGATGAGTTTATCAAGCCGGTTTGCATCATGAATTCGGACGGGAAAGCGACCGGCCTGATTGAAGACGGCGACAGCGTGATCTTCTTTAATTTTCGCGGGGACCGGCCGCGGGAACTAACCCGGGCGTTTGTGGACGCTGATTTTGACGGGTTTCAAAGAGGGGTGCATCCGAAGGTTCATTATGTTTGTATGACCGAATATGACGCGTCGATCCGTACGCCGGTGGCCTTTCCGCCGACGCGTCAAATGCCCCATATCGCCGGGGAGTATTTCAGCGATCTGGGCCTGAAGCAATTCCGCTGCGCGGAAACGGAAAAGTATGCGCATGTGACCTTTTTCTTTAATGGCGGCCGTGAAGAGCCGTTTGAAGGGGAGCAGCGTCAGATTGTGCCCAGTCCGAAGGTCAAGACGTATGACCTGAAGCCGGAAATGAGCGCCAATGAAGTCTGCGATGTCATTTGCGAAAAGCTGGATTCCGACCAGTTTGACGTAATTATCTGCAATTTTGCCAATCCGGATATGGTCGGCCATACGGGGGTTCTCGAAGCGGCCGTCAAAGCCGCCGAAACGGTGGATGCCTGTGTGGGCCGGGTGCTGGAGAAGGTCCGGGAAAAAGGCGGCAGCGCCGTTGTGCTTGCCGACCACGGCAATTTTGAACGGATGTGGGATTTTAAGCACGATATGCCGCACACGGCCCATACCGTGGGGGATGTTCCGTTTATCGTGGTCGATGAGGACTTCAAAGGCCGCAAAATGGACTCGGGCGGGCGACTGGCGGATGTGGTTCCCACGTTCCTCGAAGTGCTGGACCTGCCAAAACCGGAGGAAATGACCGGGCGGAGTCTGCTGCTTTAAGGCCCTTTGAGGTTTGGCGGATCGGAGACGCTGCATGGGTAAAATTGTTGTCCTCGATGACAACCTGATTAATATGATCGCGGCCGGAGAGGTGATCGAGCGGCCCGCCAGCGTGGTCAAAGAGCTGATGGAAAACAGTCTTGACGCCGGCGCCCGGCGGATTGTTGTGCAGGTCGAGCAGGGGGGGCGTGATTTGATCCGCGTCATTGACGACGGCGACGGCGTTGAAATGGAAGACCTGCCGACGGCGTTTGAATCGCATGCGACCAGCAAGATTCAGTCCAGCGATGACCTGCTGAAGATTTCGACGATGGGTTTTCGCGGAGAGGCCCTGGCCAGCATCGCGTCGGTGTCGCGGCTGCGCATGGTCAGCCGTGTTTCCGATTCGCTGCAGGCCGGCGAGATTGAGATCGACTGCGGCGTCAAACGTCCCGTCCGTCCGTGCAGCGGGTCGGTGGGTACGACGGTGGAGGTGCGGAATCTGTTTTACAAGCTTCCGGCCCGCCGTAAATTCCTTCGCTCGCCGAATACGGAGATGACGCATATTGTCGAGCAGGTTACCCGGATTGCGCTGGCTTATCCGCAACTGGATATTCAGCTCGATCACGGGTCACGGACGGTCTATCGTCTTCTGGCCGGGCAGTCGTTGAATGAACGAATCTCGGTGCTGTTTACGCCGGCTGTGGCGGAGGGGCTTATGGAGACAAGCCGGCGGGACAACCAGTTTTCACTGCGGGCGCTGCTGGGCCGTCCGGATGGGGCCCGCTCCAGCAACCGCTATCAGTATATTTTTCTGAATCGACGATATATCCGGGACAAGTTTATTTTGCATGCCTTCAAGGAGGCCTATCGGGGACTGACCGAGCCCCATAAGCACCCGGTTATTTTTCTGTTTCTTGAGATGCCGGCCGATCAGTTTGACGTCAATGTTCATCCGACCAAAACCGAGGTGCGTTTTGACAACGCCAACCGGGTTCACTCCGAGGTGCTTTCGGCGCTTCGGGAGAAGCTGCTTTCGTGCGATTTTCAGACGACCGGGCATTTGCCGGCCGCCGCGGCGTCTTATACGGCCTCCGAGAATCCGCTGGAGGATCTTCTTCGCAAGGGGCGGGCGGGGCGTATCCGGGAAGCGATGGACGACTTTTTTGAGCAGCATGCCTCCGGCCAGGGATCGCAGCGAAAGTTTGAATTTACGGCCGGGGCAAAACCGGCTCCCTGTTCCCCGTTTCGGGAGCCGCCGCAGCGGGTCTGTCCGGAGCCGTCTGAATCGGGTCCGCCGTTCTGTATGCAGATCCATGACAGCTACCTTGTCCTGGCTACGGAGGAAGGGTTTGAGATTATCGATCAGCACGCCCTGCACGAACGCATTTTGTATGAAAAAATGCGGGCTTCTCTTGAGAGCGGAACGCTGCCTTCGCAGCGATATCTTATGCCGGTGACGGTGGAAGTGACGGATGCGCATCTGCGGGCGCTGGAAAAGCACGCCGACCTGGTCGCCAAGCTGGGGATTGCCTGGGATCGATTCGGGCCAAAAACGATTGCGATCCAGTCCTTTCCGGTTTTGCTTGAAAAGGCCGATCCGGTCGAGTATGTTCTGGAGATGCTGGATGCCTTTCTGGATAAGGAATTGTGTGTGGATACGGAGAAACTGGTGCATGAGGTGCTGGACCGCGCGGCCTGCAAGGCGGCGATCAAGGCCGGACAGCCGCTTACCGGCGAGGAAATTGAGCAGTTGCTGACGGACCGTCAAAAGGCCCAGACGCCAAGCCGCTGCCCGCACGGCCGGCCGACCTCCATTGCCTTTACGCTCCGGGATCTTGAAAAACAATTCAAGCGAACCGGATTTTAAGCGGCGGCGATGAACCCGAAAAGCTGGAACACTTCGGCCTGGTATTATGGAACGCTGATCTTGCTGCTGGCGGCCGGGGTGGCTCTCTGGCTGACCCGTTCGGGCTCCTCTTCCGAAGAAGTGATTCTCCCCCCCGGCTCTTTGCGTCTTGTTTCGCTGGCGCCGAACCTGACGGAAATCCTTTTTGCGCTGGGATTTGACGAGGAGATTGTCGCGGTCAGTTCAGACAGCAACTTTCCCCCGCAGGCGCTGGCGAAAAAGAAGGCCGGCAGTTTCTGGAATCCGGACCCGGAGGCGGTTTTGTCGGTACGGCCCACCGTGGTCTTTACGCTCGGCTTTGCGCAGCAGGAGGCGCTGGCCGACCAGTTGAAAAACACCGGGTGCCGGACCGTTTCCCTGCGCATCGAAAGCATTGATCAATTGTATGAAGCGATCGAGACGATTGGTTCCGTGACCTGTCGGTCTGCGCAGTCGGCTGCATTGATTGGGCAAATCAAGTCGGACCTGGAGGCCTTCAGACGGCAGGCCGAAGAGGCCGAGCCGGTCCGTGTGTTGTGGGTGGTTCAGCGGGAGCCGCTTCGGGCGGCGGGAAGCAATACGTTTGTTAACGAACTGCTGCAGATTGCCGGGGCGGAAAATGTGATTCAGACACGGGCTTTTCAGTATCCTCCCATCCATGAAGAGCAATTGATTGCTTCCGCTCCGGAGGTGATCATCGAAACGGCGGACAGCCCGGAAGACCTCCGCCGGCTGCGGGGTACGGCCGAGTCGTTTTACGCACGCTTTCAAACCGTTCCGGCCGTTCAAAACCATCAGCTTTATGTGATAGACGGGGACCCGGTGTGTCGTCTGGGTCCGCGGCTTGCGCTGGGAATGCAGATGATTACAGACTGTATCCGGCAGGATACCGGCGGCCAGGAGCGAAACCATGCTGACTTTTAAGAAACTGGCCGGGCAGTTGCTGATCGGAATCGTTTTTCTGCTGATGATCGCGGTGTTGTGCTCGTTCATCGGTTCGGAGTCTGTTTCGCCGGTCAGGGGCCTGCGGGGAATTGAGCCCGATGCCCAGATTCTTTTTCACATTCGTATCCCGCGGATTCTCCTGGCGATGCTTGTCGGGGCGGCCCTGGCCTGTTCGGGAGCGGTTTTTCAGACGCTGCTTCGCAATCCCCTGGCGGACCCGTATATCCTGGGTATTTCCAGCGGGGCGGGACTGGGGACGATGCTGGCGGTTCTGATTGGGTGCACCTGGACTTTTTGGGGGCTTTCGGCAATTTCATTGTTTGCCTTTGTCGGGGCGATCGGGACTACCGGTCTGGTCTGGTGGATCGGACGATTTACCGGAAGAACTTCGGGGACCGGTCTCCTGCTGGCGGGGGTGGTGGTAAACGCCTTTTTTTCCGCCGTCATTATGTTCCTGACCTCGATTGCCCGGTCCGGGCAGATTCAATCGACCCTCTTTTGGCTGATGGGATACCTGACCTCTTATGCCGATATCCGGGTTTTGGTTGTCTCGGCGGGTCTTGTGATGGCGGGGATCGCGATTTTGCTGGGGATCAGCCCGCGGTTGAATATTCTTGCGTTAGGGGCGCCGGAAGCCCGGTCGCTGGGTGTCCGGCCGGAGCGGATTTTTCTTTTGTCTTTTGTCGCGGCGGCGATGATGACGGCCGTGGCTGTCAGTTTGAGCGGATTGGTTGGATTTGTGGGGTTGATTGTACCCCATACGGTGCGTCTCCTCTTTGGGCCGGACCATCGCCGTCTTATTCCTTTTTGTGCCATTGGGGGAGCCGTTTTTGTTGTGATTGCCGATACGTTTGCGCGGGTGATTCTTTCTGAGGCCCAGCTTCCGGTGGGGGTTATTACGGCTCTTGCCGGCGGGCCGTTTTTTCTGTTTCTGTTGATTCGGCATTGCAGGGGCCTGTTCGGAGATCGCCTATGAATTGCATCCGGCTTGAAATGTTGTCCTTTGCCTACGGCCGAGACCCGATTTTTAACAATCTCAACCTTGAGATCAAACAGGGGACGTTTTGTGGTGTGGTGGGGCCGAACGGGGCAGGGAAAAGCACGCTGCTGAAACTGATTGCCGGCCAGTTGAAGCCGGATTCCGGCAGGGTCTTTGTCGAGAATACGGAAGTTTGCTC
>JAHDQI010000268.1 GCA_018433925.1 Phycisphaerae bacterium | reverse complement strand
GGATTAGATTCAAGAGAATGCTATACTATCGTAACAGAAGGTTACTCAGATAGAAATATATTAAAGAAATCATTAAAATTATTTGCAGCAGATATATTTGATTTTTTTAAATTTGTTGATATGACAGAAAATTATCCATTTACTGGTGTCGGTAATATATATCGTTTTTGTCAGGGATTGATAAAAATTGGCATCCAAAATAAAATATTAGTATTACTCGATAATGATACTGCTGGCCTTGATATCTATAATAAGATAATACTGCTTGACATGCCTCAAAATATTAAAGTACTTCTGTTGCCGAATTTGGAAGATTGTCGTATGGTGGAAACAATTGGCCCTTCAGGCAAGTCCATTGAGGACATTAATGGAAAAGCATTATCGATAGAATGTTTCCTCGATCTTCGATACAAAAAAAAGAAAAAGCCTTCTGTTCGCTGGAAAACGTATAACGAAGTTGTAAGACAATATCAAGGGGAACTAATAGATAAAGATGATTATACAAGGTTGTTTCTTAAAAATAGAAATTTTAGAAAATATGATACATCCAAGTTGCGATATTTGTGTAATTACGTAAAAGATAAATGTTCAAAAATTATAAGCATGTAGTTTTGTTGCAAAAAAAAGATTTTGTGAGTACAATACAGATTATGTCAAAGAAGAAAACAGTAAAGAGGCAAACAAAGGGTGCGCGGAAGTTGGCTAAATTGACTGCCGGGCGGCCGTCGCCGGTGGTCGATACTCGCGTCATATACTGCGGGGATAACCTGGAGCAGTTGAAGCGGCTGCCGGAGGGGTGTGTGGATTTGATCTATATTGACCCGCCGTTTAACAGCAACCGCAACTACGAGGTGTTCTGGGGGGAGACGAAGGAAAAACGGTCGTTCGAGGACCGGCACGCCTCGACACAGGCGTATATCGACTTTATGCGGCCGCGATGTGTGGAACTGCACCGGGTTTTGAAAGATACCGGGTCTTTTTATTCGCATTGTGACTGGCACGCCTCGCACTATGTGAAGATCATGCTGGATCAGATTTTCGGAGAAAATCAGTTTCAAAATGAAGTAATATGGAAACGTACAAGCGCACATAGCAGTGCAAAGCGATATGGTACAGTTCATGATAGTATTTTTTATTATGTTAAAGGAAAATCATGGACTTGGAACGAATTATATCAGCCATACAGTGAAACGTACCTTAATGAATTTTATACGCATGTCGATGAAGATGGCCGAAGGTGGCGACGATCAGATTTGACCGGCAACGGAATTCGGACAGGACACAGCGGAAAACCATGGCGCGGAATTGATGTAACTGCAAAGGGCCGCCATTGGGCAATTCCAAGAGATGCTGTTGAACGTTTCAAGCTTGAAGGAACTACAACACAAGAATTATTAGATGCACTCGACGCTGCCGGCTGCATACATTGGCCGGAAAAAGAAGGTGGAGTGCCTATGTATAAAAGATATGCTGATAATATGCCCGGTGTTCCATTACAAACGGTTTGGGATGATATACCACCGATTCACAACTTAGCCGCTGAACGTCTTGGATATCCTGCCCAAAAGACGCTGCCGCTGTTGTATCGGATTATTAAGGCCTCGAGCAATGAGAATGATATTGTATTGGATGCGTTTTGCGGGTGCGGGACGGCTTTGGTGGCGGCGGAGAATTTGGGGCGGCAATGGATCGGGATTGATGTATCGCCGACGGCCTGCCGCGTGATGGCCAAGCGGATGCGGGATGTGTGCGGGATGAAGGAGGATGAGAAGCTGTGGCGGATCGGGCGGGGGTTTGTGGTGCGTGATCTGCCGTGGAGCGAGGGGCAATTGCGGAAACTGCCGCCGTTTGAGTTTGAGAACTGGGCGGTGATTGCGCTGGGGGGGATTCCGAACAAGGCGCAGGTGGGGGATATGGGGATTGACGGGCGGATTTACCCGGTGTCGGCGGTGCCGAAGAGGCGGGCGGGGGAACTGGAGTTTATGGATGTGTGGTATCCGATCCAGGTTAAGCAGAAGGACAAGACGGGGCGGCCGGATATTGATTCGTTTGAGGCGGTGATGATGCGGGAGGACCGGACGAAGGGGTTTTTTGTGTCGTTTGATTTTACGGGGGAGGCGCTGAGCGAGATTGGTGCGTTTTTCAAGCGGACGGGCAAGAGCATTATTGCGCTGACGGTGCGGGAGATCCTGGAGGAGCAGATTGCGCACAAGCTGGCGTGAGGGATCTGTCGGGGAAGTCGGCGGTTTTGAAGGGGGTTGAAGGGGGATTTGAAATCTGAGATTTGAGATTTGAGAGAAAAAACAGAAAGGCGGGGGGGGCCTATAAAAGAGTACAACTGAAATAGCAAAGATGTGGAATCGCCTTCGGCGGGGTGAATAATACCCCCTCGTCGCTGCGCGACACTCCCCCTTGAAAAAAAGGGGGAGAGCTTTAAGGAAAAATATGACAGAGGCATGTTTGAATAATCATCCGGAGTTGAAGACGTTTCGGCGGGAATTGCGAAACGCGCTGACACCGGCTGAGGCGAAGATGTGGGGCTATTTGAAAAGTAAACAGCTTGACGGCAGGCGGTTTAAGCGGCAACACAGCTTTGGCGGCTATATTCTTGATTTTTACTGTCCAGCCGAACGACTGGCGATTGAACTGGACGGCGCGCCGCATTTTAATGCCGAGGCGATTGAATATGACCGCGAGCGGGATTTGTTTTTGGAACGGTACGGTGTTTTGGTGCTGAGGTTTGTGAATCGGTGGGTGTTTGATAATCCGGAGGGACTGCTGAATCACATACGGGAACATTTTGGGTGGCGCGAGGGAAGCGGAACGCCTTCGGCGGGCTGAATAATACCCCCTCCCCGCTTTGTGTCAACCGATACATAGGTTACACTTTATGCCGACGACATGGGTAACACTTTTTAGGGTTTATGTTCGCCGGGTGCCCAGGTACCTGGGCAGGCATTATGGGTCCGGTTTATCTGTATAATCCGCCAGTAGTGATGGTCAATCTGACCCAGCAAATAGTTACAATACCACAGTCGGCTGCACGCTTCATCGATTGGCTCAACGCCCACCGGCTCGCCGGCCAGGGCCTGTGAGACGTAAAGCAACCGGCTATTCACCTTGATCTCGCCGTTGCCT
>JAHDQI010000147.1 GCA_018433925.1 Phycisphaerae bacterium | reverse complement strand
GTCGTGGCTCCTTTGTATTCTTCGGCCTTGATATAATAGAAAACGGCCGCGGAGGTGGTGATAACAAACAGAGTCACAAAAGTGATCAGTGCGATTTTTGTGGCATTACTTTGCGCGGCTCTAACAGCCATATTTATAACTCCTTACCAGTTAATAGGTTACAACTTCATCGCCCGGCCGATATTGGGATCTGACAAACCGGTAGTATCTTCATAAAAACCCCTATTGTCAACAAAAAACGCCTCTTTCAGTTATTTTTCGAGACGGCAGACAATTCGTTGAATTATTCCCCGTTGATTGACTATAATCGGACCCTATGAAAAAGACAATACGAAAAACCAAAAAAGAGTCATCCCCGGCCGACAACAGGACCGCGGAGAAACCGCAGCGACTCCAGCGGATTCTGGCGGCCGCGGGGGTGGATTCACGACGCAAATGCGAAACCCTCATTCTGGATGGGGCCGTGACTGTCAACGGAAAAGTCATCGATACGCTTCCGGCCTTTGCCGATCCGGACAAAGACGACATCCGCGTCCACAGCAACCGAATTGGATACCCTCAAAAACGCTATTTTTTGCTCAATAAGCCAAAAAATGTCATCTGCACCAATGTCGATCCCCAGGGCAGAAAAAGGGCCATCGAATTGATCGACTGTACCGAGCGTATTTTCTGCGTCGGACGGCTGGATGCCGAGACCACCGGGGCCATTTTATTGACAAATGATTCGGAACTGACCAATCGGCTGACGCATCCCCGTTATAAAGTCCCCAAAACCTATGAGGTTAAGCTTCGAGGCCGTATTGACAGCCCGGACATTGAAAAACTGAAAAAAGGTGTCTGGCTGGCTGAGGGAAAGACAGCTCGGTCCTCTATTAAAGTGATCCGGCGAACCCACGTGGAAACGATTTTGCAGGTCGTTATATCCCAGGGGCTAAACAGGCAGGTAAGGCGTATATTTGCCCGCATCGGATACAAAGTCAAATCCCTCAAAAGACTGAAAATCGGCGATTTAAGCATAAAAGGGATTCCCATCGGTTCTTATAGGGAAATAACGGAAAAACAGATTAAAAGATGTTTTGGGTCGTGTATAAAATAGATAAAACTGAGTCATTCGATTTGCACTTTTTTGCTTTATAATCTATATTTTCTTAAGCAGCAGCTTGCTGGGGGTATTTTTCACGGCAGGTTTTTTTATAAATAAAAGATCAGCATTAGCCCTTATATAGACTTTTGATAAAGTATATAAGCCCTTACAAAATAAGAAGATATTTACCTCGTTACCTCGTTTCGCCTGATCCGGATCGGCTGGACCCATCTCCGATCCGGATTATTTTTTCAAGATTTTGGTTCATCAAACATCCAAAAGTTAATCTTGATGTTGTTTTACGTAAACATCTTTCTCATCTTCATTTTTTTTCACAATTTACGACCTGTAATATCAACCCTATTTTATCAGAATCTCAACTTTATGTTCCTAAAAATAAACACTTTTCTGTCCTGAAATAAAAAAAACAGGGAAATAAAAGAAATAATAAAGTCCTAATGTATCAAAAAAAAAGATTTGCGTATATTTAAAGAAAGTTGTTTAATAAATGAAGAATCATGGTATAATCATTGCTCTATTAAAATATCACTTTCTACAGACTGTCAGGTCAGGTAGAATAGATAAAACTCCGGTGTTAGCCGGAGGAGGGTTATGGGAATGAGCTGGGTCGGAGGAGCCAGCTCTCTTTTTTTGTCATAAAAAAGTCGTACTTTTTTATTCATGCCTTATAATCCTCGGTATATGGAGCGAAAAGCCCTTCGAATCCTGGATGCCAATTATAACCGTGCGCGTGAGGCCCTTCGTACGGCCGAGGAATATTGTCGTTTTGTCCTCGAAGATCAGCGCCTTGCCGGCCAGGCCAAGAATATCCGTCATCAGTTAAGCTCAATCATGTCCAATTGGGACGCTCAGCAACTTATTTCAGAACGGGATACAGCATCGGATGTGGGCAGGGACCTGAAAATTGATTCGGCCCAGGGCCGTCTCTGTCTTGCGGATTGTTTTACCGCGGCCGTCAAAAGGGCCGGCGAGGCCCTCCGGGTACTGGCCGAAACCGCACAGATCGATTCCGGCACCCTGTCGGTTCAGTTTGAACAATTGCGGTTTGAAATCTATGCCCTCGAAAAAGACGTTTTACAAGGTTTGCCCCGGCATCGTTTTCATGACGTTCGGCTCTATGTATTGATCCCGGCACTCCCTCAAATGGCCGATTCGCAGGTGCTGGATATAGCCGGGGCGTGCGCCGAAGGCGGTGCTGATGCCTTGCAGCTCAGAGCGGTCGGAATAGAGGACGATCGGCTTTTTAAATTATCAAAGAAATTTGTTTCTTTATGCAAAGCCGGGCGAGTCCTGATCATCATTAATAATCGAGCAGATATCGCCGCGCTGACCGAAGCCGATGGCCTTCATCTTGGCCGGCATGATCTGCCGTGCTCGCAGGCAAAAAAACTTCTTTTCAGACCCGCTTTAATTGGTTTAAGTACCCATAGCGAGAATGAACTTCGAGCCGCAATCGATGCGGGGGCCGATTACGTGGGGATCGGCGCCTGCTTTCCCTCGCCGACAAAACCGGAGGTTGCCGTTTCCGGCCTGGATTATGTAAAAAAAGCCCTCGCCCTGCTGAAAGAGACCTCCATAGGACATGTTGCCATTGGCGGCATTACGGCCGAGAATCTGCCGACCCTCCTCGAAGCCGGTGTGCGCGCCGCGGCCGTCTCCTCAGCCGTCTGCGCCGCGGAGGATCCGCGGGTCGCCTGCCGACAATTCAAGGAACTTTTACTGCAAAAAAATCCATAAAACCAAAACTCTCCTTATTCAGGATACATAAAATCGGCTAAAGCCGCCCGGTTTCATCAGCCGACAACGATTCAGGAGCCGCCCCGGCCGGCCGAAAGTATTTTTACTTGACAGTCCTTGCCGGGCTTTGGTATGTATCGCCTACCTTTGGAAACATACCGTCATAAAAAAGGCGGATTCAAATGAATTGGCAGGCATAAATTTGCTTTACGGCGTGAATTCATGGCAAAAACGGAAAAATCAAAATCGCTCGTAATCGTTGAATCGCCGGCTAAGGCCAAAACGATCAACAAATATCTCGGCCCTGATTTTGAGGTCAAGGCCTCGATGGGCCATGTTCGCGATCTGCCCTCCAAAGGCATGAATATCGACATCGAAAACAATTTTGAGCCCACCTATGAAATCAGCCCAGGCAAGGGAAAGGTGGTTAAAACCCTGCGGGATGAAGCCAAAAAATGCGGCCGTTTTTATCTGGCGACGGATATGGACCGCGAAGGTGAGGCCATCGCATGGCATCTGAAAGAAGTGCTCAAGCTCAAAGACGATCAGACCTGGCGCGTGGTCTTTAACGCCATTACGAAAAAAGATATTGAGCGTGCTTTTGCCAATCCCGGGAAGATTGATATGGATCGGGTACTGGCGCAACAGGCACGGCGGGTGCTTGACCGCATCGTCGGCTATCAGATCAGCCCGCTGCTGTGGAAGAAGGTCGCTCGCGGGCTCAGCGCCGGACGGGTCCAGTCCGTGGCTGTCAAGCTCGTGGTCGAGCGTGAGCGACAGATTCGCGCCTTCGATCCGCAGGAATACTGGCTGATCCCGGCGATTTTTACAACCAAAACGTCCGGATCGGACCCGGAAGCGTGGCAGAAATTTCTCGACGCAGCCAGGGACAAGGAAAAAGGCCGCACGCTGGCCGAGCAGAACAAGTGGCTTTCTGAACACAGCGCCTTTCGAGCGGAGCTGGACACCGTCGGGGGCAAAAAATTTCACGCCGACAATGAATCACAGGCCAAGGCGGTCTATGAATCGCTCAAAAATGCGGCGTTTACGGTCAAAGATGTCCAGACCCGGCGCATCCAGTCACGACCCGGCGCCCCGTTTATCACCTCCACGCTCCAGCAGGCCGCGGCCAATCGGCTCGGCTTTGCCGCCAAGCGGACGATGATGGTCGCCCAGCAGCTTTATGAAGGCATCGACCTCGGTTCCATGGGGTCGCTCGGCCTGATTACCTACATGCGAACGGACAGTACGCACCTGTCCGAAGAGGCCGTTACCGAAGTTCGCCACTATATCAAAACGCAAATCGGCCCCGAATACCTGCCCGAAAAACCGAATTTTTATGCCGCGCGAAAAGAGGCCCAGCAGGCCCACGAGGCGATTCGTCCGACAGACCCCGACCTGACTCCCAACGAACTGGCACCGTTCCTCAACGATGACCAGTTTAAGCTTTATGACCTGATCTGGAGACGGTTTGTCGCCTGCCAGATGAACGCCGCCCAGTGGGATACAACCCGTGTGGATATTGAGGCCTCCGCCTCGGCGGGCGTTTGTCTCTACCACGCATCAGGCCGCGTTCAGATCTTTGACGGTTTTACCCGCATCTGGTCCACGCCGGTCGAAGAGCCGATGCTGCCGGCTGTCAGTCAGGGCCAGTCCCTGGACGTGGTGGATCTGCAGGCAGTCCAGCATTTTACCAAGCCGCCGGCCCGCTATACGGAGGCCTCGCTGGTCAAGGCCCTCGAAAAAGAAGGCATTGGCCGACCGAGCACCTATGCCTCGATCATCTCCACGATTCAGGACCGAAAATACGTCGAAAAGGACGGACGGGCCTTTCATGCCACGGATGTCGGCGAGGTCGTCACCGACAAACTCCAGGAATATTTTCCGCAGATTATGGATGTGGCCTTTACCCGGCACATGGAAGAACAGCTCGACAAAATCGAAGAGCAGCACCTGAACTGGGTCGAGGTGCTCCACGAGTTCTACGGCCCGTTTCAGAAGAAACTTGAGATCGCCGTCGATGAGATGAAACACGCCAAGGCCGAAACGCAGCCGAGCGAATATACCTGCCCGAAATGCAAAGCCCCGCTCGAGTACCGATTCGGCAAGAACGGAAAATTCCTGAGCTGTTCGGCCTATCCGGACTGCAAATTCGCCTGTCCCTGCGACAAGGACGGAAAAATGCTCGAGGAAGAGGTGATCGAGACCAAGTGTCCGAACTGCGGCAAGCCGCTGGTAAAAAAATTCGGCCGGTTCGGACCGTTCTTCGGCTGTACGGGGTATCCGGAGTGCAAAACGATTCTGAAGATGGACAAGGAAGGCAATCCGCTGCCGCCGGCCCCACCCCCGGAACCGACGGGGGTGAAGTGTCATAAGTGCAAAGAGGGCCAGCTCGTCATCCGCCAGAGCAAACGCGGGCCGTTTATGGGCTGCAACCGCTTTCCAAAGTGCCGCACCATCGTCAGCATGAAGCTGTTGGAGAAACTCAAAGACCTCCAGGAAAAAGGAAAGTGGCCCCCGGAGACCTGGGAAGAAGCCGACATCATTCTCGAGCGAAAAGGGGCCAAAACCCCCAGGAGCGCGGCCAAAAAGACGACGGCAAAGAAAACAGCGAGGAAAAAAACCGCCTCGAAAAAATCTGATTCGTAGCGGATTCATAGAGAAGAAAATCTTTTGCCAAAAGAAAGAAAAATGAGCGAGATTGAATCCGGAAAATCAGATCCGTTTGAAACGGTTGAACCCATCGGCAAGCGGGTATTGATCCGTAAAGATCAGGATAAAAAGCAGACCAAGGGCGGCATTCAGCTTCCGGACAATATCGAGATTCCGACGATCACCGGGCGAATCGTCTCGGTTTCGGCCGAGGTGGAGATGGCCGCCGACATCCCCCTGCGGCAGTATGATAAGGTGCTGTTCAACCCCAAGGGGGCCATCCCGGTGGATTTTGAGGGCGACAACCGCCTGTTCGTGGTGGACGTGGAAAACGTCGTCGCCGTCTTCCGCAAGTAGACGGCATCCCGGCTCCGCCAGAAAATGCGCGATCCATCAGAATGTCTACCCGCTGTTCCGGAAGGAAAGAGATCGGGCATTTACAGGCCCAGGAGATAGTCCCGGAGAATGGGCTTGAATTTCGCGGCGGCGTCGGCGCGGTGCGAAATCTTGTTTTTTCGATCGGGATCAAGCTGGGCGGCGGTTTTGCCTTCGGCGGGAATCCGAAAGATCGGATCGTAGCCGAATCCGTTATCGCCGGCGGGTTTGTCGGTAATCACGCCTTCCACCTTTCCTTCCGCCTGCAGGAGAACCTGCTTTTCGTCGGCCAGGCACAGGTGGCAGACAAAACGGGCGGTACGTTTTTCGGCCGGCACGTCCTTCATCAGCAGCAAAACCTTTTCATAGTTTTCTCGGTCGATCTGCTTTCGGTCGGCGTCTTTATCCACTTCATCGGCAAACCGCGCGCTGCGAACCCCCGGCTGACCGCCGAGGGCGTCGATCATCAGCCCGGAATCATCCGCAATCGTCAAAAGCCCCGTGGCCTTAGCATAGCCGAGGGCCTTCTTTTGGGCATTGCGGGCAAACGTGCTGCCGTCTTCTGTCACGACTGGCAGATCGGCAAAATCTGCCAGCGTTTTCCAGTGGATCGCATCGGCCAGCTCCCCCAACAGGGCCGTCAGTTCGGCCATCTTCCCCGGATTCGTCGTGGCCACCAGAATTTTGGGTTTGTTCATATCCATATTCATGACTCACCAAGTCTTTTTATTTCCTTTCGGATTTCGTCAATTACATCCTGATTATAAATGATCTTTGTCTTACCGTCTGCAATGGAAATGATATAAAAAACCTTACCGCCGTACTTTTGTGTAAATTTTTCGTGTGTCTTCTTTTGGAATTCCAGCTCATTGATAATCTGAGTGATATAGGCATACCCGGCGGGTTTAATCTGAAGTCCGATATATCCGCCGTTCGTTTCAATATAGAAATCCACATTATAACCACGATCCCATTTATCTGGAGCAGCATGAATTTTGATTCCAAGTTGATGCTCTAATTGGCCGTAAATGGTATGGATTTCGGATTGATAGCCGTCATAAGTACGACGAATAACCAGGTTGATGATAAAATCAATGCAATCCTGTTCAGTTATACTTTCAATCTCTGCCTGGCAGATTTCAGTTATTTTAATAAAAAGTGTCCGTCCGAGTTGTTCAAGATGGGCTTTCGGGTAGGCATTTTTATAATAAAACTCTTCCCATTCATGAATCTGTTTGGGGGTGCATTTTCGAATCAGTTCTGAAACGGGGCCGACTTTGTTTTTTCGAGTCAGTCCCCATCGCATATTGGCTCCGTTTAAGATACACTCCTTTGGCATACAGCCGGCCTCCATTCTTTCAGAAACTTTGCTTTGTATTTATAGGAGATTGAAGAATCGACATCAGCCAGACCGTTTTTGATTAAATGAGCATTCAAAAAGGTCTTATTGGATAGATATAGATAACATAATAAATGATTTTCCTTATCGTGCTTTTTTTCATCAAATTTCATAAAGACACGCTGGCCCCTCGTTTTTTCTTCAAGAAATTCAATGGCATCCTGTCTTGCCTCTTTTCTCTCAGCGACGCCAAGCAGTCGGATTTTGAGTCCGTTGTCCAAAAGAAGCAGATTGGGAGAAAGCACTCGGCTGACGCGAAAGTAGTCTTCTCTCTGCTTATGATGAGCATCTATTTTTGAGCCGAAATGCATTTTTTTGGGGTCCGTTTTTTTGTCAAACTGAACCGTATCTTCAAAAAGATAGGGCAATGATTTGGCGGCTTTGGAGAAATCAATCGGTTTGTCTTTTTTGTCAATAAAATGGATAGTAGAGTCCTGAAAAATGCTCCTTTGATCGGCGCCGAGTTTTGTTTTGATCAATTCCTTAAAATCTTTGTTAATTTCATATCCGATGGAATTTCTTTGCTGATGAATTGCGGCAAGACAGGTCGTTCCGCTTCCGAGAAATGGATCCAGAACCGTATCCCCGACAAAGCTGAACATCTTGATAATTCGGGTGGGCAATTCTTCGGGAAACATGGCAAGGTGGCCGTTTTGTTTTTCCCCGGCAAAATTCCAGTGCCCGGTGAAATATTGACTCCATTCTTCTTTCGTAAGTCTGGAGGCGTCTTTGACCTTTCGGTTGACAATCGGTGGCTTCCCCAGTTTCTTGAACAGCAAAATAAATTCGTAATCGATTTTTAAAATTCCGTTACGAGGGTAGGGAAAAGATCCCATGATGGTAGCACCGCCGGTGGTGTTGCAGGTTGTTACTTTTTGCCAAATAACGGCGCCCATATAGTCAAAGCCGATGGTTTCACAGAATTTGATGATTTCGGTCCGAATGGGGATGATTTTGTACCTTCCATAATAGACGGATCGTGCAAATTGATCTCCAATATTGATACAGAGCCGGCATCCCGGATGCAAAACCCGATAGCATTCCGACCATACGAGATTGAGATTGTTAATATACTCTTCATAAGTATCATCAAAACCGACTTGTTCCGGACATCCATAGTCTTTAAGTTGCCAGTAAGGGGGAGATGTGACGATTAAATGGACCGATCCGGAAGAGACTTCGGCCATCTGTCGGCTGTCGCCCAATATGATCTTATGTTTTGTTTGCATAAACAGTTATGAAAAAAAGAAACAGTTTGCATTCCGAATTTGATTATACAGAGTCTCTCCGTCTTGTCCAAAAGAAAACTCATCTTTACGGAGAGAGGAAGCTTAGCTCAATAGTTTTTTCAGCAGCGCCCGCTGGAAATGCAGGCGGTTTTCGGCCTGGTCAAAGATGATGCAGTTTTTGGACTCGGCCGCTTCATCGGTTATCTCACAGCCCCGGTAGGCGGGCAGGCAGTGCATGATCTTCGCGTGCCCCGGGGCCCCGGCCAGCAGTTCGGCGTTAACCTGAAAATCCTGAAAATCAGCGATGCGTTTCTGTTTTTCCGCCTCCTGACCCATGCTGACCCAGGTATCGGTATAGACCACATCGGCCTCCCGAACGGCCTCGGCGGGGGCCTGCGTAGTCTGCACGGTATCCGGCTCAATCGCGTTGGCCTCCTCAATCGTCCGGCTGTCCAGCGCGTAAGCAGCCGGCGTCGCAATCTTGTACTTCATATGAAACTTCGCGCAGCCAAACGCCAGCGAGCGGGCCACGTTGTTGCCGTCGCCGATATAGGCCAGCGTCAGCCCTTCGAGCTTGCCGAAGTGCTCAAGAATCGTCATCAGGTCGGCCATCACCTGGCAGGGATGCGACCAGTCGCTCAGGGCATTTATGACCGGCACCGACGCCCACGTGTCCAGCTCGACCAGCGTCTCATGCGCAAAGGTTCTGGCCATGATCCCGTCCACATACCGCGAAAAGACGCGGGCCATATCTTTGGCCGGCTCGCGTTTGCCGATGATGCCGATATCCTCGGGTTTAAGATAAATGGCCGTCCCGCCCAAGTCGGTCATGGCCACCTCAAAGCTGATGCGAGTCCGCAGACTGGCCTTCTCAAAGAGCATCGCCAGCACCTTGCCCGAAAGACACAGGTCCCGCCCGCCGGATTTGTATCGGCTCTTAAGCTGAATACTCAGATCAAGCAGCGCCTGCAAGTCCTGCGTGGTAAAATCCCGAATGGAAAGAAAACTTTTCATTTATCGCTCCTCTCCGCCGAGGACTTCATCAAGAATCGACACGGCCCGGTCGATCTCCTCGGCCGTGACGGTCATCGACGGCATAAACCGCAGTACGGTATCCTGCGTGCAGTTGATCCGCAGGCCCTTCTGAAGGCAGCCGCTGACGATGGCGGCGCCGGGTTCGGTAAGCTGAAGACCGATCATCAGTCCAACCCCTCGAACATGATCGATAATCGAGTGCTTATCTTTCAGTTCGCGGAGCTTCCGCTGGGCATATTCGCCCTGGGTCCGGGCGTTTTCGAGCAGGTGTTCTTCCTCAATCGCCTCAATCACGGCAATGCCCGCCGCGCAGGCCAGCGGATTGCCGCCGAAAGTTGAAGCGTGCGTGCCGGGAACCAGCGCCGCGGCGATCTCCGGCCGGGCCATCATCGCCCCGATAGCCGTCCCGCCGCCGAGGGCCTTGGCCAGCGTCATCATATCCGGAATCACATCAGCGTGCTGGTAGGCAAACCACTGGCCCGTTCGTCCCATTCCGGTCTGCACCTCGTCAAGGATCATCAGGGCCCCGGACTGATCGCACAGATCGCGGATCGTATGCAGGTATTCGGCCGAGGCCGGATGGATGCCGCCCTCGCCCTGGATCGGCTCAACCAGCACGGCGGCCGTCTCATCGCTGAAGGCCTCGGTCAGGGCGTCGATGTCGTTAAAGGGCACGTATTCAAAGCCCGGCACCAGCGGCAGAAAACCGTCATGGTACTTGGGCTGCCCGGTGGCCGTCACTGCGGCGAAGGTCCGGCCGTGAAAGCTTTTTTCCGTCGTGATGAATTTGTATTTTTTCCCGCCGGCGTACTTGCGGGCCAGTTTCAGGGCCGCTTCATTGGCCTCGGCCCCGCTGTTGCAGAAAAAGCATTGGCCGCCGAAGGCCCGCTCCGAGAGCAGTTTGGCAAGCCGACCCTGCGGCAGGGTGTAAAACGTGTTGTCCATGTGGATCAGCTCGGCGACCTGTTTCTGGATGGCCTCGACAACTTTCGGATGGCAGTGGCCGATCCCGCTGACGGCCCAGCCCGGAAACATATCGAGAATTTCATTGCCTTCCAGGTCGGTCATGACGCTGCCCTGACCCTTGACGATGACTTTCGGAAGACGGCCGTAGTTGCCGATCACATATTGACCAAACAGGTCGATTACCTCTTGTGTATTCATGGATTCTTTCTCCGGGTGGCTAAGTCCTGACTGTTATTTCAGGATCTGGGTTCCGATTCCCTTGTCTGTATAGATTTCCAGCAGCAGCGAATGTTCAATGCGGCCGTCGATGATGTGGGCTTTTTTGGAGCCGCCGTCAATGGCCGTCAGGCACGATTCCACCTTGGGCATCATCCCGGTGGTGATAATCCCCCCAGCGACCATCTTTTCGATTTCCGTTTCGGTCAAGCTCGATACATAACTGTCCGGGTCGTCTTTGTCGGTGCGGATGCCGTGGGTGTCGCTGAGGACCACCAGCTTTTCGGCCTGCACCGCCGCGGCCACGCGCCCGGCCACGCTGTCGGCATTCACGTTCAGTTTGCCCCCGGTCCGGGTCAGGGCAATCGGGGCGATCACGGGAATGACCCCCGCCTGGCAGAGCATCGTCAGCAGTTCGGCATTGACGTCAACGAGCTTGCCGACCAGGCCCAGGTCAACCTTCCGCCCGTCGCCGTTTTCAAGCCGCAGCGGCTCGGCCGAAATGACGCAACTGCTCAGGGAATGCAGACCCATCGCACGGCAGCCCAGCGACCGGATTGTGTTGCAGATCGGCGTATTGATCTTGTGCACAAGCGTATGTTCGGCAATCGCCAGCGTCCGTTCATCCGTATAGCGACGCCCCTGCACCCACTGGGGTTCCAGCCCCGATTCATTCATCGCCTGCGTAATGGCCTTGCCCCCGCCGTGAATCAGGATCGGACGCATCCCGACGATCGCCATGAAGACGATGTCCGTCAGCAGCTTGTGCTGCAAGTCCATGTCGTCAAGAATGCTGCCGCCGAGTTTTACCACGACGATCCGGTCGCGAAAGCGGCGAATATACTCCATGGCCTCAATCAGGGCATTGGCTTTTGCGATGGCCTGTTCCATTGTTTCTCTCCGTGAGGATTCGGTCTAAAAATAGAAAAAAGCCAACGGAGGGATTTGAACCCACAACCGCCGGTTTACAAAACCGGTGCTCTACCGTTGAGCTACGTTGGCATAAGCGTCGTTTCCGAAAGGCATTGAAAGCGGTCGCGAAGGGGACCCTCATTTCAGCTTGCCCGGAAACGGCAGATTGTATCGGCCCCCGGCGATGAATTCAAGGGATTTTGTCTATTTTTGAATCCTTCACCTCTCGGCCGTATACTCCATACTCCGCCGGCCAAAAAAATCCAAACAGAGGAAAGGCAAAAAATATATTATTAAAATCGGATCGAGAATAAACAATATAATATGATAATATAGTATTATTGTTGTTTCAAAATGGCAGACAAATGATTCAGCCAAATTATTCTCTTATTTTATATTGCCTTATAAAATAAGATGATATATTAGTTGAGTTAGAAAGAACTAAGAGCTCTGACAATATGGTTATATAGAAATAGTATAAAAAACAGCAATATAATACTATATAAAAATAATATAAGGCAAGAAAAGCGGGGGCCAAAGACTGTATTCTATACCCGGATATGACAAATCAAACGAGTTTCAGGAGTAATAAAAGCATGTTGAGTCCGGTAATAAAACGCAAGTCATTGAAAGAACGGGTCATCCAGGCCTATGCACAGAACCGGCGGCTGGCGGCCCCGCTGGCCGGGTTTCCCGGCTGCGACATCCTCGGCGTCTCCCTCAAGGTCGCCCAGCAGAATCACGGAGTCCACTACAACTGCCTCGATGCCCTGGTCTATCAACTGAAACCCGATGCGGCGTTTATGATGATGGACCTTTCCGTGGAAGCCAATGCCCTCGGGCTCCAGGTTCGCTTTCCGATCCATGAATCCAGCACGGTCGAGCATCACCCGGTACAGGCCCTCGAAGATCTGGATAAATTCCGATATATCAACATCCTGCAGGACGCCAGAATTCGCTCTTACATCCATACCATTGAAATGATGAAAACCGGACTGCCCGACAACGTACTCGTCGGCGCCTATATCATCGGACCGGTAACGCTGGCCGGACTGCTCGGCGGCGCAGAGCAGATCGCGATGGATTCGATCATGGCCCCCGAAAAACTCGATGCCCTCTGCCGATTCAGCGCGGGCATCATTCTCGAATACGCCCGGGCGCTCATCAATGCGGGCGCCGATATCCTTTGCGTGCTCGATCCCACAGCCGTCATTTTAGGCCCCCGGCAGTTTGAACAGTTCAGCGCCACCTATGTCCGGCACATCATCGAAAGCTACAAGTACGCCGGCATCGATACCATCTATCACATTTGCGGCAATACCATGCACCTGATCGAGGCGATGGCCGATTCCGGAGTGGCCGCGATCAGTTTGGACTCCCCCGAGACCGGTGTGGACATGGTCAGGGCCGCACAGCTTGCCGGCCCTGAGGTTGCGGTCATGGGAAATATCAATCCGACCGCTGTCATGCTTGAGGGCTCCCCGGACGATGTCAGAAAGGCATGC
>JAHDQI010000155.1 GCA_018433925.1 Phycisphaerae bacterium | reverse complement strand
GAGGAGAAATGATTTGAAAGTTGCGTTAATTGGGATGATGCAGTCGGGCAAGAGCACGCTGGTCTCTGCGGTCAGCGGCAAGGCGCCTGCGCCGATGGGATCGCCGGAGATTCATGAGGTCATCGTGCCGGTTCCGGACGAGCGTCTGGACTGGCTGACGGATCTGTACAAGCCGGCCAAGACTGTCCACGCGACGATTGACTGTCTGGACCTGCCGGGTCTGAATTTTATGGATGAGCACGGCCGGGCGGCGGCTCGAAAACTATTCGGCCAGATTCGTACGGTGGACCTGTTTGTGGTTGTCCTGCGGGCGTTTGAGAATGCGTCCGTGCCGGCGTATCGCAACCGGATCGATCCGGGCAAGGACCTGACGGAATTGAAAACCGAATTTCTGCTGGCGGACCTGGAACTGGTGGCCACGCGGATTGATCGGCTGGAAAAGCAGGTTCATAAACCGACCAAGACGCAGGCCAGGGATAAGGAAGAACTGGTCCTGCAAGTGAGGTTGCAGGAGGCGCTGGAATCAGAAAGGCCGCTGGCTGAGTTGGAATTCAACGAGCGGGAGATGGAATTGATCAAGCCGCTCGGATTTCTGACGCTGCGGCCGATGATGGTGGTGGTCAATATTGATGAGGGCAAAATCGGCCGGCGTGCGGAACTGCCCGCGGCCGGCGGTGCGGAGGTGGTTCAGCTTTCGGCGGAGATCGAGAGCGAACTGGCGCAACTGGACCCGGAAAGCCGGGCGGAATTCATGAAAGACCTGGGGATCAGTGAGCCGGCCTCGGCGAAGTTTGTGCAGAGCTGCTACCGGACGCTGGGGCTGATCAGTTTTCTGACGGTGGGCAAGGATGAGGTGCGTGCCTGGACGATCGAGGCGGGAACCATTGCCCATGAGGCGGCCGGGAAGGTGCACAGTGATATTCAGCGGGGGTTTATCCGGGCCGAGACGATGGCGTATGCGGATCTGCGCGAGCTGGGGGACGAGAAGGCGGTCAAGGCGGCCGGCAAGATGCGTCTGGAGGGCAAGAGCTACGTCGTCCAGGACGGCGATATCATCAACTATCGCTTTAATGTATGATTTTCAGTTTTTCCGATCTTAGAATTCGACCATGGCGCCGAGGAGGCAAGAGACGCTGTAGTGGTCCTCGACGATGGGGCTGTCGGAGATTTCGCTGCCCATCCATTCGACATTGACCATGCCGAGCAGGGACCATTTTTCGCTGAGTTTGTAATCGATCTGGAGTCCGGTCAGATACGTCAGGCCGCCGCCTGCATTGTAGGCGGGCCTGCCGGCGGCGGCTTCTGAGGACCGCACGCCGTAGTAGTAGTCATTCAATTGCTTGCTGCGCCAGTTGAGGCCGGCCGAGGGCGTCAGGGTCAGCGGCTCGATATCCCATACATTTCGGAAGGGTTTTCGCAAAGTGAATTTAAATTCATAGCCGCGATGCTCATCAAGCACATCGTGGGTAAAATCGAAGGACATGATAGCGAAATCCAGGTTCTGCATCCAGCGCAGCCCGAGTTCAAGGGTGCGGTCGCGGTCGGACATGCCGTTGAGGTAGCGGCTGTCGTCGTTGTCGTAGCCCTCGGTTCGGATTCGGGCCAGTCCCTGGAATGCCCAGCGGTCTTCGCTGCCGAAGAAAGAATAGGAGGCCATCGGGCCAAAAATCGTCAGTTTCTGATCCCGGTAAAAAATGAACGGGATGCCGTAGCAGTCCTGATCGACGCCTTTGTAGGGTTTCTGGAGGGTCAAGAAGCCGGCGCCGAGTTTGAAGATTCGCTGCGGGCGTTCGACGGCGGGGGCGGGATCGAGGTCCCGGGCCCACAGCGGCAGCGCGGTGAAACAGATGAACATTGTCGAGAACATGATTTTTCGCATATTTAAGTACCTCCCATTGTATAAGCCGGTTTTTTTGAAGGTTGATTGTATCGGCTCCGGCCGAATATGCAAGAGGCCGGATGGATTTTCGGAGCCGAAAGGCGTCTTTTCTTTGTTTTTGGGCCGGAAACGCGGTTTTTGGGTGGTTTTGTAGGTATTATTCCTGATGCCAAGTTTGTCCATTCCTTTTCCTTTTTTGTCCGCTCTTTGTTCTGTTTTGTCCGTTTTTT
>JAHDQI010000153.1 GCA_018433925.1 Phycisphaerae bacterium | reverse complement strand
CGCCAAGGCGGATTTGCTTGTGCATGGAATGGGAGAAACGCAGATTCTTGAGATTGCCCGGCGGCTGGATTCGGGCCGGTCGCTTGCAGATCTGACGGATGTTCCTGGGATTGCCTATCGGGCTATCGGGGGCATCAGGCCGCCGGAGACGGCCGAGCCGCTGCCGTCGTTTGAGGCCCTGCAGAAAGACGCATCGCTTTTTATGCAGGCCCAGCTTGCGGACCAGGCCGATTCCCGGCCGGGCGGCCGGGCGGTGGTACAGGGGCAGGATCCGGAGATGATCGTGGTCAATCCTCCGGCCGAGCCGCTGACCAGCGAGCAGATGGACGCGCTCTATGATCTGCCGTTTACGCGGCTGGCTCATCCGAAGTATAATCGGCAGGGGGGGATTGCTGCGCTGGAGCCGGTGCAGTTCAGCGTGACCACGCATCGGGGGTGCTTTGGGGGATGCAGCTTCTGCTCGATTTATTATCACCAGGGCAAGGCAATTTCGAGCCGTTCGGAAAAATCGATTCTTCGTGAGTTGGAGGAGATGTCTCGGCATCGGCAGTTTAAGGGAACGGTTCAGGATCTCGGCGGGCCGACGGCGAATATGTACGGGATGCGCTGCGGCCGAGCCCGGACGTGCCGGCGGTCAAGTTGCCTTTGGCCGGAGGTATGCAGGCATCTGCCGGCTGACCACAGGGAAGTGATCAAACTGATGCGGGCGGTGCTGGATTGGTCGGGCCGGCAAAAGCGGAAGGTACGGGTGTATGTGGCTTCGGGGATTCGACACGATCTGGCGCTGCGGAGCCGAGCGTACATGGAACTGCTGTTTGGGCATTTTGTCGGCGGACATCTGAAAGCGGCGCCGGAACATTTCTGCGGCGCGGTTCTGGACCTGATGAACAAACCGCGGTTTGAGGTTTTTGAGGAGTTCGAAAAACAATTTACAGCCCTTTCGAGGAAGGCGGGTCGCAAGCAGTACCTGGTGCCTTATTTTATCAGCGGCCACCCCGGGTGCACACCTGAGGAAGCGATCAAGCTGACTGAATACCTCGTATCCCGGAACTGGCGGCCGCGACAGGTGCAGGATTTTGTGCCCGTACCGCTTTCGCTGGCGGCGGCGATGTATGTGTCGGGCCTGTCGCCGGACGGACGGCCGATTCACGTTCCGAAGGGCATGGGGGAAAAGAAACTGCAGATGGCACTGCTGCAGTACTATGACAATCGCAACCGGCGCCAGATTGAAAAGTACCTGACAGCAAGAGGAAAGCATCAACTGCGGAACCAGATTCGACACGCTCAAAGCCAAACTCGCCGGAAGTCCTAATTTAAAAAACTTCTTTCCAATTCGAAACAGCATATTACAATAGTCATGTAACCGGAGCAGCCGGATCAAGGATGTAACGACAGGGATTTTCGGTATACCCCGATTTTCCATAAAAACGTTTCAGGGCGTCTCATGAAAACGAGACTGTTAAACCTTTGGGAATCGATTCGAACCAGCTTCTGGTTTCTCCCTGCCCTAATGGTTATTTCAGCCATCCTCTTATCGTTTGTTCTATCGGCTGCTGATCGCGCGGTGGCCCTTGATTCATTTCGTTACGTTAACTTTTTGTATCAGGCAGGGCCTGAGGGTGCCCGCTCTGTTTTATCGACGATCGCCGGCTCCATGATCACCGTTGCCGGCGTGTCTTTCTCGATTACGATTGTTGCCCTTACGTTGGCCTCCTCGCAATTCGGACCGCGTTTACTCAGGAACTTCATGCTGGATGTCGGCAATCAGATTGTACTGGGAACATTCATTTCCACCTTTATCTATTGCCTGCTGGTTCTTCGAACAATCCAAACAACAGAGAATCATGTTTTTGTTCCCCGCCTGTCGGTCACATTCGCGATTGTCCTGGCATTGACTAATGTAGGGGTCCTGATCTATTTTATTCATCATATTTCTACATCGATCCTGGCCGATCGAGTTATTGCGAAGGTCTACCATGACCTGGAAGAACATCTCCGGCGATTGTTTCCGAATGAATCTGGACCGACCTTCCAAGAGAGGGATCATAAAAACGCTGACGTCCGGTGCATCGAAGACAGAGACTTTCCATCTTATTCCATAAACGCTGTCCGGAGCGGTTATTTGCAGGCGGTTGACCACGAGTGCCTGATGAAAATTGCCTGCCAAAATGACATTGTGATTCAACTTCGGCATCGACCGGGAGAATTCATCGCGGCAGGGAGCCCCTTGGTTTCAGTTGAAGCCGATGATCGGCTTGCTGAAAGTACTGAGGAGCAAATCGTTTATTCGTTCATTGTAGGTGTACAACGCACCCCAGAACAGGATCCTGAATTTGCAATCCACCAATTGGTTGAAGTTGCATTACGAGCCCTGTCACCCGGTATCAATGATCCTTTTACCGCCATCTTGTGCATTGATTGGCTGGGTTCAGCCCTGTGTTATTTAGCCAACCGGAGATTTCCTTCGCCGTATCAGTGTGATGAGGAGGGGAAATTACGGATCCTAATCAAACCGGTGACATTTAGCGGCATTGCAAACGCCGCTTTTGATCAAATTCGACAGAACAGCCGCTCAAGCATTGCGATCATGATACGTCTTTTGGAAACCCTTACCACGATTGCCGACCAGACGCGTTTTACGGAACAACAGGAAGCCATCCTTCTACAAGCTAAAATGATTGAAAGGGCCAGCCATGAGTCGTGCCCTGAGAAACACGATCGAGAAAAGATTCAGCAGCGATACCAGTCTTTTTGTGATGTCCTTAACAGACGCACTCGCAAGGCAGTAAAGTCCACGTAAAGACAATTCGATGTTCGCTCTGGAGCCGCACGGAGGCGAGCGGACAGAGGGCCATGATGAGGTTTGTTTTTCGCAGACGGGGCAATTGTTGTTTCAAGGATAACCTTTTCTTACGCGTGGCCGATGATGGGGATGCCAAGTTTGTCGGCGAGGGCCAGGGTTTCGGGTTTGTCGAGAAGGAGGACTTTGCCGGTTTCGACAACGAGGCATTTGGCGCGGTATTTGTGAAGGGCTTCTATCGTATCGGTGCCGACGCAGGGGACATCGAATCGCAGGTCCTGCTGGGGCTTGGCGACCTTGATGAGAGTCCAGCCGCCTTTTTTGCAGAGGGTCCCGGCTCGCTCAATCATGGCAGCCGTGCCCTCGATGGCTTCGACGGCAACGATCTCTCGTTCGCGGACGGCGATGGACTGGCCGATATCCAGGCGGCCGAGTTCTTTGACGAGGGACCAGCCGAAATCGATATCATTCTGTATGGAAGCGCTGGGTTTGCATTGGGTCATTACGCCTTCTGAGGCCAGGTGTTCTTTGCAGTACATAGTCGAATCCTTCAGGATAATACCGCCGTCAGCAAATTCATCGGCAATGGCTCGCAGCACGGTATCGTTTCGTTTGTCGCGTCCCCGGAGCCGCCAGTACCAGATGCGAAAGGCCCGCCAGTCCGGCAGGTATCTGAGGATGCGCCGGGGAGTGTAAATGCGGGCCTTTTCGACCCGGCCGACCATGATAGTTTGGCAAACTCCATGCCTCCGCAGTTTTCTCATCCAGCCGCCGGGGCGTGCGATGGCTCCCCAGTAAAAGGCCTCCACGTGATCGGCCAGCGCCGGCTCGGCATTATCGGCCAGGCCGATGCAGATGACCCGAAGGCCCGCTTTTGTGGCTCCCTCGGCGACAAGGAAGGGCAGGCGGCCCTCTCCGGCGATCAGACCCAGTACCTGTTGGGAGGCGTTATTCATCCGTATCGGTTAATTTGGATATTCTGCGGTCCAGTTCCTTCAGTTTTTTTCGCATTTCGGGGAGGCATTCGATGAGGGCATAGGCGCGTTTGGCCTTTGTGACATCGATGGCGGGTGTGCCCCCGATGACGGCTCCGTCCGGGACGCTGTTGATGACGCCGGATTTGGCGGCAATTTTGACCATGTTGCCGATTTTGATGTGGCCAACGACGCCGACCTGTCCGCCCATGACGACGTAACTGCCGATGACGGCCGAGCCGGCGATGCCTACCTGCGGAACGAGGAGGCAGCCGGGACCGATTTTCGTGCCGTGACCGATGGCTACGAGGTCTCCGATTTTGCTGCCCCGTCCGATGACAGTGTCGTCCAGCGTGCCTCGTTCGATGGCGCAGCCAGCGCCGATTTCGACATCGTCTTCGAGGATGACGCGGCCGATTTGCGGGATTTTGTGGTGTTGGCCTTTATGCGTGGCAAAGCCGAAGCCGTCCTGGCCAACGGAGGCGTTGGACTGGATGATGACGCGGCTTCCGATTTTGGTTCCATCGTAGATGACGACATTGGGGTAGAAAATGCAGCCGTCGCCGATTTCCGCGTGGGGGCCGATGAATACGCCGGGGTAGATATAGCAATTTTTGCCCATTTTTACATTTTGGCAGATTGTGACGCCTTGATTGATGTGGCAATCGGGGCCCAGCAGGGCGGTTGAGTCGATTTGGGCCTGAGGGCTGATGCCAACCTGCGGGTGGTCGCGGTGGCCATGAAGAAGGACGACGATCTGCATAAACGCATAATAGGGATCTTCGACAACCAGCAGGGCAGCGGGGGAGTCCAGTTCTTTTGCGACGATGACGGCACTGGCCTTGGTAGTTTTGACCTGGGGTTCATATTTGGGATTACTCAGAAAGGTGATCTCTTCGGGGCCGGCTTTATCGAGTGTGGAGGCCTCGTTGATACGCAGGGACGGGTCGCCGACAACGCGGCCGCCTACGTGATCTGCCAAATCCTGTAATGTTTTTGCTTCCATTTCGATTCCCGTTGTCTCGACTTTAATGTGGACAGATTATAGCTGATAATATAAATTCGTCAATCTAAAGAATTTCAAGCAATAATTCGGCGGCTTTTTGGACATATTCCGGGGATTGATTTTTAAATTCGGCCGGATCGACTTTGAGAGTTTTTGATTTAATACCCAGCGGCGCAAATTTTGCGGGATCGGTTGGTCCAAATACGGCCAGAGTCGGTTTAGCCATCGCGGCGGCAAGGTGAGAGATGCCGCTGTCGTTGCCGACGTATCCATCTGCGCAGGCGAGGACCTGGAGAACCTGGGTAAGAGATAGTTCTGTAAGGATGGGGAATTTACTTAATGATTTTATGATTTTTTCATCCCATCTTTCGATTTCAGCCGGTCCAAGAAGGAAGATGGGTTCATGCCCTTCTTTTTTAATTTTTTCGGCAAGATGGATAAAATTTTGAGCGTTCCAGCACTTGGCTGCTCCTCCACTTCCGGGGTGGATTAGAATTATGGAATGATCCGGATTTATACCGATCTCCTCAAGGATTGAGCGGCCTGCGACATAGTCGTTGGGATACGGTTCGAGGATATTCTGCGCGGGCTGAAGGTCCGGGTCGATTTCATTTTCGGAGGCGGTTCGCTGAAGATACAGGCCGCTGATATGGTCAGAATGGTCCGGATCGTCCAGCGGCAACATGACCACATGGGCGGACTGGGTGCAATGGAGCGTGTAGAGCAGGTTTTGTTCAAAGTGAGGATTATCGCTGCCGAGGAAACTGATGACCTGCTGGTATCCGGAAAAATACTGAAATAGCGGGTCCTTGTCCTCGACGTCAAAGGTTTTTTCATCCTGAAAGAGCCGGTGCATGGGGATGGATTCGATGGAACGGATTCGATCAACGGCGGATCGGCCGGGATAGAATTCGATATATTCAGTGCGTCCAATCCAATCGACTTGAGAGATGCCAAGCCGCTGCTTTAAGAAGACGGCCAGCGGAAGGGCCAGGAGGCCGTCTCCAATGGCTCCGGGGTGAATAATGAGTCCTTTTTGTCCGCATTCGGGGAATTGCATTATCGCTCCTCATTTTCGGGCAGGGCTTCGGTGATCCATCCTCCGCCGGCGACCTGCCAGCGGGGCGGATCGGCCAGATACATGACGGCGGCCTGTCCCGGAGTAATCGCGGATACCGGTTTTTCGAAGCGAATCTCGGCGGTATCTGAATCCGGGGCCGGCAGCACGAGGGCATCGGCTCCGGAGTGATTGTAGCGTATTTTGACCTTCGCGTTGAAGGGGGCATCGGGGGGATCGATGAGCCAGTTGATCTGATTCAATCGCAATTTGCGAGAGAGTAAATCCTCTTTATCGCCGAGAATGACCGTATTGGCCTGCGGATCAATGCGGACGACATAGGCGGGCCTGCCGAGAGCGATGCCCAGGCCTCTGCGCTGGCCGATGGTATAGCGATGGATGCCCTCATGGCGTCCGAGACGATTTCCGCGGGTATCGAGCACCTCACCGGGCCGGCCGATGTCCGGCCGCCAACGAGCGAGCATAGCGATGTAGTCATTGTCCGGGATGAAACAAATTTCCTGGGAGTCCTGCTTATGATGGGTCAGGAGGCCGATTTGGGCGGCGATTTGCCGGATTTGCGTTTTGCTGTATTCGGCGACAGGAAATAAAATGTGATCGAGCATCTCCCTGTGAATCATGGAAAGGACATAAGACTGGTCTTTGCCGGGATCTTTGGCGCAAAAGAGAGCGGGCCTGCCGTTTTGGGGGAGGATTTTGGCGTAGTGGCCGGTGGCGATGAAATCGGCGCCGTGCCGGCGGGCGAAGTCCCACAGCAGGCCGAATTTGACTGTTCGATTGCAGAAGACGCAGGGATTGGGGGTTTTGCCCTGTTGATAGGTCCGGCAAAAATAGTCGATGATCCGGTTAAATTCCTTTCGCAGATCGAGAACGTGCAGCGGGATGTCCAGGTGGCGGCAAACCTGCTCTGCATCGCGGCGGGCTGCCTCCGCGCGGTCATGTGTAATCATAAAGATTCCGCTGCATTCATGCCCGCCGCGCAGCAGAAGGGCGACGGCGGCAGAACTATCGACTCCTCCGCTGACCGCGACAAAAACGTTCGGCATTCCCATTTATCCTGTCTAACGATCAGTCTTCTTTTTTGCGGAACAATCCCTGGACGGCATCTTTGACGCCTTCGCCGACATCCACTCCCTGTTTGATGACATCCTGCCCCGTATCGAGGATCTGCCGACCTGTTTCTTTGAGGGTGTCGGTCAGGGGACCGATCATTTCGGTAGGCAGAATATCTTTCCCCTGCTGAGCGATGCCTTCGGCGATGGCCCTGAGAATGCGACCCATCAGTTGGGCGGTATCAACCTTTTGATCGGTTCCGATGTCGTTCATTTGAATGGGAGCCAGTTTGAGGGTCAGGGTGTCAACTTTTCCGGGCACGGGAAGGAGCTTGACTTTTACCGTGACGCCGTTGATGAGCAGATCCCTGATGACCAGATTTTTGCCCGGTTTTGTGTCAGCCGGTTTTTCTTCAGACTTGGGCAGATTATTCAGGATTTCCTGGAGGTTGTTTGTCAGTCCCTTTTGCTCCATGACCAGCTCGATGTTGTCGAACTGCATTTTTTCGATTTCAACCGTGTCACTGAGCAGACTTTTGACGTTCAGTTTGAGATGAGCGAAATCAAGGGTCAGAAATTTCTCATGTTGATATCCCTCGGGATTGTCAATTTCGAGGTTGTTCATTTCGAGTTTGCCGAGCAGGGTCCAGAGCGAGACACTGCGGACTCGCACATCGACCTGAAGGACCTTCGAGCCGATTGTCTCGATGGCGGTTTTGACGGCTCCGGCGCCGAACATTTTGACCGACAGGGAGATCAGCAGCAGCAGGACGACCAGTACGAGTACGACCGTGACGAGCGTTTTTTTCATTTTCTTTGCCATGTGAGACCTCCTGATTTTTCTATTTTAATAATTCTCTGGGTACATCCCATCCGAGGGATTGAGCCATCCTGGCATGTTTGAGCGATAATTCCTTATTTTTCAAGTAGTAATAACAGACGGCCAGCCCGTGGTGAGCGGCGGCGTAGTCAGGCTGCATTTTCAGAGCGTCCAGATAGTATGTAAGGGCCTGTTCATAGTTGTCCTGTTTGACATAGGCGACGGCCAGATTGTAGTACAGACCGCTCTGGGGACTGATTTGTATGGCTTGCTGATAGACGTCAGCGGCTTGCTCGAATTGGCCGGTTTCGAGCAGGGCGTTTCCGAGATTCTGAAGGGCCGGGACGTTATCGGGTTCGATAAGGAGGACTCGCTGATAGGCCAAAATTTCGCGGTCGTATTGCTTTTGCTGATGGAAACAACGGGCCATCCCGAAGCAGGCATGGGCTTCATAGGCATCTCCGGCGGCCGCGGCGGCCGTAAATTCCTCGAGCGCCCAGTCGTTTCTATTCATGGCCAGATAAGCATTGCCCAACTCGACGCGTGCGGCGGTCATGGAGGGGGCATAGAGAAGGGCTTTGAGCAGGTTTTCCTGCGCGGCCTGGGGATCGTCCATTTCAAGATAAAACCGTCCGATGTGGAGATAATTTTCGGGATTGTGGGGTTCGAGTGTGATGGCCGCCCGGATCTGGGCGACGGCTTTTTCGAGGAGTCCCTGCCTTCGCCAGGCCTGGGCGAGGTTTCGATGCGCATCGAGAAAGCCGGGGTCCTGATCGAGCGCCCGGAGATAGGCATTCTGGGCCTGCTGATACCTGTCCTCCTCCATGTAGGCATTGCCGAGGTTATTGAGGGTCCTGGGATCTTTGGGAAGAATCTTCAGGGCTTCGTTATAATGTCGGATTGCGGCAGAGACCTGCCCCTTCGAGAGATAGATGTTTCCAAGATTGGTATGGGCCTCGGCCAGGGTCGGATTGATCTGAACGGCGCGGCTCAATTCAAGAAAGGCCTTTTCTTTATCTCCCACGGCGCTGTAGCTGTTTCCGAGATTGTTAAAGAAGCAGCCGAGCGTCTGCCGCTTGTTGAGATTTTTCATATACAGTTTATGGCCGGCAGGGGGGGCAAAACTGCGGAGGTAATGATCTTCGTCCGCCAAGGCGCCCTGGGCGGTGGTTTCGATGTTGTAGCGGTATTGACCGTCGTCGTAGCGGACAAAGAAATGGCCGGGGACCACGACGCCGTAGAGCGGCATGCCAAGCCGCTCGCCGATGGCCAGGTAGAGCACGGAGAGACTGAGGCAGTATCCTCTTTTTTTATCGAGTACGACATGGAGAAACAGGTCTTCCGGGTCGTCGGCCGTGGTCAGGGTTTTGAAGCCAAGCTCATCGAATAGATACTTGTTGATTTCAGGGATGGCGAGGAAATTGGCGGGGATTTTTTTGGCTTCGAGCCGCCGCTGGATCTCTTCGGCGATGATGTCGATTTTACGGCGGTAGGTGTGGAGGGTTTTCGTAGTGCCCCAGTCGCGTGAGATGACCAGCGCGGCGGTGCCCAGATCGATCTGATCTTCTTTGAGTCGAAGGACACCATCGACCGTATGCACGCGAAGCCCACGCAGATCGGCGTTGGCCAGCTCCGCCCGAACCGGGGCCGGAAGACCGAAAGCGATCAGCAACAGCAGCGGAAACAGGCCCGCTGCGGTTTTATTGTGCGTCTTACCCATCCGTTTTCTCCAGTATCTTCTCGATGTTTTGCAAGTTGATTCCTTCAATCCGCAATTGTTTTACAGGCGAGGCGGCACCGGCCAGGATCGTGACCTGGTTTTTTCTGATCCCGAATAGCCGGCTGAGGTAGTGGACGAGACATTGATTGGCCTTGCCCTTCTCCGGGGGCGCGGCGACTTTAATTTTCAGCATTTCGCCAATGGTTCCGACCAGGGTCGTTCGGCTGCTGCCGGGAATCACCTTAACGGACAGAATCACACCGTCGGCCGACTTTTCGAGTTTTACGTTCATGCCTCCGAATTTTCCCGAATATTTTTGCCGACCGCAAACTGGATATATCGTTCAATCTGGTTAGCCAATTCATCGATGGGTTCGATCTGAAAGTCCTCATAATGGCCGGGGATAAACTTTCCGTTGAGGGCTTTTTTGTAGATCTTGACCCGAATGGAGGAACCTTGAGAGTCGGTCAGCCCGAAATGGCTGCTTTTCTGTTCCCACAGCTCGATTTTATTTTCGTCGCTGATGAAAACGAGGCATTTGCCTGTATACACAGCGGTCGGGAAAAAGTCATAGAGCGCCCTGAGGATGTCCATTTTTCGCCTGTCCTTTATCGCCACTCCGTTCGAATTAATACTCTCTCCTGAGTCCAACGGAATGATTATACCCGAAAGAGGGGATTATCGCAAGCCGCCGGTCAGGTCGGCGACCTGAAAAATCCGGTTTTTTTGACAATATGTTTTCATGCCATCGGCGATGCGCAGGGCGGTGTCTGGCTGGATAAATGTGAGGGTACCGACAGCGATCGCGGAGGCCCCGGCCAGGAGGAACTCCACGGCGTCGGCGGCGGTTCGTATGCCGCCCATTCCGAGGATCGGGATGCCGACCGGGCGGGCGACCTCGGTATAGACCCGGTTGACGAGATAGACGGCGATGGGCTTGATGGCCGGGCCGCTGAGTCCGCCTGTGCGGTTGGCCAGAACGGGCTTCCTGGTTTCAATGTCGATGACCATGGCCGTGAAGGTATTGACCATGCTGAGGGCGTCAGCTACGCCCTCGACAGCGGCCCGGGCGGTGGCGGTGATATCGGTGACGGTGGGGGTCAGTTTGACCATGAGGGGTTTTTGGGGGCAGGCGTTTTTGGCGGCCCGTGTGATGGTTTCCACCTGGACAGGGTCTGTCCCAAACGTGATGCCGCCCTGTTTGACGTTTGGGCAACTGATATTCAGTTCAAATCCGCCGACGGCTTTGAGGGGATAGAGCCGTTCGATAACAGCGATGTATTCTTCAATGGTTTGTCCGGCGACATTGACAAAGACGGCCGTGTCGATCTGTTCGAGTACGGGGATTTTGTCTCGAATGAAGGCGTCAAGCCCCATGTTGGCCAGTCCGATGGCATTGAGCATTCCGGCGTCTGTTTCAACGATACGAGGCGTTTCGTTGCCGGCTCGCGGCCGGATGGTGATGCTTTTGGTGATGAAGCCGCCCAGGCGGTTTAACTCCATGAAATCGGCCAGTTCGTCAGCATATCCGCAGGTTCCGGAGGCGAGGAAAACGGGGTTTTTCAGCCGGATTCCGGCGAAATTAACGGAGGAGCAGAATTCGGAGGGGGCGGATTGATTCATCATGCGTTTACGGTTTTGAACAGTACGCGGCGGCTGTCGAAAACGGGGCCGTCCTGACAGCAGAGCCGGTACTCGGGATCTTCCTGTTTTTCCTGTTTTACCCGGACAGCGCAGCTTTGGCAAAGCCCGATGCCGCAGGCCATCATGCGTTCCATGCTGACCTGGCAGGGGATGTTTGTTTGCTCGGCGATGGCAGCGCATTGTTTGAGCATGGGTTCCGGGCCGCAGGCATAGATGACGGTATGGTCCGGATCCGGTGTATTTTGGTCAAGCCAGAGACGGAGTTTTTCGGTGATAAAGCCCTTTGCGCCCGCCGAACCGTCATCCGTGGCCACGTGTGCCGTAATGCCAAGCCGTTCGAAATCCTCAATGACGATGCCGGTTTTGTTGCCGATCCGCAATTGGAAAGGCAGGGATTCAAAGGTTCTGGCACCGACAAAGGCGATGTTTTCCATGGCCGGGTGTTTTTGTTTGAGATCATGCGCCAAATGCAATATCGGGGGCGCTCCCATGCCGCCGATGACTAAGACGGCCGTTGCCAGATCCTCCGGGACTGTAAAACCATTGCCGAGAGGTCCGAGGATTGAGATTTGATCGCCGATTTTTAGATTGGTCATCCGCAGCGTAGCAGGGCCGAGGACACAGTAAATGCCTTCAAGTTTTACGCAATCTCCTTCGGCAGAATGAATTATAGATATATCAGAAAAACTGAAGGGACGTCGAAGAAGAATTTGTTTGGCGGCTCGGTCGCGCAAGTGCGGCGGAATTGACTCGGCGGGGGGCAGAGGGGCGGAAGAAAGGTCAAATTCGGCGAACTGACCGGGTATTGCCTGCGAAAACAAGCGGCTGCCCGCGGCATCGAGATTCAAAATAAATCTCCAGAAACCGGATCGGATCGGTGTGTTTACGATTACCGAGGCCACAGAGACGCCTTTTAATCCGGATTGTCTTGTTTCACACATAAGATATTGTAAAAAAATAACTTATAGTTTGCAAAAAAAAGCTTCCGGAACATTCATCCACAGATATTCCGGAAGCCCGCCACAGCAAAGAAAGCCGCTATATTCATGCAATTCATCTGTCATTTTTTAACTGATTGTGAGTATACCGCCGGCCGGACAAAAAGTCAACAAAAGGAAAAAAATATTATTAAAAGTATATACACCTCTGCTATGTCTACTAAAAATGGCATTTTTGCTGTTTTTTGGCTGGTTTCTGTTGTTTTTTCTTGTTTTTGCCGAAGAATAGCAATAGGATCAATAGTATATAAAGATGAGAATGGTCATTTGTTTTTCAGCCCTTAAAATTCAAGATATGGGGGAAAGGGATTCTGCTATGAAGGGAAATGCGGTCATCTTGATCGCGGAGGATGACGAAGGTCATTTTTCGCTGATTCGCCGGAATTTCCAGCAAAGCGGTCTTCATAATGAGATGATCCGTTTTGGGGATGGGCAGGCGGTGCTTGATTATCTCGAAACCGTCAAGCAGAAAGCGGAACTGAGTTCCTGTCCCTACCTGCTTTTTCTGGATATTCGTATGCCCAAAGTGGACGGCTTTGAGGTGCTGGAGGCCGCCAAGCGGGATTCGTTTCTTCGCAAGATGCCGGTGATCGTAATTACCACGGCCTCGGATCATCAAACGATCGAACAGTGCCATCAACTGGGATGCAGTATGTATCTTGTCAAGCCGGTAGAATATGAACAATTTGTAAATATGATGCGTACAGTCGGGAATTTTTTGTCGATAATCGAGCTTCCGGCCCTGGCGGCAAGCTGAAGAATCCGGTGTTTCATGAGCGAAAATCCAACGATTTTGATTGCCGAAGATGATGCGGGACATTTTGCGCTGGTCAAGAAAAACCTGTGGCGAAGCTGTGTGCTGCGGGAGATTGTCCATTTCCATGACGGAGAAGACCTGCTGAGTTTTCTTTTTCCGCACGAAAACGGGGAGGGGATTGTCAACGGCCAGAATTACCTGATTTTGCTGGATATTCGACTGCCCGGCAAAAACGGGATCGACATTCTGCGGCTGATTAAAGAGGATTCGGAACTTCGAAAAATACCGGTTTTTATGCTGACGACTTCGGCGGATCCGTCGGATATCCGGCTGAGTTATGAACTGGGCTGCAGCGCCTATATCAACAAACCAAGGGATTACACGGCTTTTATGGAGACGGTGGAGTCTCTCGGCCAGCTTCTGTGTATGCCGGAATACAAGTGGCCGACCATCCTCCGGGAAAAGATCGGTTCTGCGTTTCTCTCATAATACTTTCCGCAGTTTCCTTTTCGAATATTTCTAAAGCAAACTTGAACGCCCTTTCGATGTATGGTAAAAGGCGGTTCCTATGAAAAAAAGCGTTATTTTATCAATTAGCATTCTGCTTGGATATGCGATCTTTGGCGGTTCAGTCTGCCGCGGGCAGTCTACGGTCTCGTCGATTCTTCGAACGGGCCATACGAAAAAGGAAAAGATCGCGATAATGGTGATTTGCGCGGATACGGGAAAGGTTTTGTATTCGCAGCAGGCCGATGCGCCGATGATTCCGGCGTCGAATATGAAGCTGATTGTTTCGGCGGCCGCCCTGCATTACCTGGGAGCTGATTACATCTACCGGACGTCCGTGGGGATGCTTGGAGATAACCTGGTTGTCATTGGAGGAGGCGATCCGCTGCTCGGCGATCCGGAGCGTGCCGGCCCGCCGCCGGAGTGGATTTTTGAGCAGATTGCCGAGGACCTGCTCCGCAGCGGAAGGAAGAGGGTAGAAAACATTCTGCTGGATGCCACGTTTTTTGACAACAACCGGGTTCATCCCCAGTGGCCCAAGGATCAACTGAACCGCCGGTATGCCTGCGAGATTTCCGGTTTGAATTTTTACTGCAACTGCCTTCATCTGACCGCCCGGCGAACCGGCAGGGGATCGGTTCTGGAGATCACTCCTTCGACGGGATATGTGAATCTGAAAAATCAACTTAAACTGATTTCCAAAGGCAGCAGCGCAGCCGGGGCGTATCGTACCAATCGCCCCAATTGTCTTGTGGTCAAAGGGACGCTCAACAAGAGCACCGGATTCGATGTGGCCATTGAGGACCCGGCCGGGTTTTTCGGCACGCTTTTGTATGAGACACTGACAAAGCAGGGGGTTGAGGTTCGCGGGAAACTGATTCAAAAATACATAAAATCCGATCCGGGCATCCGTGTTTTTCGGACATTTGAAACCCCGATTCACGAGGCGCTGGGCCGTTGCAACAAAGACAGTCTGGGGCTGGCGGCCGAGGCGCTGGTCAAGACGATTTCAGCGGAACGAACAGAAGGGCAGATCAACGGCGAGTGGCCTCACGGGCTGCACCTGATCGGGCGGTATCTTCAGTCGCTGGGGATTTCGCCGGAGGAGTTTCATCTGGCCGACGGCAGCGGCCTGAGCCGCGATAACCGGCTGAGCCCGCGTGCGATTGTGACGGTTCTTCGCGATATGACAGGGCGGTCCTTTGGGTCGCTTTATGAACTTTCCCTGTCGCAGGGAGGACTGGACGGGACAACGGCACGTTATTTTCAGGACTCACCCTATCGGGGAAATATTGCCGGCAAGACCGGGTATATTAACGGGGTGCGAACGTTTTCAGGAATTTGTCATACGTCTCGGGGAGACCTGATTTTCAGTATTTTGACAGAGGGCGGTGACGGAAAGACACGCCAGAAAATTAACGAACTGACAAAAGCCGTTTTTGACGGGCGCTGGTGACCGGTTTTCTCAGGTTAACTCACCGGTGAATTCTTCGACAAGGTCTTTGAGGGTGACGATACCGAGAATTTTTTCCTGCTGTCTTGCCGACTCGGCTGTGACCAGAGCGATTGGATGCGAAAATAGGCGAATTTGATTGAGGGCGGATATGACCGAGCAGGGGGCCGGCAGTTTGTCGATGGGTTCGAGGAAATCATGCAGAGAGTCAAACGGCCGCCGGCTTCCAAGGACTTTATAGACATTGATATAACCGCGAATTGCATACCGATCTTGTTCATAGACAAGGATTCGTGTGTACGGACACCGGGAAGCCAAATCGAGGAGCTGCGGACGTGAGGTGTGCAGGGGGGTCGCCTGCACCCGGGACAGGGGGATCATCACGGAGGTAATCGGCAGATCGGGAATACGCACCAGTCGATCCATCATATATTTCTGGAGATCACTGACAAGACCTTCTTCACGGGTTTCGTGAAAAATCTGCTTGGCCTGCTCCCGCTGGGTCAGGTCAACGGCACGAGAGGTGTCGATGGAAGTATGAAAGAGTCGGTTGAGGCGATTGGAAAGCCATTTTAAGGCGGCGACGATGCCGGAGAACGTAAAGAGTTTATGGGCCGCCCAGAGGCCGGGGGACAGGGCCGTCATCAGGGTATTGGCTTTGCAATAAAACAGGTTTTTGGGGACGATATCCCCAAACAAAAACAGCAGGGGGGTCATGACGATCGTGGTATAAAATTCCGCCAGATGAACACTTCCTGAATGATTAAGAAATAAGTACGTGGCCAGCCAGGCGGCAAAATAGTTGGCCAGGTTATTTCCCATAATCAAGCTGAAAACCAGACCGTGGCTGTCTTTCATGATATTCGAAAGGAATTGGGAAAGGGGCTGTTTTCGTTCTGCACCGAGGCGCAGCGAGACACGACTGAGTCGATAAGTTCCGGTTTCCGCACCGGAAAAGACGGCACTGAGGAGAATACACACCCCAATCAGGATCAGGATCAGTAATTCCGTCATTGGTCCGTCTCGTTCTCTGCGGCAGCCGCCGGTGATTGCAGGGAAAGAAGCAGGGATTCAATCCGGTTTTTTTTGACTTTTTCGACCGTAAATTCAAGGGTTTTCCAGTGCACGGCATCGCCGGGCCGGGCAATGCGTCCGAGCAGGGCGGTGACCAGCCCCCCGACGGTTGTCAGACGCTGGTGTTCGGGCTCCATATCGGCCGCATCAATCCATTCATGAATCGGCAGGTCGGCGGAGAGGCGATAGGTTAACGGACCTACCACCTCTACCGGCTGGCGCCCTTCGGGCAGGTCAGCCGGGTAAACGAGTTCTTCGAGTATGTCCTCTAACTCCACGGAACCGGCAATGCCGCCGTATTCATCCACAACGACCGCGAATTCGTTCTTGCGGGCCCGAAAGTCCTCCAGCAGCGATTCCACGGTTTTTTGCTCCGGAACAAATGATACGGGTTCCAGAAGCGAGGCAATGGGTTTGTCGGGATTCAGGAGAAGCGTCCGGAACGACAGGACCCCGATGATGCTGTCGATGCGGCCGCGGTAAACCGGGATCGTTTTTTTATGATGCTCATGGAGCAGGCCCCGGATTGCGTCAGGAGGCGTATTTTCTTCGCAGGCCAGCATATCAACTCGGGGCTGCATGACGTGGCGGACTTTCAGATAACCGAATTTTATGACTTCCATCAAAAGCTGGTTTTCATCCTTGCTGATGAGTCCGCGTCGTGTGGAGGAGTCTAAAATCAATTTTAGCTGGCTGAGATTGACAGGATGGTCGGCACTGGAAATGGTGCCGATCAGGAGTCTGCAAAACGGGCGAATAATAAAAAAATCCAGTCCCGAAAGAATTGGGCCAAGCACGCGCAGACCGAGATAACAGGGCATTGAGGCCCATCGGCAAAAGCGGGTTGTATTGGAATAAGCCAGGGATTTAGGAAGCATTTCGCCAAAGAGCAAAAGCAGTACAAAAAAAACGGCCGCACAGGCGGAACCGGTGCCCGGTCCGGCAATCTGGCCGATTTTTACAGAGAAAACGCTGGCCATCGCAAAATAAGAGATATTAACAAGCATATTGCTGAACAGAAGGGTTGTCAAAAAACGGCCCGGCTGTTGGAGTATCTCGGCAATCAGATGTTCTACCCGGTGTTTGGATTTTGTAAACTGGGTGATCTGTCGGCGTGAAAGGTGAAAAAAGGCGGTTTCAGAGCCGGAACAGAAGGCCGAGCCGGCCAGCAGGGCCGCCATGAGAAGAATTCGCCACATGTATTGCCAACCGGCTGCCACGTCACCTTATCCCTTCGATTCGACTGCAGAACCAGTGTACAGGATCAGGAGGCGCAGGGCAACTCCATAGTAAAAGCCGTGCCGCGGCCGGGCTGGGAATCTACGGAAATGGTTCCGCCGTGATTGTCGATTACACGCCTGCAAAAGGCCAGTCCCACGCCATTGCCTTTTCGCTGTCCGTGTTTGCCGTCCTTGGTGGTATAGAAAGGTTCGAAGATGTGCTCCGTCTGTTCCGGTGTCATTCCGCAGCCGCTATCGGCAACACAGATTTTCACGGATTGGCCGTCGGCGCATGCGCTAATGGACAACCGTCCGCCATGGTCAAGCATGGCCTCCCGCGCATTGAGGATCAAATTCATCAGGACCTGGCGTATGCCGATGGGATCTATGCAGACCTGCAATTGCTCAGGAATATCAATTTGGACCCGGATTCGATCTTTTTTGAAATCCCGGGCCATAGCCGTAAAGACATCGTCAACGACCTGCTGTATGGAATAGGGGATTTTTTTGGTTTCCTGCTGGCCGGCCAGGACCGGAACCTGCTGGAGAATTTCCGCGGCTTGATTGCCCAGGCGGATGGCTTTCTCAAGGGCCTTTTGAACCAATTCCGGGTCGTCCGGATCAGCGAGGGCAAGCTGGGCAAAACTGGTAAGCGGGGTAAGCAGATTGTTGATTTCATGGGCCACCATAGCCCATGCTTTGCCAAGTACGGATAATTGTTCAAGATGGCGAAGCTGTTGCGTAAGTTCCAGATTTTTACGTTTTACCAGCTCGGTTTTCCGATGCAGACTTTGGCGTTTTTCAAGGATATTCAACCGGTATCGCCTCCATTCTTAACAAGAAATTGAAAAACAGTTGTTATTTTTATCTCCGGCAGATACTCTATCTCTAATATTAATATCGACAATCACCCAAATTTTCTTGAGGATATGACTCATCGAGCGATACTTGACGATCTTTTGGAAGTTCTCTCGAACCGAGGGGTGCATATTCGAACGGATTGCCTGGGCGGCGGAGGCGGCGGGCTTTGTCAACTCCGGGATAAGACAGTTTTCTTCCTCGACAGCCAGGCAAGCTCTTATGACAGCGCGATACAGGCCGGCAGGGCAGTGCTGCGGGTCGTTGAGGACCCGGAAACGATATTTCTCAAGCCGGCCGTCCGGGATTTTCTTGACAGGATTCAGGAAATGGGTTGAATCTTACAATTAAATTAGGAACAACATTTTGATTGGGCGAAAATGACCGAAAATATCGACAATCAGTTGCCTTTGATTCTCGTTGTTGACGATAATGCTCAAAATCTTGAGCTTATTCTGGCTTACCTTGAAGATTTTGAATGCGAGACGGCTTCGGCAGCGGACGGATACACGGCCCTGGATTTTGTGAAAAAGCGTGTTCCGGATCTGATCCTGCTGGATGTGATGATGCCTAAAATCAGCGGTTTTGAGGTTTGCAGGAAGATCAAACAGGACCCGCAAACAGCGGAAGTGCCGGTGATTATGGTAACCGCTTTGAGTGAGTTGGGGGATATTGAACGGGCGATTCAGTCCGGGACGGATGATTTTCTCAGTAAACCCATCAATAAATGGGAGCTGATTACCCGGGTTCGGACCATGTTGAAGATTAAGCACTTAAAGGATAAGCTTGAGCGGACGCTGGCTTATCTCAGTGAGGTCGAAAAAAGCTCACAAGCCCGGCCGGAGTAAGCGATACTCGGCTTTTTCCGTCTTCATAACGGCCTGAAAAGAGGGATATTTTCGGAACATCGGAAGGGGGGCAAGAAATATTTTTCCCCTTGAAAAGTCCGAAAACCAAGCCCTTCAAAGCAGGTTGTATCTCCTTTTGAATTAAGCTGTTATGCAGCCCTTGCGGACAGCAGAATTCCTTTTGTCCCACCAATCCCTACAGCCCGCATGATTGACGGTATCCGCTCCTTTCCGGACCGAATTCTCCTTATCCATGCCGGGCTTTCGTTAATCCGTTCGGGGGCCGGGTCGATAAAGACAGGGAAGCCATGAACTAACGAAAATGTCTTTAACTTTAGGACGACATCGATTTTATGAGTAAGCTTCTTGAGATATTCGGAAAAGCGATCCCTGTTGATACAGCCGAGTTAATCTGGCACTGGCTTTTGACAATCCGAACCCAGCATCAGCCGGCTCCGCCGCCGTGGCAGGGAGAGCTGGACAGTACTCTTGAACACCTGGGTCATCATGATCTGCGAAAGGCGGAGGAAACACTCAAATTTTACCTGTTCGAATACCCGGATTGTATTTTCGGACGCATGACGGCCACGGCGCTGTGCCTGTATCAAAATGAGGTTCAGGAAGCGTACCGTCAGGCCCAGAGTGTGTATCTTCGTCAGCCGAGCAATACGATGGCGCTGTATGCCCTGGGCTATTGCCAGGAGCGTCTGGGCCGGCCGGCCGAGGCCATGGCGTTTTACCAGGACTGCATTAAATTCAAAAGTCATCTTCAGCTTCCGCGGCATCGAATGGCCGCGATTTATCTGCAAAGCGGCCGACTGGATAAAACGATCCGTGAGTATGAAATGCTGACGACCGAACATCCGGAAGATATCAGCTCGCATGTGCTGCTGGGGCATTTGTACCTGGCCGATGGGCGGCCGGAACAGGCCGTGGATACCTTTAATATGGCGATTTTGTCGCATCCGGATAATTTCAGCGAAGACGGACCCAATGAGGAAATCAGGCAGTTGCTCGACAGCGGCTGTTACGATCAGGCCATGGAGAATATTCTTCATCTCATGGAAGAGATGGGTCCTCAGCCGGATTTGTACGTGCACCTGGCGGATGTATACAGTCAAAGTCAGCGGCCCGCGGAAGCCATTACTCAATACGAAAACGCACTGCGTTTGCAGCCGAATTACCTCGAAGCGGCGATCAAACTCGGTACGCATCATCTGCGTGCCCGTCAGTTTACACTGGCGGCCGAACAGTTTAACCAGGCAGCGGAAATCAATGACGAGATTGTGGATGCGTATATCGGACTTTGCAGCGCCCAGCATATATCCGGTCAGTATGAAGACGCTCGTCAGACGCTGGCGCTGGGATCGGCGATCCAGCAAAACAGCAGCTTGCTATATATGGAAACGGCGACTCTGTATTTTCAGTCGGCGCTGGACGCTCATTGTCTGCTCCATGGGACGGCGGAGAAATCGACCGTTTTTATGGAGGATGTTTTAAGGGCGCATTACCGACAGTTGAGCAAACAGGCAACGTGCGCGGATGTCAATTACAAATACGGGATTTTGCTGATGGCTTCGGGCAAAGCGGATGAGGCCATGGAGTATTTTCAAAAGGCACTGGAGATCAATGCCACGCATTATCGAGCCCGGACAAAGCTGGCGATTTGCCTGTATGAAAACGGCGAGGTTGAACAAGCCATTCAGCAGATTACGACCTGCCGGCCGATTGACCAGAATATGATGCAGCTTCATTATCGTACGGCCGTGCTGTTTTGCGATCAAAAGCAATTTACGAGGGCTTTGCGGCACTTGAAAGCCGCTTTACAGCAGGATGACGCTTCGGATGTCTATCAAAATATTGAGTTGGTACTCGAAAATCTGGGGCTGATTGACCGGACACTGAGCAATTGGAAACGGCTTTCGGAGATCGCAGAAAACATCCTGCCGGAGAAAAGTCACCTCTAATCGACATATTTTCCATAACACGTTTCAAATAAAATACTTATATTTTTTACCCCCCTATTTTCGAAATCCACGAATGCAACATAAGATATATTATGGGACTAAATAGGGGGGTTCAAAATAACGGAAACCAATGGAATTCAAGGGTTCTTTTCGGGCTTTTTCCAATAAAAAACGCCCATCCGGCATGGATAGGCGTTTTCATTTTCTTTGTTTTCGGCTTTTATTATCGCAATGAGACGGGCTTTCCGAGGATTTCGGCGGCCACAATGGCATGGCGGACTTGTACCGGATTTCGCAGCATCTGGATAATGTTTTGCTGTGCCGGCGGTTCGGCTGACTGCAGGATCGTCTGATTCGGTATACCCGTTTTCATTTTTGTTATGGTTCGTTTTGCTGACGAGTGAACGGGTTGGGCAACCGGAATCGTCTTTGCCACGGGGATGGATTGCTGTGCCCGATGTACAGGTTTGGGTTTTGCCGGTCTCGACGGAAATGCCGTGGGTTTGTGGATAGAATGCATCTTGATATTTTGCTGCTGTTTCTGCTGTTGAATCCGAATCTGTTCGGCACGGACTTGGGCATTGCGAATTTGTTCAAGACGCTGCTGCTTTAGTTCCTCGAGTTTTTCGAGTGCTGATTTACGAGGCGGCGATGGCGATGCGGCCCTGGCATAGGGCAATCGCTGCACTCGGCGGCTGCTCTCTGTTGGAGCGGACGTCAGGGGCTGATATTTTTTATCCTCTTTTTCCGATGACTTTTCGCTTTTTTGGCTGCGCAGATCCTGCTCTTTTTTGGCCGCGACGGATTTGACGATACCTCCGACCACATAAATCGCGACAAAAGCGATCGGGATCAAAAGCTCGAACAGATCTTCAATTCCCGCCAGGACAAACGAAACCGGAAATGGCGTTATCTCAATCATAAGCGATTACTCCTCTTTCTTTTCGGTGTCCCCCTTGGCAATCGAATCGCGCATGGTGGTATCGGCATTGATATTCTTCATGCGGTAATAATCCATAATGCCGAGATTGCCCTGCCGGAATGCCTCGGCCATTGCCTTGGGGACTTCGGCTTCGGCCAGCACAACTTTGGCCTGGTTTTCCTGCACAAGGGCAAGCATTTCCTGCTCGCGGGCGACGGCCATGGCGCGTCGTTTCTCAGCTTCGGCCTTGGCGCGTTTGAGATCGGCTTCGGCCTGGGCGCCCTGAAGCTGAGCGCCGATGTTTTCTCCGACATCGACATCCGCGATATCAATGGAAAGAATTTCAAAGGCCGTCCCGGCATCCAGTCCTTTAGACAGGACGGACTTGGAGATATTGTCCGGGTTTTCAAGAACGGTTTTATGGGTAATGGCACTGCCGATGGTCGTGACAATACCTTCGCCGACACGGGCGATAATTGTCTCTTCAGTCGCCCCGCCGATCAGCCGGTCGATATTGGCCCGGACCGTCACCCGCGCCTTGGCTTTGAGCTGGATTCCATCCTGGGCCACGGCGTCCACGGTCTCTTTGCCTTTTCGCGGGTCGGGACAATCGATGACCTTTGGATTGACGCTGGTCTGCACGGCATCGAGGATATCCCGTCCGGCCAGATCGATTGCCGTAGCCACCTTCCAGGTCAGATTGATATTCGCCCGGTCGGCGGCAATGAGCGCCCGGACAACATTGGGCACGCGCCCCCCTGCCAGATAGTGACTTTCAAGCTGTGAGCTTGATAATTCGAGGCCCGCCTTGGAGGCCATGATGCGGCTGACGACGATAGTACGGGCATTGACTTTTCGAAAGGTCATGCCGATGAGGTCAAGAAAGGACACCCGGGCGCCGGACACCCATGCCTGAATCCACAAGCTGCCGTATTTGAGGACCACAAACAAAAACGCCAAAACAAGGATACCGACGACGATAAAAATGGCAATTTGCGCCTGGACCGGAATTTCGCCCATGATGGATTGCGTCAGATTCATTTGTCACTCCTTTCATTCTATTGAAACATTGTCTTATTCGGTTGTGTTATGCGTCCTGCATATCTTCACTGACCAGCCGTACGGTCAGTTGGGTTCCTTCCACACGGATGACCTGCACTTTTTGGCTTCGCTCAATATACCCCGTTTCAGAGACGCACTCCAGCTTTTGGCCGTCAAACTCACAGGTTCCCACCGGCCTCAGAGGCGTCTTGACAATGCCTGTTTTGTGCAGCATCGTCTGAAGCTGATCGTGATCGGGGATGGCATCCCCCCTGCCGCTATCGGGCTTTTCGAGGATCAGTTTTTTGCCGATCGACGTTTTGGGAAACAGGCGATAAGTAAGGATCCAGATAATCGGGATCACAACGGCGGCAATCCCCACGCCGACCCAACCGGAAACAAGTCCGTAATCAAAGAAGATGGTTCCGCCGGCAATCAAACAGGCGATGGCGCAAACGCTTAAAATGCCGAAACTGGGGACAAAGATTTCGATGACCAGCAGGATCGCGCAAACGATAAATAAAAACACGGCCAGGACAATCCACAGGATATCCATGATTAGTTTTGATCCTCCTCAAGCTCTTGCACCACGACCCGGTTTCCGCGAATCTGCCGGACAACGACTTTTTTCCCGGTTTCGATGAAATCCGCCTGGGATACGACATCCACAATTCTGTCGCCGAACCGGGCCTGCCCGGCGGGCCGGCACACACTGACAATCCGGCCGATATCCCCGATCTGCAGTTCGGATTGGCTCGATTCATCGGCTCCGGTGGCACTGATGCGCAGGGCCGCGGCCGGAACGGTATCGGTCAGAACCAGGCCCCGGATGAACAAGCCTTTGGGCATGACATATTTGGCCAGGAGGTAGGCCACGATCAGGAAGACGAGAAATCCTCCTGAGATTCCGGCCAGGTTATCGATCAGGATGTCCCATTCAAGCGGTTCACGGGGCCAGGGCAGTTCATCGGGGGCATTTTTAATGAGCATTCCGAACAGGCCGGCAAAGATGCAGAATATCCCGGCGGCGCCGGTCAGGCCAAAGCCCGGAATAATGAAAATTTCAATCAGAAGCAGGATCACACCGAGGACCAAAATCGCCACTTCGATCCAGTTGGCCAGCCCGATGAGGTATTTGCTGCCGACCAGAATGATCAGGCAGGAAACGGCCAACATACTGGGCAGACCCAGTCCCGGGGTGTTCAATTCCACATAGATGCCCAGCAGGATGCCGAGGACAAGAATGCTGACGACGACCGGGGAATTCATAAACCGGACCAGTTCTTCCGACCAGTTGGTTTCGAGGGTCAGGATCGGCTGTTCAAAGGTCACCCCGTCGCGCTGCTCAATGAAGCCGATGGCTTCCTCCAGATTCGAGACCACGGCGCGGGCAATGCCGTATTCCCTCGCTTTGGCGGCCGTCAGGGTCAGCAGCTCCCCTTCCTTGACGATCAGCTTTTTATGCGACAGATCGTAGGTATTCGGGTCCTCGGGCAGAAATTCCGTTTCGAAATATTCACTTTCGCCTGTTTGGCGATTTTTGACCTGCCAGACCTCGAGATCCTGGCTGACCATGGCTTTCAGGAGGGCTTCGGGGTATCCGTTGGCCTCGGCCGCCCTGCTGAATGTGACCCGGACAAAACTTTCAATTTTTTCGCGTTCGGCTCCCTCCAGCTCGCTCCCCATCGAGACCGGCGCGCTGCAGCCGATCGTGGTATTTTCCCGCATGAGGATATCCCGGCAGGAGGTGCTGATCATGGCCCCGGCGCTGATGGCTTCGGTACTGACATAAGCGACGGTATGAACCTTTTTACTGACTTCGAGAATCAGGTATTTGCTGATGTCATCGGCGCTCTGGACAAGACCTCCGTAGGTGCTGATATCGAGAAAGAGATAATCGGCGCCGTTTTCGACAGCCCGGTCCGCCCTGCGGACAATGGAACGGTAAAGTCCGTCATCGATCATTTGGTGGCAGGTGATAACAACGGCTTTTGCGGTTGGCTGGGGGGCCTCGGCCGCAGGCAGGTCGGCCTCTGAGAAGCCGGAAGAAAGCATCACGGCGATCAACAGACAGAACATGAGGCCCCCTGCCGTCCGGCGGGGCGAAGTCGATACCCGTATGTGACTCCTTCCTTTATTCATGACGGTTATTGTAGCCGCCCGCAACAGATCGGGCAACTATATTTTGAGAATTCGAAAAACAGGCTCCGGCCGGCCGCCCCGAAACCGGGAAACCTCTCATTTTTCGCCGGCCAGGACTTCCGCGATATTGAAAGCATGATCCTTGATTCGTCGATAGGAAGTCAGCATATCGG
>JAHDQI010000066.1 GCA_018433925.1 Phycisphaerae bacterium | reverse complement strand
CAATACCCTGGCCGCCGAAGCAAGACACAAAACGGAACAAGGACACGGGGCCATCGAGAAAATGAGTCAGGCCATCGAGAACATCCGAGAAAGTTCCGAGGGAACCGCCAAGATCATCAAGGTCATCGATGAAATCGCCTTTCAGACCAATCTGCTGGCCCTCAATGCCGCTGTGGAAGCAGCCCGCGCCGGAGAAGCCGGAAAAGGATTTGCCGTGGTGGCCGAAGAAGTTCGCAGTCTGGCTCTCAAAAGCGCCGAGGCCGCGCAAAATACCTCAAATCTCATTGAGAAGGCCGTCAACCAGGCCAATAACGGAGTCTCTATCGTAGCAGAAGTCAGCAAAACGCTAACCGAAATTGACTCCAGTGTCGGAAAGACCGCCCATATAATCAGCGAAATCGCGCAAGCCAGCACCGAACAGGCCAAAAACGTAGAACAAATCGCGGCCGCAATCAGCCAAATGGATGAAATCACTCAGGAAAACGCGTCCACCGCAGAGGAATCGGCCAGCTCGTCCGTGGAACTCCAGCACCAGGCCGATCAACTGCAAAGCACGGTGACCGAATTAGTCTGCCTGGTTGAGCGAACCCGGGAAAATATTCATCCGCGTCAGCTCGCTCAAACAGAATAACCGCGGCGGCCGGAACTTACTCCGTCTTCAAAAACGTCTTTCGATACACACCCGCCCCCAATACCGCCAGCAAAAGAACAGCGCTGAGATGCTCCGCCCAGCCCGGCAGCATCAGGCCATGCGCATCAATCATCTCCGTCACATCCCGTCCGGCCAGGAAAAAGTCAACCAGCAGCCCCGCCGCCAGGGCCCCGCCGGCCGCCGTCAGCAAATATAAAATCGCCGTTCGTCTGCCCAATACCCCCCACAGCGTCGTCAGCGCCGCGGCGTTCGTGGCCGGACCGGTCATCAAGAACACCAGCGCCGCACCGGGCGAAAGTCCCTTCTCAATCAGCGCCGCGGCCACCGGCACCGAAGCCGTCGCGCAAACATACACCGGAATCCCGACCACCATCATAACCAGCATCGCCGCGATCCCGCTGCCGGCCGCCAGGTACACCGCGAAAAAATCATCCGGAACCGCCGCCGAAATCAGCGCCGCAACCGCCAGCCCCCCCAGCATAGCCCGACCGATATCCGTCGGCAGCGTCACAAAGCCATGCCGCAGCGCACGCCGCCATTTCGGCGTCGTAGTACCCGCCGCGCAGCAGTCCTCCTCGCACGGCTGTTCCCCCGTCCCCTCCGCCTCGATACGCCCATCCGAAAGGTTCACCAGAACACCCCCCAGAAGACCGCTCAAAAACGCCGCAACCGGACGAAGAATCGCGAAAAAAGGCCCCAAAAGCGAATACGTCACAAAAATGCTGTCCACACCCGTCTGCGGCGTAGAAAGCAGAAACGATATCGTCGCCCCCCGACCCGCCCCATGCTTATACAAAGACATCGAAACCGGAATCACCCCGCACGAACACAACGGAAGCGGAACCCCAAACAGCGAGGCCTTCACCACCGCCCAGAACCCGCGACCCCCAAGATGACGCTGAACCTGCTGAGCCGAAATCCACACACTCAGAAGCCCCTCGATCAGAAACCCAAACAGCAGGTAAGGCGACATCTCCGCCAGTGTCCCCCAAAACTCACGCAACAAATTGAACAGGGTGTCAGACATTCGCAAACCTTTCGCTTATTCCCATATCCCTATTCTACGAGTAGGAATAAAATTTGTTCTTTTCCCCCAAAAATTCAAAAAAAGGAGATTAATCAGACTGCGCAACCGTTTCGCTGCGCACGTAATCCTGTTGGTTTTGCAGCTCGATCCCCGCGGCCAGAATCTGCGCCTTCAATATCGTCAGACCCGTTGCCAGTTGCGGATCGCTCTGAACAAGCGAATCCAGCAGCTCAAGCTCCTGCTCGCTAAGCGCCTCCTCGCCTGATTGGGCTCGCTCAGCGTAGAACTGCCGCAGATCCCGCCGGCTCTGTTCAAGAATCCCGGCCTGATGCCGCTGGACAACCGCCTCCACATCCGGCTCAAGCCCCCAATCCGTCCGCCCCTGCCTGCGAAGCTGATAGCGATTCGCCACCGGCCGATCCCCGGACAGCGTGTAAAACGCGCGCGTATACTTCATCCGGCTTCCGTCGGACGCCATCGTCTCCACTTCCTGAATACTGCCTTTACCGTACGTGCGGCTGCCCACCAAAAGGGCGCGGCGATGACCCGGATCCGTCAGGGCCCCGGCCACAATCTCCGCTCCGCTGGCCGTGGACCCGTCAATCAGGATCACCAGCGGGATATCCTTCAGCAGTTGATCCGGCTTGGCTTTCTGTACCAGCCCCGTTCCCTCGCGCGTTCGGCTCTTGACAATAAGCCCCTCCGTCAAAAACAAATCCGCCACCGAAGAGGCCGACTCCAATAGCCCCCCGCTGTTGGACCGAAGATCCAGCACCAGCCCGATCAACCGCTGCGCCTCAAGCTGCTGCAAAAGCCCCCGAAGCGCCGAGGCGGTCTCCGGCTTAAAACTGCTGATCCAGAGGTACCCGATCCGCGGATCACGGTCGATGCGATAAGCCGACAGGTCCGCTTGCTTCTCGGTCGGTTGCGACAGATTCGCCGCCGTCCCGTGCAGCGTCGGCAAAACAATCCTGCGGCGATGCAGGGCCACGTCCTCCTCCTGCCCGTCCCGATCAATCGTCAGCACAACCGGACTGCCTTCCGGCCCGGAAATCTGACGGACCGCGCAAGTCAAAGGCAGCGACATCGTGGACGTGCCGTCAATCGCCGTAATCCAGTCATCCGCCTTCAAACGGCCGCTTTCCGCCGCCGGCGTCCCCGAAACCACCTCCAGAATCTTCAGTTTCTTGCCGTCCAGCGTGATCCGGATGCCCACTCCGGCAAACTCCCCCGTCATTTGCTTGTCAAACTCGTCCGACTGGCTCGGCCAGACAATCTCCGTATACGGATCCAGCTCGCCCAGCATCACCTCCGCCAGGCCATGCACCAGAAAACCCTCCGGAAGCCGAAGCGTCCGCTTATTCAGCTCCAGAATCCGCTGAATCCGCTGCACACACAAACCGGGAAGAAAATCCGTCTCATCCCCGGCCGGCGATGACTCCCTCATCAGCGCAATCTCCGTATTCCACGCCAGCACACGGTTCGGATCAGCCCGATACAGAAAGTCCTCCCGGCCGGACGCCAGCGCCTCCCCGACATCCCCCGCATAATCCACCGCCGCCTCAATCAGACTCGAATAATTCACCGGAGAAACATACCGTTCATGCAGAAACACGAGGGCCCGATACAGCACCTCCGCCCGAACCTTGGCATACGGATCCGGCTGACCCGGACAAACAATCGGGGTCAGATTATATTCAATCGAAACTTTACGAAGAAGATGCTTCCTCTCCTGCCCGATTTCGGGATCCTCCGGGTTCATCCGAAAAAGCGTGCGAAAACCGTACCGCCAGGCCTTTTCGTATTCTCCGTGCGATTGCCAGTTTTCAATTCGCTGCCGAACCTGCTCAATCAGTATCGAAGCGAAGGCATCATCACGGGCGTTCGGCTCCGTCAAATCAGATCGTTGACGCATCTGCGCAAGCAGCGACAGAATCTCCTCCGGACGAGCCGGCGGCGACTGCTCGGCCGCCGCCCTGGCCGCCTCGATCTGTTCACGAAGCTGCCGGAGGTGTTGAAGGTCCCGCTCCTGCCATTGCTGCTGCCCGCGCCGCTGGGTGGCAAGAAGAGACCTTACCTGGCAGGCAAACGGACTGTTCGGATCTGGCCCGCAGTCCAGCAGCGTTTCCGCGGTTTCGAAATCCCCCTCCAGAAGGGATTGGACAAGCGGACGCTTACTGGCCTGGACCAGGGAAAATTCCTCGACCGGAAACTCCGGCAGACAGTCGCAGTCCTGCCCCCCCCCCGCCGCCGGGCCCCACAGCAAAAGGCCAAGGACTGCGGCAAAGAAACAATTCCAAATCCGTTTTTGTTCGTTCTGTCTGTTCAAGGAGATCGCCTCACCTTCTCTTCGGAAAATAAAAGCCGAAACGTGACTCAATAGGGGCGGATAATTCGAGAAAAACCCCTTCAAAGTACCCGAACCGGAAGGGGACATGAAAAGTGGCTTTTGCATCCGTTCTCGCCTGTGTTTATGTGGGCGGAACCGCAGGCGCCGGCGTCGTGGTTTTGCTGTCCAGAAAGCCCTCCAGCCGCCGCGAGCGAACCGGGTGCTGCAATTTGCGGATGGCCTTGGCCTCCACCTGCCGAACCCGTTCCCGCGTAACCTTAAAGATCCGCCCCACCTCCTCCAGCGTATAAGTATACCCGTCGCCGATCCCGTAGCGCAGCTTGATAATCTCCCGTTCCCGATAAGTCAGCGTCTTTAAAACCTCATCGATCCGTTCTTTCAGCATTTCCTGGGCCGCCGACTGAACCGGAGATTCCACACTTTCATCCTCGATAAAGTCGCCGAAATAGCTGTCTTCGCTCTCCCCGATCGGCCGGTCCAGACTGAACGGATGCTTGCTGATCTTCAGGACCCGCCGGGCCTCGGCGATGGACATCTCCGCCTCGTTGGCAATTTCCTCAATCGTCGCCTCACGGCCCAGCTTCTGCAGCAGATTCTTGCTGATTGTCCGCAGCTTGCTCATCGTTTCAATCATGTGCACCGGAATCCGGATCGTCCGCGCATGATCGGCAATCGCCCGCGTTATCGCCTGACGAATCCACCACGTCGCGTACGTGCTGAACTTATACCCGCGACGATACTCGTATTTATCCACCGCCCGCATCAGCCCGGTATTGCCCTCCTGGATAATATCCAGAAAGCTCAAACCCCGGTTGCGGTACTTCTTGGCAATCGAAACAACCAGACGCAGGTTGCCCCCGGCCAGTTTCCGTTTGGCGTCCTCATACTGGGCAAACACCGCACGCATCGCGCGAAGACGCTTGGAAAGCTGACGCGGCGTCTCCAGCACCAGTTCCTGAAGCCCCTCCAGCTCCTGCTTCATCGCCTGGATATCCTCCTCCGCATAGTCCCGCGTCGGACCGGCCGAGATGGTCGCCTGGAGCTGAAGCATCTTGAAATGAATCCCCTCCAGCTTTTTCATCATCGGCTGAATCCGGCTCGTCCGAAGAGACAACTCCTCCAGCAGCGTCGCCACCTTCCGGCGATTCCGGTGCATCTGACGAATGTGCTGCTTGGCCTGTTCAACCGTTTCGCAGGCCAGTGAGCGGACAAATAGATCCTGGTCCCGGTCCAGCAGCTTGGAGATGGTGTTCAGGTTCTGAGGCAGGCGATTCTTAACAAACGCGCGCACCTCGGATTCCCCGCTGCTCATTTTCATCGTACGGTCAAACGGAAGCGATCCCTCGTCCACCTGCTGGAGAATGTCCACCGCGCTGCGGGCGCTGTAATCGCATTCGAGAACCTTCCGACGAAACGCCAGACGCGTAAATTCGATCTTCCGGGCCAGACTGATTTCCTCTTCCCGGGAAAGCAGAGGAATCTCCCCCATCTGGGTCAGGTACATCCTCACCGGGTCGTCAATCCGACGCCCGTCGCTCTCTTCCAACTGCTCCTCAAGGGCCAAATCATCCTCGACCTCGACCTCCTTGTCAAACTCCTCGTCGGATTCATCCGTCGCCGCCTTTTGAAGCCGCGGCACATCCGACTCGTCAACCAACTGCACACCCGCCTCATCGAGTGTCATCAGCAGGTTATCAAGGCGGGTCGGGCTGATCACCTCATCCGGAAGATCGTCATTGATCTCCTCGTAGGTCAGGTATCCCTTGTCCTTGCCTTTCTTGATGATCGCCTGAATGGTGTTTTCAATCAGAAGAATCCGCTCCGGCTGGCTGGACTCGCTGCCGTCACCGGGAGGAATCGCCATCGGCTCCTTCACCGCCGCCGGTTCTTTCAAAGCAACAGCCGCGTCGGGATCCTCCACGGAGTCCTCTTCGTCCTCAAATTCTTCAACCGAATCAAGCCCCTCAACCTCGATCTCTTCTACCTCTTCGAATCCTTCCTCAAGATCGAGTTCTTTGTCCGGTGGGTCTTTTTTAATGGGTTTCTTCGAAGCCATTCTATTCCTTAGTTATACACTCCGTCAAATCCTGGTCATGGTCTACAGATCGTCAAATCCGGTCAGGATTTTAACACACCGGATCGCAGATTGCCTTTCTGACTTTTCAAAATCTCACTGATCCTTCGCAGCGATTCCTTTTCATCCTCGTTCAGTCGAGACTTGGCGCTTTCTTTCTCCCGCTGCTGCCGCTCGGACCGAAGCACCTCGACCGCCTGCTCCAGACGCAGGCGAAAATGACCCCGCTCCGCGCCCTTCTCCTGCAATTCAAGAACCTGGTTTGTCACCTCCGGAGACTCGATCCGGCCGCATAACTGAGCCGCGGTCGGCTCGATCCCCGCGTTCAAAAAGCCCAGCAGAACCTCCGCAATTTCACGGCAATCCGGATCGGAAAACAACGAGGCCGTTACCTCCCCGCTGTGCTCAGCCAGCAAACCCGGCTCATTCAGAAGAACCTCGAGAATCTCTCGCTGGGCCTCTATTATATAATTCCGCATCGGACCCTTGTTTTGACTTGCAGAATCGGAAAAAGAGGATTTTTTCATGAATTTTTTCAATTCCGCTTCCACACGACCCGCCGAAAGTCCCAGCAAGTCGCTCAGCCGAGTCAAAACCAGGGTTTTCGATACGCTGTCAACCTTCCCCGCGGACAATCCCGACGCGACATGGCCGAGAAACTGCTTCATCGCCTCCGTGCGGCCCGCCAGGGTATCCCCCGCCTCAATCCGGCCGAGCAGACGCTTCCAGGCATACTCCAGCACATCCTCGGCCGCCTCCAGAACCTCGCGAAACCGATCCGCCCCGCATTGCAGAATAAAATCACAGGGATCCTTGCCTTCCGGAACAAACGCCATACGAATATCAATCTTTTCCGCCAGGCAGACCTCCAGCGCCCGTTCTGCGGCCGCACGGCCCGCCGCATCGCTGTCAAACAGCAGAATAATCCGCCGCGCAAAACGACGAAGCAGGTGAGCGTGTCCGCTCGTAAAACTGGTCCCCAGCGAAGCCACCGCGTTGCCGATGCCGTGCTGATGAGCCATAATCACATCGGTATACCCCTCCATGACAACCGCCGTGCCCGTCTCCACAATCGCATGACGGGCCTGGTAAAGACCGTACAGGCACCGGCTTTTATCAAACAAAACCGTCGCCGGAGAATTCATGTATTTGGCCGGGTCATCGCCCAGCGTCCGCCCGCCGAACCCGACAATCCGACCCCCCACATCAACAATCGGGAACATCAGTCGATTGCGGAACTTATCATAACTGCCGCCGGTCTCTTTCTGAACCGCCAGCCCCGCCTCAATCAGCATCCTCGGACTCAGTTTCACAGAAGCCGCCCGCCCCGCCACATCATCCCATCCGTCAAGAGCCGCCCCCAGCTTCCACGTCCGGGCCGTCGGCTCGCTGATCTGACGCTCACGCAGGTATTCACGCGCCGCCGAGCCCTTGCCCGCGTCCCAGAGATTCCGCTCCCACAGCCGGCCGGCCCACTCATTGATCTTCGAAAGCGTAGCCGGATCAAGCTGTCCCTCACTCGGCCGCGCCCGCTCTTTCTTCTGGTTCCACGAGCTCTCCAGTTCAATCCCCGCCCGCCGCGCCAGTCGCTCAAGGGCCTGCGGAAACGTAAGATTCTCCCGCATCTGAACAAATTTCAGCACATCCCCACCCGCCCCGCACGAAAAGCACTTAAAAATCTGCTTTTCCGGATTCACATACATGCTCGGACGATGATCGGCATGAAACGGGCACAAACCAACCAGCTCCCGGCCCTTCTTCTCAAGACGAAGGTGCTCCGAAATCACATCGACAATATCATTGGCCTGCTGAATCCGGCTGATTAAACTGTAATCAACATAAGTCGGCAAAAAAACTCCGTTTCGAGCAATCGGTTCTCGGCATTCTTTCTATGGACTTACAAATCGGTTCCCGGATTTATATACCCTGAGCCGCAAATTCAATTGACGACAACTTTCGTGTAGAATTGCGTGATATAAACGGCCTCCGGAAACGGAACATCTATAGTATAGTGAAAATTATCCAAAAGTCAAGTCAAGCACCCATAAAACCTTATTTTCAAACATAATAAACAATATTTTGTTTATTTTGGACACCCGGCAAAAGGGAATACACAAACCAAAGCCCCCAATTTAAAACGCATCAATCCCCAGACAAAATCATTCTTTTTTCTTACAAAGACTACGCAAATCCTCAATCGACAGTTCATCCAGACGCGCAATGACCCTCTCGGCCTTATCCCTGAGCTGTTCCTCCGGATAGGTATTGGTCACCGCCACCGGGTGCATCCCCGCCGCGTCCGCGGCCGCCAGACCCCAGTGAGAATCCTCGATCACCACGCACTGTGCCGGCAAAATCGGATCTTTCTCATCCCGATTTAACTCCCGAAGAGCCAGCAAGTACCCCTGCGGGTCCGGTTTGCCCTTCTCAACATCCTCCGCGGTGATAATCACCTCAAACGCATCCACAAAATCGCTGCCGGCCAGCATCTGTTCAATATCCGACCGAATCGCTCCGGAACAAATCGCCCGGCGGATGTGATGACGACGAAGCGTTTCAATCAGCGACTCCACGCCCTCCAGAATCGCCGTCTCCTCACGAACCAGCTCGTTAAAAAAAGCCGCCTTTTGAAGGGCCAGCTCCCGCACCTGACCGGGACTCAGATTCATCTTGTAATCATCCGATACCGCCTGGATGTTTTCCAGGTCCGTATAACCAAGGTATTTTTCCCAGTGGATATCCCGCGGCACATGCACCCCGTGCAGGTTAAACACCTTGTTCAGTGCCTTATAATGCAGAAACTCCGAATCCGCGATCACCCCGTCAAAATCAAAGATCACCGCTCGCAGCATAAGAATAAATCCCCTGAATAAACACAGAAAACAACCCCGCCGTATCTGACAGGGCTGTAAATAGAGTACAAATCAGCTTGGCTTTCAACCATCAGCCCAGCTCCGGAACCGGGCCGGCCAGCGCCTCGTATTCCTTAAACGTGGACCTGTCGCCCGAACAGATCTCCGCCGCCAGGGCCCGGATCTTTTCCGCGTTTCGCCGGATATACCGACGGGCCATCATCTCCTTGCGCTTCGTCATGGAAATCGTCTTCGGCCCGTCCGCCTGCCCATTGCTCGCCACAGGCACATCCATCTCCACCCGGCTGGACGCCTGCCCGCAAAACAGGTACCCGGTAATCAGCATAATCGCGATATCCACAAGCGGCCGGCCGAACAGATCCATATAATCCACCCCCGCCTCCTTGACGTACGCGTTGCACTGCTTCAGCCGATCCGTCCCCTCTTCCAGCAGCCCGACCAGGTCCTTCACCGAATCGGAAAACTCTCCCGAAGCCAGCTCGGCCAGGTACTTCTCGCACGTCCCCCCCGAAACCCCGCGCACCGCCGCGACAATCTGCAACTGGCTCGTGCCTTCATAAATCGTCGTAATCCGCGCATCCCGCGCCAGCCGTTCGCTCGCGTAATCCCGCATATACCCGCTGCCCCCGAGCACCTGGATCGCGTCATACGTCACCCGGTTGCACATCTCCGAACAATAATACTTGCTCATCGGCGTCAGCATCCCCGCCGCACGCTTGATCGTCCGCAGCTTCTGTTTGGCCTCTTTCTGGGCCTCCTTGCTTTCGCTTGGATCCTCGACAATCTTGCTCAGACCCACTTCATGATCCACCACGCGGCTGGTCTCATACAGCAGCGCACGGCCCGCCTCAATCTCCGTCTTCATCCCGATCACCAGGTCCCGCACCGCCGGAAGCTTCTCGATCGGCACCCCGAACTGCTGACGGCTGTGTGCATAATCCCGCGCAATCCGGTAAGCGGCCTCCGCGATCCCCATCGACTGCCCGGCAATCCCGATCCGGGCCCCGTTCATCAAGCTCATCACATACGTCACCAGGCCCCGCTGCCGCTCCCCGATCAGCTCACACGGCGTATGATCAAAAAACAGCTCGCAGGTCGGAGAACCGTGAATCCCCAGCTTGTCTTCCAGCCGGCGAACCTTCACCGTCGGACCCCGGTCGCAGACAAACAAACTCAGCCCCAGCCCCCCGCTGCGGTCCGATTCCGAACGGGCCAGCACCAGCAGCACCTCCCCGCAGCCGTTCGTGATAAACCGTTTGACCCCGTGCAGATACCAGTGGCCGTCGCTGTCCTGAAAGGCCTTCAGCTTGCACGCCTGCAAATCCGACCCGGCATCCGGCTCCGTCAGCACCATCGCCCCGGTCACCTTCCCCGCCGCAAAATCCGTCAGGTACTTCCTCTTGATCGTCTCATCGGCAAAGAAATTAATCGTCTCGGCGATCCCCTGCAGGCCGAAGATATTCATCAGGGCCGCATCCGCACGCGAAACAATCTCAATGGCAATCGAATAAATCGTGCTCGGGAAATTCAGCCCCCCGTACTCATGCGGCAGCGTAAAGCCCATCACATCCGCCTGGGCCAGCGCATTCAGTGATTCGGCAATCCCCTGGGCATAGCTCACCGAGCCGTCCTCGTTGAGGGTATTGCCTTCCCGGTCAATCCCCTCGCTGCGCGGCGCGATAAAATCCCCGCTCAGTTGCCCCAGCGCGTTCAGCACAAGGTCATAATTCCGGATCGCCTCGGCCGCATCCGCCGGGGCCGTCTCATACTCCCCGGCAAACCGAAACCCCCGCTCGGCCATCTCCGCCAGCGGCCCCAGGTCAATATGCTGCATCAAAAACTGAATATCATCATTATCCCGATAAAAATTAGCCATTCTTTATCCTTTTTTCATCCCTTAAAAATCCACGTTTCTCTAATCTCAATAATACCCGCTGAAACAAAAGAGTGGTATTGTACCCCCGCCATGAAAAATAGGCAAGCAAAACGATCACGCCCCCAAACAAGGTAATCTCCCCCCATTTTATTGATATCCCCGGCCGCCACCCAATCCTCAAACAATCCAAATCATCCCAAAAACGATAACCGGAAGATATTGTTATTACGGCAAGACTCCGATGGCAACATTTGAAAACTCATTGCCTTTAGCGAAAGCCAAAAACTGGACGAAAGCTTACAGACAATCATTGAACAAAATGCTGCTGTTTGTCAGATGAAGTAGTGGCGATTACACATTAATCAATTGTCACACGTATCATTTTTTCTTTGTTTTCTTGATCTTTTTCCATTTCTTCTGAGTTGTATCGGGATTTATCAATTTCATAACAACAGATGCAGTTTCGTTATTATAACCCAATTTAGCATATTTATTTAACGCCTCAACTATCCATTCTTTATCAAAAAGCAGCCAGTGTCTTCTTCTGTTAAAATATCTTAGAATGGACTCACGATCTCCATTTCTAATATTACCGGCCGCAAGGCAAAGCTTTATTCTCGGTTTTAGGCCGTTTAATTGAAGCTGTCTGTTTAACGCTTGTTTTATTACAGTTAACAACCCAGATTCATTAAAAAGCTTATACCGACCTCTATCTCTCTGATTTTTACCTGCAACGCCGTTACACGTTACCCCGTTGGAATACATGTAAGATTTGCACTCGACGATTAACAGTTCGTTTTCACACGGTTTGTAAGCGATTACATCCAGTTCCCATCGTGGACAAGTCGGCCTTCCAATCCTTTCCTTTTCTTGCCTTGTAAGTTCAACTTTGAAATTTGTCTTAGTCCAATACCCCTGAAACTCTAACAATGTCGCCATCAGGTTTTCAAAAGAATCCATTATACGCTCCTTTTCAATTAAATTACATTAAAGATCAAGGGCACCTCTAAAAATTTCAGTTTAGAGGGCCAAATTTTCAGTTTCTAAAATTTGAGTAAAAATTTGAACGATCGATCACAAAAATACAGTTCTTTCTCTCATTTTTGCCGCTGCGGCCACCGCATTTCAGCGGCTTTG
>JAHDQI010000393.1 GCA_018433925.1 Phycisphaerae bacterium | reverse complement strand
TGGAGGATATCGTGCTATACCGAGGGCAGGGGCCCGGAGGGGTGGTGCTTTTGCCTGACGGGCAGCCGGCGGCCCTGGCGGAAGTCTATGTGCCCAATCAAAATTATTTCCTGCAAATTAATAACGGCAAAATCCGACATCACGAGGCAGGGATCATTTTCGATCGAACCGACGAAGAGGGCCGGTTTCAGCTTTCGCCGGTGGAGGCGCCTTACTGCCTGGTGGTTCTGCATGAGGCCGGCGGGGCGATGATCCCGGACCGGGAATTTGAGCAGACCGGAACGGTCGTCTTGCAGCCGTGGAGTGCGGTGGAAGGAATGGTGTACCTGAGCAATAAACCCGCGCCCAATCAAATCCTGGCCCTGTCTCAGCATCCTTCTTTTATCGAGGGCGACTACGGGCATATCAGTATTACCTCGAAGGTGACCACGGACGAAAATGGGAAATTTTCCTGCCGCCGTCTGTTCCCCGGGCGCATCCAGGTCTCCCGCATGGTCCCGCTTGAAAGCGGGGCCAGCCGGTCTATGAATACCACGGTTGTCCAGGTCGAGCCGGGGCAGACCGCCGAGGTGATCCTCGGGCAAGGCGGGCGAAACGTAACCGGCCGACTTCTGTTGCCCGCGGAAATGCGGGGCCGTTCATACGACCATGTGGATCTGGCTATCCAAACCGCCGTAAAAAGAGAGACCTTGGAATCTCCATCCTTTGAAATGCCCGAGACCTATTTTGTCATGACCCTGGAAGAAAAACAGCGGTGGCAGCAGGAATGGATGCAGTCGCCGGCCTGGAAGGAGTATAGGAAGAAGATGGAAGAATTGCTGGGACGGTCTGGGATGGGGTTTCATGAATCCGTGATTGTGGATTCTGACGGCACTCTGCGGGTTGAGAATGTTCCGCCCGGCGACTATCTCCTTTCCGGATCCATCGGCGATCCGAAGCTGGATCGGCACTCGGCCGAATGTTATCAAAACCGGCTGGGGCGGGTGGCGTATCCGTTTAC
>JAHDQI010000168.1 GCA_018433925.1 Phycisphaerae bacterium | reverse complement strand
TCTATTGTACCGGCCGCCCTCCGTTTGGCAAGTCCCTTTCACGAATGCCGCCGCCCGGAGCCGTAAGCCGTCGGAAATTTTCACGTGTTTTTTCCCGTCTCTTGATTGTTTTTGCAGTTTTCGGCGATTATGAAACGGAAACGCGGATTCTTTGTTTTTTGGCGCACCGCGGCGCACATTTTTGGGCGGCTGAGGACCGGCGGCGCACCTTTTTGAGCCAGCTTTACAGGAGTCTTCGCTGTCGGCGCACATTTTTGAGCCACCTTTCCGCTCGTCCAGTCGGCATCGAGGGCATGATGGATTTTGAGCAGGTCCATGCCGGCCTGCCGGACGACATCGTGCTTGACGCTTCGGCAGACGAGGTCGGTCAGTGAATGGACGGCCTGACATGCGGACCTGGCGGCCTCGATCCTGGCCTGGAGATGAAACCGGGCCATGCGGATTTCCACGGCCTGCAGAAAACGCGGCTGCTGAAGCCATGCGTGAAGCATGCGGGGCGATATTTTGTTTTCTTCCATCACCTGTTCCATGGACTGCTCCTCCTCAAGGACGCCCTTCAAAAAGCATGTCTGCTTGCGGGTCAGATGTTTGGGATTCTGTAAAACGAGTTTGGTTTCCATGACTTTTTCCTTTCGTTGATTGCCGTTGTTTTGATGTTTGGACGGATTGCCGTTTTGGGCGGCCTTTTGAAAGCCGCGGTAGGTCTTCCAGAGGTCGCGGCATGCCTGATGCGCCTTTTGGGGATCCCCGGAATCTGAAAAAAGCATCATCGAATCAATCGCCGGCACCGCTTCGCGTGAGGCCATGATCTGAATCTGCCGTTGATAGACGGACAGCCGGTCCTGAAGGGCTTGCATAAACGGCGGTTTTTGGAGCCAGTTACAGAGGATCGCGGGGCGTATGCGCAGGGTCTCCATTGCCTGCCTGACTGTTCGGTTGTCGCTGAAGACGGCACCGAGAAAGGCCTTTTGCTTTTCTGACAGACGGACCCGCGTTGAAGCGGTCCTGCCGTGCGGGGCCGGCGGCCCGGATGCCGGCGGCGGATTTTTGAGCATAATCATAGTGAACCTCTTTTTCCTTTTTTCGTTCTTCGTTTTTAGTTTTCTGCCTCCTTTTTATTCCGTTTCTCTTTCTGAGGGAAAAACCTGTCCCTCTACCCTGGGCGCGTAGTTGCACAAACGCTTCGAAATTTCCGGCTTTTTGCGTTGGCGGAAATCCCCTAACCATAAGCGGCAGAAGGAGTAAAAAAAAATTTCAAAATCGGGATTTTGGGGCCGGGGGAGTCGCGCAAACGGTTCGATGTGGACAAGGACGGTCAGGAATACAGGGAGATCATGGACTAAAATTTTGCGCAAAAAGAAACGCCCTTTTCAGGGCGTCGGCTCGGAGATGCTCTCTCCGAGGGGGTATCTATCTATAATATAAATCGACGGATCTGTTTTGTCCAGAAGGAACAATGAAAGACATTCACTCATCCGCTCAAGGCGGGCCCTTTAAAAAAGGAGACACTCCTTGACGAACAATGATTCCCTAACAACAGGCCGAAGATTTTGGATTTTAAAAAATATGAAAGTTTGTGTTTGGTTGTTACTATTTTGTTGACGGGAAACGCGGCGTGGGAATTTGTCTTGCTGTTTACGAAGAGGTTTTTTATACTGCCGTCTATCGAGAACCCTATGGAGAGGATCAGACGATGAACAAGGCAAGTCTACTGAAACGGTTCCTTCCGGTATTTGTTTCTGCCGCGGCC
>JAHDQI010000295.1 GCA_018433925.1 Phycisphaerae bacterium | reverse complement strand
TGTCAAGGGGGCCTGCCCGAAGGGGGAGGGGGTTTAAAATCGGCCACCGCCAAAGGCGGTTTCCTCATTTCTTTTCTCTTTGACCCAATCAAATCGTGGAAAAACTCGGAAAAAACAGGAAAAAAACCGGCTATTTTCGGACAAAAAGCGGAAAAAACAGAACAAAAAACGGACAAAAAAGGAAAAGGAATGGACAAACTTGGCATCAGGAATAATACCCACAAAACCGCAAAAAATCCGAGTTTTCAACCACAAAAACAGCTTTTATGAGGGTAATATTTTATTTTATGATAAAAACATCTGATCGATTCTTTTATAATCCGAAAAATCAAAATTATAAGCACGAAGGTATTAACAATGAAAGAAACCATTGTCATCGGCTTGGGTAATCCGCTCATGGGCGATGAGGGCATCGGAACGGCCCTTATCGAGAAGTTGACCGATCTGGCGGCCGCCGGCAGCGTCCCCGGAGCCGAGTCTGTTCAATTTCTCGATGGCGGCACCGGAGGCATGAACCTGCTTCACAGTATCGCCGGCCGTAAAAAAGCCGTCCTCATCGATTGTGCCCTGATGGGCGCCGAACCCGGCACACTTCGCCGCTTTACCCCCGGCCAGGTCCGAACCGTCAAAAAACTGGCCCACCAGTCTCTCCACGAAGTGGACATCCTCAGGGTCATCGAACTGGCCCGGCAACTGGACGAATGCCCTGACCAGATCGTCTTTTTCGGCATCGAACCGGCCGAAATTACCCAGCGAATGGACCTCTCCCAATCCCTCAAAGCCCAAATCGATGACTATATTCAGGCCATAATCGATGAAATAAATCGACCAATTTAACCCTGTACAATGATCCCGCCTGCCCATACAATACCGAATTAAGCGAAAACTGAAAACAGGAGATAAACCATGAAAATCGGATCGATGATTCTTATGATTGCGCTCGGAGCACTCTGGACAGGATGCACAGGGCAGCATTCTACCAACTTTGATAATCCTGATGCGAATTATACCTGGCAGGTACACGATCCCCAACGTCCGATCCCCCCGGTGGTCACACCGGGCACCGAAGATCGTCTGCCCCCATCGGATGCCGTCGTGCTCTTTGACGGCACAGACCTGTCGGCCTGGAAAGGAACCAAACAACCCAATCAGCCCGCTCTTTGGAAGGTCGAAAACGGCTATTTGGAAGTCGTTCCCCAAACCGGCGACATCGAAACAAAAGAGGTCTTCGGTTCCTGCCAACTGCATATTGAGTGGGCTGCCCCCGCGGCCGTCAAAGGCGACAGCCAGGGACGCGGCAACAGCGGGGTCTTTTTCATGGGCCGCTATGAGGTTCAGGTCCTCGATTCCTATAACAATCTTACGTATGCAGACGGGCAGGCCGGTGCGATCTACAGTCAAAACCCCCCGCTGGTCAATGTTTGCAGGGCCCCGGGCCAGTGGCAGACTTACGATATCATCTTTCATGCCCCGAAATTCGAGGGCGAAAAACTCGTCCGCCCGGCCGATGTTACGGTTCTCCACAACGGCGTGCTCGTGCAGGACGGCTGGATCCTCACCGGGCCGACGGCCTGGAAGCAGCGCCCCCCGTACGAACCGCATCCCGAAAAACTGCCTGTCTCCCTGCAGGATCACGGCAATCCCGTCCGTTACCGAAATATCTGGATTCGTCCGCTGCCCGATAACAAAGACAACTAAAAATGCTTACTCTGAGGATATACTTGATTCAGGAAAAACGTGAGGAACCGGCTGTATGAAATGCAGTGAATTAAATCTGCGACCTGAAATTCTTAAGGCCCTGCAGAAAATGGGCTACGAAGAGCTGACCCCCATTCAGCAGCAAACCCTCGAACCGATCATGGCCGGACGCGACCTGATCGCCAAGGCCGAGACCGGATCGGGCAAGACCGCCGCCTGCGCTATCCCCCTTGTCCAGCGGGTCGATCCGGAGCAGAATACGGTGCAGTCCCTGATCGTCGTGCCGACCCGCGAATTGGCCCTCCAGTATGTTGAGGAAATCGGTAAGATCGCCAAGTTCGCCGGGGTGCAGGCCTTTGCCGTCTACGGCGGTTTTTCAATGGATATCCAGAAAGGTAAATTGGCTCACGGTGTGCATATCTTAGTGGCCACGCCGGGCCGGCTGATTGACCTGCTCTACAACACCCCGCTCTCCCTGTCACAGGTAAGGACGTTTGTGCTGGACGAAGCGGATGAAATGCTGAATATGGGCTTTCTGACCGATGTGGAATTCCTGTTCTCCTGTTTGGTCCATGAGCATCAGACGCTTTTGTTCAGTGCCACTATGCCGCAGGAAATCAAGGCGCTGGCCAAACGGTACCTGAAAGACCCGGACATCATTGAGCTGAACATTGATAAGGTTGCCCCCGAAAATCTGGTTCATTCATTCATGCAGATTCGGCCCCATCATCGGCTTCAGGCCTTGATGGATTATCTGCGGGAAAACACCCCAAAACAGGCCATCCTTTTCTGCAACAGCCGACGCAACAGCGAAACCCTGTATAGCCACCTGAAAAAGGAACTGGATTCCGTGGAAATCATACACGGCGGTTTGGAACAATCCAAGCGAACCAGTTTGTTCAGACGATTCAAGCGACTGGACATCCGCTATATGATCGCTACCGACATTGCCAGCCGGGGGTTGGATTTCAGCCATACCAGCCATGTCATCAATTATGATTTTCCTCACAATACCGAGGCCTATACGCACCGTACCGGCCGCACCGCGAGAATGGGACGCAAGGGCATTGCCCTGACCTTTTACAGTTCCCAGGACCTGCGAAGATTGCGGACCCTCCTTCGGGTCAATCACATCCTAAAGCCGGTCTGGATCGGACCGGAACCGGACCTGAACAAACCGCCGGGCAAAAAAACCGGCTCCCAATCCCGCGGCCGCCCCGGCCGCGGAAGGCAGCGAAGCCGCCGACCCGACCGCAGAGGCCCCCAAAAAGGCGGTTCCGGCACACAGGGATAAAAAACCTTGCTGTGTTTTCTCTGCCTGATTACGATAGGGCTTCAGAAGAACGGTTGATAAGGATTCCGAGTTATGGACCCAGAAAAACAGATACGCGAAGAGATTGGGCGGCACAAAAAACTGCTTTCGGTTTTTGAGGCAGAATGCCTTGAGCCGATTCGTCAGGCGGCCGAGATGCTGATCGGCTGCCTCGAGGCCGGGGGTTGTATTTACACCTGCGGCAACGGGGGCTCAGCGGCTGACGCCCAGCATGTGGCCGGCGAACTGGTCGGCCGATTCCGGCGGGAGAGAAAAGGGCTGCCCGCGACGGCCCTGACCGCCGATGTGTCGATCCTGACTTCGGTGAGTAATGATTACGGATTTGAAAAAATATTTTCCCGGCAGGTTGAGGCGCTGGCGAAAAAAGGAGACGTTTTGTGGGCCTTTTCGACCAGCGGAACCTCGAAAAACGTGTTGGAGGCGGCCCTGCTGGCGAAAGAAATCGGGACCCGGATTCTCTGCTTTACCGGGACAAAAAAATCCCCTCTTGAGGAGCTGGCCGATGTTACGATCTGTATCGAGGGGCCGACCTCCACGGTACAGGAAATCCATCAGCTCGCCTACCATATTCTCTGCGATCTGGTGGAAGCACATTTTGCTTAAAACAGGATTTTATTCCTCCAGCGGCAGCAGTTCTATCTTTCTGAATTCGACGGGGTGACTTTCGGCCTGGAGGGAAATATAGCCCTCCGTGATCTTCATTGGGGCTCCCTCTTCGAGCCGTTTTTTGGCATCGCCGTCTTTTTCATCCAGTTGGGGCTGTTCATATTCGATAACCGTTCGGCCATTGATGATGTGGCGGATGAGTTGGCCGCCGCGGACCTCAACTTCCGCTGAGACCCACTGGTCGCCGTGGTATGTATCGGATGAAGAAGTGACGCAGTGATCGGTGACAAGGCGGCCGTCCATGACCACATGCGTTCCGGGCGTGCAGAGGTTTCCCGTGGGGCGTTTGTTTTGTCCGTCTCCGCCGAGGAGCTGGACCTCGAGGCATACCGGGAAGCTCTGGCCGATGGCCATGCTTTCCGGGTACTGGCAGTGAATCATGATGCCGCTGTTTCGAAAGGCC
>JAHDQI010000107.1 GCA_018433925.1 Phycisphaerae bacterium | reverse complement strand
TTGAGGACTTCCAGCCGCTCGCTTTCCTGCCCGCAGAAAAACAGGTAACACGGAAAAATCGGCATCAGCGATCGCAATGTCCGGCCCTTTTTTCGGCTGACCTTCCAGGTCATGGGCAGAAAATAGGGCACTTCCTTTTTCACGAGCTGCCAGGCCAGGGCCTTTTCATTGCGGCTTTTGGTATGAGCAACCCACCAGCTTCCCTGAAAGTCCGCAATCGACTGATGCTCCGGCCAGGTAATCGGAGGGTTTTCAGCGGCTTTCAGCACAGGTCGGCTCCTTCCGCAGATTGACATTTACAGAGTGACGACAAGATATTCCGTTTCCTCCGCGAATTTCATAAACCCTTCAAAGCAGGCCGGCACGAGCAGGGTGTCTCCTTTTTGTACGTCTACCGCATTGTTTTGGGTTGAGATGATTTTTCCTTTTCCGCTGATAACGATTAGAACCTTCATGACGCCCGGACTGAGCAGCACTTCGCAGGCGGGCATCTGATGTCCTTTATCCACCTTGAATTCGTCGGCATCCACCAGTCGGCCGACCGTAGCGGGCAGGAGGTTTTCCTCGGATGTGTCAAAGTGAATGCTTTCGAGTGCCTCGGCGATATGCAGTGTCCGGCCCTGTCCGGTTTGCGGATCGGTCCGGTTCCAGTCAAAGACGCGATAGGTTGTATCGGAGGGCTGCTGAATCTCGGCGATGACCAGCCCGGCGCCGATGGCGTGACAGGTGCCGGAAGGCAGAAAATGACATTCCCCAACCCGGACCGGCACTTTTTGCAGATATTGCTGACAGGTTCCCTGTTCAATCGCTGTTTTAAATTGATCTTTTGTGGTTCCCGGTTTTAGACCTTTGTAAATGAATGCATCCGGTGGCGCATCGAGGATGTACCAGCATTCGGTTTTGGGATTGCCGACGCCCATTCGCCTGCATGTATCGGCATCGGGATGCACCTGTACACTGAGCACTTCGCGGGCATCGAGCAATTTAATCAGCAGCGGAAACGGCGGCCGGTAGTCGTTCTCTCCGGTGATGGCGGGACCAAACTCCTCCATGACGCTTTTGAGGGTGCGGCCTGCGAGGGGACTGTTTGTGATTTGTGATTGATCCGTCGGCAGATCGGCCAGTTCCCAGCTTTCGCCGATTTTTAGCTCCGGAGGCAGCTCTTTACCGAACAGTTCGCCCAGACGCCGGCCGCCCCAGATTCGCTCTTTGAAGATCGGTTTAAATTTTAATGGGTCTATTATCATGCCGCAGAGTGTAAGGCAAGAGCTTCTGTCTGTCCAGTGACTTTCAGGG